>NZ_JAIUHQ010000016.1:0-122329 GCF_020165215.1 Mesorhizobium sp. CA15
CTTGGCGCCTTTCCTCTCCCCCGTCGATCGGGGGAGAGGTGGCTCGGCGAAGCCGAGACGGAGTGGGGGTCGACCAGCGCTGGAACGGGGAAAAGGAAACATCATCATTTGCCAGCCGGCAGCAGCCTGAAATCAGGCAGGTCGCGCAGCGCCAGCTCCGGTCCGGCGGGCGAATAGACGACGAAGAGCTGCATCGGCTGGTCGCCAGTGTTGAGCGTCGAGTGGAAGCGGCTTTCCGGCACATAGATGGTGCAGCCGGGGCCGACCTTCGCTACTACCGGATTGCCTTTCTCATCCTCGACCATCTGCTCGCCATTGCCGGAGATGACGAAGATGATCTCTTCGGCGCCCGGATGGTTGTGGCGGGTGTGGCCTTTGCCCGGCGGCAAGTCGACGACACCGCCGGAAAAGCGCTCGGCGCCGTTCACTTCCGGCGCGACGGTCAGCGACAGCTTGCCCCAGTCGAAGCCGAAGGCGCTGACATCCTTCGGGTAGACGAACACCTTGCTCCTGTCGGCCATTGCCTCATCCCTTCTTTTTCGTGATCGCGACCGTCTTGAAATCCGCTGTCTGCCTGGCGATCGCCGCTTCCGCCGGTAGCCGTTCCATCGAGCTTGCGCCGTAAAAGCCATGCAAGCCCTCGCAGCGTTCGAGAATGTAGCGCGCGTCGTCGGGCATCGAGATCGGTCCGCCATGGCAAAGCAGGATGACGTCCTTGCGCACCGAGCGCGCGGCATCGGCAATGGCGTCGATTTCCTTGACGCAGGCGTCGAGCGTTTTCGCCGAAGTGGCGCCGATCGAGCCGCCGGTGGTGACGCCCATATGGGCGACGACGATATCGGCGCCGGCACGTGCCATGGCGCGCGCCTCGTCGGGGTTGAAGACGTAGGGCGTGGTGAGCAAGTCGAGCTTGCGCGCCTCGGCGATCATGTCGACCTCGAGGCCAAAACCCATGCCGGTCTCCTCGAAACTCTGGCGCATGGTGCCGTCGAACAGGCCGACGGTCGGAAAATTCTGCACGCCGGAAAAGCCCATCGTCTTCAGCTCTGCGAGCAGCAGCGGCATGATGACAAAGGGGTCGGTGCCGTTGACGCCGGCCAGCACCGGCGTCTTCTTGACCACCGGCAGCACCTCATAGGCCATTTCCTTGACGATCTCGTTGGCGTTGCCGTAGGCAAGCAGGCCGGCGGCCGAGCCGCGGCCGGCCATGCGATAGCGGCCGGAATTGTAGATGATGATCAGGTCGATGCCGCCGGCTTCCTCGGCCTTGGCCGACAGGCCGGTCCCGGCGCCGCCGCCGATGATCGGCACGCCGTCGGCGATCATCTTGCGGAATTTTTCCAGGATCGTTTTGCGCGGAATGGCAGCCATGCTTGTCTTGTCTCACTTCTTGGCGATGTCGAGGAAGGCCTCCGCCGCGGCCTTGGCGAAGGCGGGGTCGTTGATGTGCAGCGGCAGGCGCGTCACGGTGCGGTTCCTGGTCGGTTCGATCGTGCGCTCGATGGCCTCAAACAGCACGGCGTCGGCTTCCGGATCGAAGAAGGCGCCGCCTTCGATATCGAGCGCCGATACGCCCTTTTCCGGGATCAGGAAGCGGACCGGACCGTCGCATCGGGCAAGGCGGCCGCCGATCCATTCGCCGATCTTGCGGCATTCCTCGGCCGTGGTGCGCATCAGCGTGACATTGGGATTGTGCTCGTAGAAGAGCCGCCCATGATATTTTTCCGGAATGGTCGGCGGCGCCCAGAAGTTCACCATGTCGAGCGCGCCGACCGAGCCGACATAGGGCAATTTCGTGCGCGCAATCGCGCCGAAGCGATCCTCGGTCGCCGGCAGCACCCCGCCGAACAGGAAATCGCACACCTCGGTCGTGGTGATGTCGATGACGCCGGCCAGCAGACCGCTGTCGGCGAGCTTCTCCATCGAGCGACCACCAGTGCCGGTGGCGTGGAAGACCATACAGTCATAGTCGGGGCGCAATCGGTCGACGATCGCCGTCACACAGGGCGTGGTGACGCCGAACATGGTGAGTCCCAGCGCCGGCTTGCCGGCGGCGGCCGAGGCGGGCTTCGCGGCCATGCCGGCGATCGCCTGGGCGGCATTGTGCAGCACAATGCGGGAGAGTCTGTTCAGTCCCGCCATGTCGGTGACCGACGGCATCATGATGATGTCGGAGATGTCGACGTAAGGCGCGGTATCGCCGGAGGCCAATGTCGAGACCATGATCTTCGGCAGGCCGAGCGGCAGTGCCCGCATGCCGGCGGTGATGATCGAGGTGCCGCCGCCGCCGCCGATGCCGATCACCCCGGCGATGTCGTCACGTGACTGGATGAAATTGGCAAAGGCCGCGCCCATGCCGGCAACGGCGGTGCCGCGATCGTCGATGCCGAGAACAGCGCCGGCTCCCTTGGGATGATGCGCGGCGACCTCGCTGGCAGGGATATCCACCGGGACGGTCGCGCCTCGCGTGCCGATATCGACAAGGACGACCGCGCCGCCGGCCTTGGCGACGGCATCGGCCAGGAAGGCGAGTTCCTCGCCTTTGGTGTCGGCGGTGCCGATCACATAGATGCGCTTCATCCGCGGTTCCCCGTCCGGCATGGCCGGCTCTGCCGCCGGCCTTTTTTGCCCCATCCTTAAGCTCCTCGGCTAAAGCCTCGTCGCTGGTGGGGGCCCGATTTTTTGCCCCACCCTTAAGCTCCTCGGCTAAAGCCTCGTCGCTGGTGGGGACCCGTTATTGACCGGCATTGCGCCATTGCAAATTTTTGAGACGCGCGTATCATATTGATATGAATATCTCACGTCAACAAGCCGCCTCCATCGATGACGCCGCACAGGCGCCGGCCGCCGAGAAGGGGCCGCGCGCCCGCACAAAGCGGCTGATGCTGGAAACGGCGACGAGGCTGATGCAATCAGGCATGACCCCTTCGGTCAGCGAGGTCGCGGAGGCGGCGGAGGTGTCGCGCGCCACCGCCTACCGGTATTTCCCGAGCCAGGCGGCGCTGGTGCAGGCCGTGGTCGATGAAGGGCTCGGCCCTATCCTTACCTGGAAGTCGACATCCGACGATGCCGAGCGGCGCGTGGCAGATCTGTTCGCGACCGCGATGCCGCGCATCGAAGCCTTCGAGGCGACCTTCAAAGCGGCGCTGAAACTGTCCCTCGACCAATGGGCGCGGCGCCAGGCGGGCACGCTCGGGTCCGAGCCGGCCTTCATTCGCGGTCATCGCGTCGACCTGTTGAAGGATGCGATCGCGCCGCTCAAGGGACGCCTGAAGCCGCGCCAGCTCACGCGCCTTGCCCAGGCGCTGTCGCTGATGTTCGGCGTCGAGGTGGTCACGGTGCTGAAGGATATCTGGGGGCTGAACAGCGCCGAGATGGTGTCGGTGGCGCAATGGGCGGCGGGCGCGCTGGTGCGCGCCGCAATGGCGGAATCGGAGGCGAAATCGGCAGGAATGGCTGCGGCGCCTGGGGCGACGATCGGGTAAATCTGGTTCGACCAGATTGTGAGGACGATTTTGAATGTTAAATGGGGTGAGCTGGCCCTTACAAGGGATCGGCGTATCAAGGAGTAGGAAAAACAAGGGAAAACAGGCAGATGCCATAATGGTGGCCTCGTTCGTCTGCGCCTAGCCTCCCAAGAAAGCGCTTGACGTCAAGCGGGAATTGGTAATACCAGATTTAGGACCGATAAAGCGGATCAAAGTGAAGGCTGCGATCCATTTCCGACAGGGTGGGAGGCCTGGACCGGAGAGGTGCCATCACAGGAGGAACTACCAAGGCCGGCTTCGCCGCCGGCTCGCATGAGACGGTAGAATGCGCACAAGGGAGGAAAACTATGCGCAAGATTATGACCAGCGTGATTGCTGGTATTGGGCTGGCGCTTGCCTGCGGGACATCCGTCCGCGCGCAGGATAAAGAACTCACCATCTTCTGGGCGGAATGGGACCCGGCGAACTATCTGCAGGAACTCGTCAACGACTACACGGCCGAAACCGGCGTGAAGGTCACCGTTCAGACGACGCCGTGGCCCGACTTCCAGACCAAGGCCTTCACCGAGTTCAACGCGCATGGCGATGCCTACGACATGGTCGTCGGCGACTCGCAATGGCTGGGCGCCGGTTCGACGCAAGGCCACTATGTCGACCTGACCGACTTCTTCAACCAGCACAAGCTTGGCGACGTGATGGCGCCCGCGACCATCAAGTATTACGCCGAGTATCCGGGCGGTTCCGGCAAATACTGGGCGATCCCGCTGGAAGGCGACGCGATCGGCTGGTCCTATCGCAAGGACTGGTTCGAGGACCCGAAGGAGAAGGAAGCCTTCAAGGCCAAATACGGCTACGACCTCGCGGTGCCGACGACCTATGCGCAGCTGCGCGACATCGCCGAGTTCTTCCACCGTCCGGACCAGAAGCGGTACGGCGTGGCCATCTACACCGACAATTCCTATGACGCGATGGCGATGGGCGTCGAAAGCGCCATCTTCAGCTATGGCGGCGATCTCGGCGACTACGCGACCTACAAGGTCGACGGCATCACCAACTCCAAGGAAGCCGCCGCCGGCCTCGACATGTACAAGCAACTCTACAAGTTCACGCCTCCGGGCTGGGGCAAGACCTTCTTCGTGGAAGACAACCAGGCGATCACCGGCGGCCTGGCAGCGATGAGCATGAACTTCTTCGCCTTCTTCCCGCCGCTGGTGAACAAGGCCACCAACCCCTATGCCGACGTCACCGGCTTCTTCGCCAATCCGGCCGGCCCGGACGGCAAGCGCTTCGCCGCGCTCGGCGGCCAGGGCATCTCGGTCGTCTCGTATTCGAAGAACAAGGACGAGGCGATGAAATTCCTCGAGTGGTTCATCAAGGACGAGACCCAGAAGAAGTGGGCCGAGCTCGGCGGCTACACCTGCAGCCAGGCCGTGCTGAAGTCCGAAGCCTTCCAGAACGCGACGCCTTACAACAAGGCGTTCTACGACACGATGTTCATGGTCAAGGACTTCTGGGCAACGCCTGAATACGCCGAAGTGCTCGATCAGCTGAACCAGAACATCTATCCGTTCGTGGTCGGCGGCAAGGGCACCGCCCAGGAGGCGCTCGACAAGACGGCCGCCGACTGGAAGGCGACCTTCACCAAATACAATCGTTACAAGTAAGTATCGCAGTCAGAATGCCGGAGGAGGTTTCCCCCTCCGGCATTCCTGTTTTCAGGAGACAAAGTTGGCTTCGGTAGCCCTTACCAATCTTGATCCAGCGTCCAGGGCCGCCGCTCGCGGCTGGTCCGATCTGACCATCCGCAACCTGTTCATCATCCCGACGCTGGTCTTTCTGATCGTCTTCAACATTTTCCCGCTGATCTATTCGCTCGGCTATTCCTTTACGAACTTCGCCGCGAACCGCAGCGAACCCTGGCAGTTCGTCGGCTTGCAGAACTATCGTGAGCTGCTGAGCGACGATCACATCTGGTCGAACTTCGTCATCACCGCCAAATACGTGATCGTTTCGGTGGCTGGGCAGATGATCGTCGGCTTCGGCCTTGCGCTTCTGCTCAACCGCAGCTTTCCGATGAAGGGCCTGATCACCACGCTGCTGCTGCTGCCGATGATGATGTCGGCGGCGGTCGTCGGCCTGTTCTGGCAATTGCTCTACAGCCCGTCCTGGGGACCGATCAACTATGTCTTCGGCCTTGGCGACTTCGCCTGGCTCTCCAATCCCGACAGCGCGCTCTACGCGGTCGCGATCACCGATATCTGGATGTGGTCGCCTTTCGTCATGCTGCTGTCGCTCGCCGGTCTCTCGGCCGTGCCGCAGCATCTCTACGAGGCGGCCGCGATTGACCGCGCCGGGTGGTGGTACACCTTCACTCGTATCACCTTGCCGCTGGTTTCGCCGATCCTTCTGATCGCGCTGATCTTCCGCACCATGGAAGCCTTCAAGACCTTCGACATTGCCTACACCATGACCACCCAGCCGACCGCCGAGCTGATCGCGATCCGGCTCTACAAGCAGGCCTTCCAGCAGTGGGATACGGGCAAGTCCTGCGCGCTGGCCTACATCGTGCTGATCATGGTGCTGGCGATCACCAACCTCTACGTGAAGTATCTCAACAAGGTGAAGGAGCGCTGACATGGCCGCCGTCCGCACTTCTTCCGAGGTCGCCTTCAACCGCATCGCCATCGCCGCGGTGCTGATCGCGACGCTGATCTTCCTGGCACCGATCTACTGGATCGCCTCGACGGCCTTCAAGCCGAAGGAGCTCGCCGTCAGCGTCCCGCCCACCGTGCTGTTCGAGCCTGAGGTGACGCCGTTCGTGCGGCTCTTCACCAAGCGCGTGCAGATGCAGAAGCCCGTGGATCCGCAAGTCTACGATGCCGCGCCCTGGTGGGAAAAACGCATCTATGACGGCGGCGAGCGGGTGCTGAAGGTCGGCAAGGACGTGCAGCTTTCGCAATATCCCGACCGGTTCATGAACAGCCTGATCGTGGCTGTGATCAGCACGGTGCTGGCTGTGGGCATGGGAACCTTCACCGCCTATGGCTTCTCACGCTTCAAGATCGCGGGCGAGGCGGACCTGCTCTTCTTCATCCTGTCGACCCGCATGCTGCCGCCAGTGGTGGTCGCGATCCCAATGTTCCTGATGTACCGGATGGTCGGCCTCAACGATTCGCATATCGGCCTGATCATCCTCTACGTTGCCTTTAACCTGTCCTTCTCGGTCTGGCTGATGAAGGGCTTCATGGACGAGATCCCGAAGGAGTATGAGGAAGCAGCACTCGTCGACGGCTACACGCGCATGCAGGCCTTCTTCAAGATCGTGCTGCCCGAGGCCGCGACCGGCATCGCGGCGACTGCCGTGTTCTGCTTCATCACTGCCTGGAACGAATACGCCTTTGCGCTGATCATGACCAACCGGCGCGCCCAGACGGCGCCGCCCTTCATCCCCTCGCAGATCGGCTCCGGCCTGCCGGACTGGACGACGATCGCGGCGGGTACCTTCCTGTTCCTGTTGCCGGTCGCAATCTTCACCTTCCTGCTGCGCAACCATCTGCTTCGCGGCGTGACGTTCGGAGCAATCCGCAAATGAGTTTTCGCTCCACCAACGAGAAGTACCTGCTGCCGGCCTCGCAAATCCTAATGGTGCTGGGCATCGTAGCGCTCTGCCAACCATGGAGCCTCAGCCTGCATTCATACGGTGTGACGATCATCCTGATCGGGCTGATCGGCTTCAACATCACGTCCAAGATCGCACCGGAGCAGAGCGAGGAAACCGGCGCCGCGACGCATGAGGGAGCCCGCCAGTGACGCAGATCGAACTTCGCGGCATCGAGAAATTCTTCGGTGCCGTCCAGGTCATCCATAATCTGAACCTGGCCATCGCCGACAACGAGTTCATCGTGCTGCTCGGCCAGTCGGGCTGCGGCAAGACCACGACGCTGCGCGCCGTGGCAGGGCTGGAGACGATCGACCAGGGCGACATCCTGATCGACGGTAAGCCGGTGCAGCACCTCAAGGCGGCGGACCGCGACATCGCCATGGTGTTCCAGTCCTTCTCGCTCTACCCGCATATGACGGTGTTCGAGAACGTCGCCTTTCCGCTGCGTGCAATGCGCATGAGCAGCGGCGAAGTCGACAAGTCCGTGCGCGAGGTCGCCCGGGTCCTGCGCATCACCGATCTGCTCGACAAGAGGCCGTCGGCGCTCTCGGGCGGCGACATGCAGCGCGTGGCCATCGGTCGTGCGCTGGTGCGGCGCCCGAAGGCGATGCTGATGGACGAGCCGATCGGCGCGCTCGACGCCAAGCTGCGCGAGGAGATGCGCGCCGAGATCAAGCGCCTGCACGTCAAGCAAGGGTCGACCACGATCTATGTCACGCACGACCAGATCGAGGCGATGAGCCTCGCCGACCGTATCGTCATCATGCATGAAGGCTTCATCCAGCAGGTCGGCACGCCGGACGATGTCTATTCGCATCCGGCAAACCTGTTCGTGGCGCAGTTCGTCGGCAGCCCGGTGATGAACATTGCCGAGGTCAATGTCGCGGATCAGGCGGGCACTGCCTCCGTAACCGTCGGCGATGCGCCGGCTGGCTTCGAGTTCCCGCGCCAGCTCCTGTCCAGACTCAACGGGCATGCAGCCAATGGCGGCCTGACGCTCGGCATCCGCCCGGAGGGCGTACTCGTGCGGCACGATGCGGCGCCCGGCTACATGCCAGTCGAGGCGAGCATCATCGAGCCGCTCGGGTCCTTCGACATTGTCGATCTCAGGCTCGGCTCCACGATGCTGCGCGCCCGCACCAAGGCGGGCTACGTCTCGGGCCCCGGTGAGAAAGTCCATGTCCGCATCGATCCCGAGCAGGCGCACTTTTTCGACACGGCAAGCGGCAAGTCGCTGGGAGTAAGGCTGTAATGGCCCATATCGAACTGAAGAACATCACCAAGAAATACGGCAGCCACACCGCGCTGACGGGTCTGAACCTCGACATAGCCGACGGCGAGTTCTTCGTGCTGCTTGGCGAGACCGGCGCCGGCAAGACGACGACGCTACGCCTGATCGCCGGACTGGATAAGCCGACCGAGGGCCAGGTTCTCATCGACGGCGTCGACGTCGCCGACTGGGGCGCGGCCGAGCGCGACGTCGCGCTGGTGCTGCAGCAATATTCGCTTTATCCGCGCTACACTGTGCGGCAGAACCTCGAATTTCCGCTGAAGCCGAAGATCCGCCGGCTGCCGGATGCCGAGATCAAGGACCGCGTCGCGCGCGCCGCCCGCACGCTCAGGATCGAACACCTGCTCGACCGCAAGACCGACCGGCTTTCCGGCGGCGAGATGCAGCGCGTCTCGATCGGCCGAGCGATCGTGCGCAAGCCGCGCGTGTTCCTGATGGACGAGCCGCTCTCGGCGCTCGACGCCAAGCTGCGCGAGGCGCTGCGCACGGAGTTGAAGAACCTTCAGATGCAACTCGGCGCCACGTTCCTGTTCGTCACACACGACCAGATCGAGGCCATGTCGATGGGCGACAAGGTCGGCGTGCTCAACCATGGCCGCATCGTGCAGACGGGCACGCCGCATGAGATCTACAACAATCCGCGCGACACCTATGTCGCGAGCTTCGTCGGCTCGCCGCCGATGAACCTCATCGACGGTAGGCTGGTCAACGACCGCGCGGTGATGGCGCCGGTGAATTTCGAACTGCCGCTCACAATTGGCGCCAAGAGCTTTGGCGGGGGCAGGACGAGCGGCGCGGCCGACGGTCGCCCGCTCGTCTTCGGCATCCGTCCGGAGGACGTCTATCTGGAGAGCGGGGCTCCGGTCGAGGCACGCGTGCACGATGTCGAGAACCATGGCGTGGAAAAGATCCTGACGCTCAGGGTCGGCGACACGATGCTGCGGGCCACGGTGCCGGCCAGGACCGACGTGGCTATCGAAGAGCCGGTGCGCTTTGCCTGGAACCCCGACAAGGTGGTGATGTTCGATAAAGGCAGCGGTGTGAGCCTGCGGCACGCCGGATAGAAGTCGGACTTAGCCGGCGACCTTGCTGGCGGCCTTCCTGATGGGGCCCAAGCCGGCCGCCGAATAGGCCAGTCCGCTCGCCCTTGCGAGCATCGGCCCGGCGGCTCTCAGGAGCGTCGGGTCGTTAATTGGCTTCAAGCCGAGCGGCCGTCGAACTCGAACACCTCGATTGCGGTGATATCAACATCGTCGAGGCAGTTGATGTTGATATAGGCGGACCGTTCGTTGCCCTGGCCGACGTCCTCGGCAAAGGGGTGCATGCCGCATGTGCGGCAGAAGCGATGCGCGATCTGGGCCTTGCCGAAAGTATAGCGGCCGAGGTCGTCGCCCCAGGCGACCAGATTGAGCTTCTCATGCGGCACGGCCCACAAAAGCGCGCCCTTGCGCCGGCAGATCGAGCAGTTGCAGCGCACCGCGCCGCCGATCTCACCCTTGACCTCGAACGCCACCTTGCCGCAGTGGCAGCTGCCTTTGTACAGCATCAGCATCTTTCCATCGCTGGCAGGGTGCAAAGGCACACTTGCCGGGTTATCTCTTCGCCGGCCAAGACCAGGCCGCACGGTTAAAAGACGTTGCAATTTTGCAAGGCCCGACATCGAAAATGCAATCCATCCGCGACCGTCTTGAAATCATCCTGTCACGTCTTGCCAATCGGGCGGGGGATGAGAAGGTCTATACGAAGCTCTATGCCGAGGCCGCGCGGGCAGCAGCCGATGCGTCCGATGCCCGCCGCAAGGCCGGCGTCAGCCTTGGGCCGCTCGACGGGCGCATCGTTTCGATCAAGGATCTGTTCGACGTCGCCGGGGAGCCGACGACGGCCGGATCGCTGATCCGCGCCAGCGCCGAACCGGCGGCGCGGGACGCGGCGATCGTGCAGAGGCTGCGCCAGGCGGGCGCGGTCATCCTCGGCAAGACCAACATGACCGAGTTCGCTTTCACCGCGATCGGCGACAATCCGCATTACGGCACACCAGGCAACGCTGCCGATGCCGGCCTGATCCCGGGCGGCTCGTCATCTGGAGCCGGCGTTGCGATCGGCGAGGGCACAAGCGACATCTCGATCGGTTCGGACACCGGCGGCTCGGTGCGCATCCCCGCCTCGCTCAACGGCGTTGTCGGCTTCAAGCCGACGGCGCGGCGCGTGCCTTTGACGGGAGCCTTTCCGCTGTCGATGACGCTGGATTCGATCGGTCCGCTTGCCCGCAGCGTCGCCGATTGCACGATCGCCGATGCGATCATGGCGGGACAAGAGCCCGCCGGTCCTCAGCCGGGCTCGCTCGCCGGCCTGCGCGTCGGCATTCCACGCGGCGTCTTGTTCGGCGAAACGCAGGCGAAGGTCGCCGAAGCTTTCGAGGCTTGCATCGACAAGATCGGACGAGCCGGCGCCCGCGCCGCCGATTTGTCCATCGACGATCTTATCGCCGAGATGCGCGCGGCAACCAGGCGCGGGACGATCGCGTCCATGGAAGGTGCGGAGGTGCATGCCGATTGGCTGGCGGGCGGCGCCTCTGTGCCGGTCGATCCGCATGTCACCGGGCCATTGGCGCGCGCGCTGGCTGTCCCTGCCTCGGCCTACATCCGGACGATCCGCCGGCGCGCCGAGCTTGTGGCGGCCATGGCGGAACGGCTGGAGACGGTCGATGTTCTGGCATTGCCGACCGTGCCGATGGTCGCGCCGTCCATCGCCGCCATGGCCGGCGACGAAGCTCTGCGCGACAAGACGGAAGGACTGCTCTTGCGCAACACGCAGGTCGCCAACCAGTTCGACCTTTGCGCGATCTCGCTGCTGATGCCCGGCACGAAGCTGCCGGCCGGATTGATGCTGGTGGGCAAGCACGGGCATGACAGTCATCTGCTGCGCATTGCCGCCGCGGTCGAGGCTTTGCTTGGCCAGTGACTGCGCAGGCCATCAGGATGCAAGTCCGGAAAGGCTGGCCCGCATCTCAGGTCTACACCGTCGCGATGCTCGCCGCGGAACTATTCGCCGACCGGAAAACGCCGGCGATAGTGCTCGATAACTTCCGGATTGCGCAGATTGACGGGCAGCTTGCCGGCGAGCACCAGCAAGGCCTCGCCGGCGGCGCCGACACCCATGCGCATCATCGATTCCTCGGTGATGCCGGCCATATGCGGGGTGACGATGACGTTGTCGAAGCCGAAATAGGGATGGTTCGGCGGCAGCGGTTGGGTCGCAAAAACGTCGAGCGCAGCGCCGCCGATGCGGCCGGCACGCAGGGCTTCGATCAGCGCCTCATCATCCACCACCGGGCCGCGCGAGACATTGATCAGCAGCGTGGTGGGTTTCATGCGGGCAATGCGCTCTCGACTGATGAGGCCGCTCGTTTCCTGCGTCAGCGGGCAGCAGAGCACGATGATGTCGCTCTGCTCGACCAGCGCATCGATCGACAGGAAGCCGACACGCTCGGGCGCGGGGCGCAGGCTGCGCGTCGTCGCCACGACATTGAGGTCGAAGCCGTGCGCGGCGATGTGGCCGACAGCCTGGCCGACCGCGCCGAGGCCGACGATGCCGATGGTCTTGCCGGCCAGCTCGCTGGTCGAGTTGGCGTGCTCGCGGCCGGCAAGCCAGCCCTTGGCGCGCAGGTCGCGGTCCATCACGCGGAAGCGCCGCAGCAGCGCAAGGGCGGTGAACATCACATGCTCGGCGACCGAGCGGGCGTTGACGGCGGGCACGTTCGCCACCAGCACGCCGGCGGCGGTCGCGGCCTCGACCGGGATCATGTCCAGTCCGGCGCCGTGGCGGATCGCGGCACGCAGGCTCGAAGCACCCGCAAACAGCTCCGGGGGCAGCGGCGCGCGCACGATGATGATGTCGGCGTCGCGGGCCTCAGCGGTCAGCGTCTTGGGATCGAGCGCGGAAGCGATCGCAAGCCGCCCGGCGCCAGCCAGCATCGCCGTGGCGCGTGGGTGCAGCGGATGCGTCGACAGGATCTTGCGCATGGGGTTCCATTTCCGCATTTGTGCGATGCCAAGCTAAACGTCTGGCTGCAAAATGCTCAAGGGCATTTCGCCGTTTCACGGAAACGGAGAACTGCCCTGTTCCTGTGGGTTGACGCAGTTTCGGACGAAAGGCTACGGCAAAGGTGCCGAACCTGACCGTCCACACTTTCCTGGAATTGCTCAAGCCTTTTCGAGCGCCGCGCTTTTCGGCTCCATTCCGCGGCCTTCGATGATCCCCTTCCAGTAGCTCTCGGCGCCCTGCAAATGAGCATTCATCAGGGCCTGGGCGAGGTTGCCGTCGCGGCGCAGCAGCGCTTCGTAGATCTGGATATGCTCGGCATGCGAACGCACCGAGCGTTCGGGATCGTTGAAATAGATCGGCAGGCGCTGCTCGCCCATCAGGTAATAGACGCTGCAGATATTGTGGAAGACGCTGTTCTTGGTCGCGCGCACGATCTCGAGGTGAAACTCGCGGTCTTCCTTGGCGAGGCCTTCGCCGGCGGCGATGCGCTCTTCGGAAGCCTTCAGGATTTCGCGCAGGCGCTCGAAGTTCTCCTCGGTGGCGCGTGAGCAGGCAAGCTCGGCCGCCTTGATCTCGTGGATCTTGCGCAGCTCGACGGTCTCGTAGATCTGCACCGGATCGAGCGGCAGGCCGGCGCGGGCGAACAGCGCCAGCGCTTCCACGCTCGCCTGCTTGGTGTCGATATAGATGCCGGATTTGGCGCGCCGCTCGACGATACGCATGGCCTCGAGGATGGCCAGCGCCTCGCGGATCTGGCCGCGGCTGACGCCGAAATGTTCCGCCAGCTCTCGCTCGGAGGGCGTGCGGCCGGACTCCTTGTCCGAGTTGGAAAAGAGATAGGCGGCGAGTTCCGCGAGAAGGTTCTTTTCTTTCATCGTCAAATACGTTGCGCGTGCGCCTCCAGGAATCGCTCGGA
Source organism: Mesorhizobium sp. CA15 (assembly GCF_020165215.1). Classification (NCBI taxonomy): domain Bacteria; kingdom Pseudomonadati; phylum Pseudomonadota; class Alphaproteobacteria; order Hyphomicrobiales; family Phyllobacteriaceae; genus Mesorhizobium; species Mesorhizobium sp. CA15. The sequence continues at coordinate 13,401 of NZ_JAIUHQ010000016.1, forward strand.
GATGGTGAATCCCAATCCAGGCTTTTCAGGGATCGCTATCATACCGTCCTTCGCCTCGACAGTCTCCTCGACGAGGTCGTGGATCATCGGGTTGGCGCCGAGCGAATATTCAATGGTGAAGCTGGCGGGCGAGGCGGCACACACATGCAGCCCGGCAAAGAAGCAGGGCGCGCCGGCCCATAGATGCGGCGCGAAGCGCAGGTTGAAGGCGCTGGCGATGGTGCCGATCTTCATCGCCTCGCTGATGCCGCCGCAGAAGGCGGGATCCGGCTGGAAGATGTCGGCCGACTTCAGCACAGCCAGATCGCGGAAAGCATAGCGCGTCGCCTCGCTTTCGCCGGTGGCGATCGGCGTCGATCCCGAGGCGCGCACGTCGGCCATGCCCGGCTTATCGTCGGCGGTCACCGGTTCCTCGAACCAGGCAAGGTCGAGATCGGCGGTGAGGTTGATGAAGCGCTTGGCCTCGGCGACGGTATAGGTGCCGTGCGCGTCGACCATCAGATCGACATCCGGCCCGATCGCCTGCCTTGCGGCGCGCACGCGCGCGGCCGAGACATGTGGGGCGCCGTCCATGGCGCCGATGCGCATCTTCAGCGCCTTGAAGCCGCCCTTGGCGATGTAGGACTGCAACTGCTCGCCGATGGCGTCGGCTGAGGCCCAGCCGCCCGAGGCATAGGCCTGCATGCGCTCGACCTTGCGGCCGCCGAGCAGCCGCCACACTGGCTGCCCCAGCGACTTGCCCAGGATGTCCCAGAGCGCGATGTCGACGGCGCTGATCGCCGCCACACTCATGCCGCGCCGCGCCAGCTGCGGCATGGCATGGCCGGCATGCGCCGCCGTCTCATGCCGCACGCCGTTATAGAGCATTTCCCAGATGATGCCGATGTCGGCCGGATCGCAACCGATCAGCTGCGGGCCGATCTCGTGGTTGAGCATGTGGACGAGCGCGCCATAGCTGCCGGCGCTGCCGGCGGCGTTCTTGCCCTCGCCCCAGCCGACAAGGCCGTCAGCGGTCTCGATGCGCAGAATGGCGGCGTCGAACGTCGTCACCTGACCGAAGTCGCTGCGATGCTGCTTCGCGACTTCGATCGGGATACGAACCCACCAGGCCTGGACGCTCTTGATGCGCATGTTTTCCCTTCGGCCCCTCCGCCCGCCGGGTGGAAGGGACAGGTTTCTACTTGATCAGCGGCAGCAGCGTTTCGGCGGTGATGCGCATCTGGTCGGTGTAGAATTTTTCCGTGAGCACGCTGGAGCCGTGGTCCTGGATGAATTTGAGCTGCTCGGGCGAGATGTCGACCGGATTGCGCTCGACCATCTCCGGATAGGGCGCCGCCGGGGTGCGGTCGACGGGCGCGACGAACTCGTTGGTCAGCGCGCCGTCATAGCCGACTTCCTTCAACGTGCGCACAATCTTCGGCCAGTCGATCTGGCCAAGGCCGGCTGCGAAGCGGTTGTTGTCAGCGACATGGAAATCGAACAGGCGCTTTCCGACCTGACGGATCGCGTCATAGACGTTAAATTCCTCCATGTGGATATGGTAGGCGTCGAGGCAGACGCCGCATTCGGGGCTCACCGCATCGGCGAGTGCCAGCGCCTGGGCGCCGCGGTTGAAGAGGTAGGTCTCGAAGCGGTTGAGCGGCTCGACGGCGATCCTGACGCCGACCTTCTTGGCATGGCTGAAACATTCGCGCGTGGCATCGACCACCCAGCCCCATTCCTCCGCCTCGGTGCCGTCCGGCACGACCTTGCCGACGGTCGCCGGCACCAGCGTGATGATCTCGCCATCGAGCTCGCTGACCATGGTGAGCACGTCCTTGACGTATTGGACGGACCGCTCGCGCTGGCCCTGGTCCCTGGCGGCGAGATTGCGCTCGCCGAGCATCAGAGTCACCGAGCCCCAGCAGCGGATGCCGTGCTCCTTCAGGAGCGCGCGCGTCTCCTTGGTCTTGTACTGCTCGGGTTCGCCGGAAATCTCGATCGATTCGTAGCCGAATTTCTTGATGCGCTTGAGCGTCACCTCCAGCGGTTCCGCCCGCATCCAATTGTGAGTCGAAAGATGCATGGTCTATCCTTCCCAGAATTCGCCTGTCACATTCTACCCCGCGACGCCTCCAGCAGAGGCGGGCGTATGATTCCTCCCCAAGGCGTTGCCAGCATTTTCCTCGAAACTGGTTCGACCAATTGGGCCCTCCATGACCTCTACAGCAAATTTTGATGCACGGCAACAAGTGGGCGGCTGAAGCTCTATCAGCCGAGCAATAGTCTGATTTTACGTGGTAATTCCACTGATCTGTTTGCAAGCTCGGCTCGCCTCCGCGGTTTTCGGCCGCTTGACCGAATTCCGGGATTTGGTAATACCAGAATGGCGCAATGCATAGACGCCGACAGGGTTGACCAAACAGGCTGGCCCTCATTTCAATAGGCGCTATGCTTGGTCGCGAAAACAAACGAGGGAGGATGCCGATGCCGACGACGATGAAGGGCCCCGGCCTGTTTCTGGCGCAGTTCGCGGGCGACGCTGCGCCGTTCAATTCGCTGGGTTCCATCACCAAATGGGCAGCGGGGCTGGGTTACAAAGGCGTGCAGATCCCGACCTGGGACGCGCGCCTGTTCGACCTCGAGAAGGCGGCGTCGTCGAAGGCCTATTGCGACGAGGTGAAAGGCGTCTGCGCGGATGCCGGCGTCGAGATCACCGAATTGTCGACGCATCTGCAGGGGCAACTGGTCGCGGTGCATCCCGCCTATGACGCGCAGATGGATGGATTTGCGCCGCCATCCGTGCACAACAATCCCACGGCACGGCAAAAATGGGCTGTCGAGCAGATGAAGTTCGGCGCCAAGGCATCGCGCAATCTCGGGCTGAACGCCTCGGTGTCGTTCACCGGCTCGCTGGCTTTCCCTTACCTTTATCCGTTCCCGCAGCGCCCGGCCGGCCTCATCGAGGAAGCCTTCGGCGAACTCGGCAAGCGCTGGAAGCCGATCCTCGACGTCTATGAAGACAATGGGGTCGATGTCGGCTACGAGATCCATCCTTCAGAGGACGTGTTCGACGGCGCCACCTTCGAGATGTTCCTCGACGCGGTCGGCGGCCACAAGCGCTGCAACATCAACTACGACCCGTCGCATTTCCTCTTGCAGCAGCTCGACTATCTCGAGTTCATCGACATCTATCACGAGCGGATCAAGGCGTTCCACGTCAAGGATGCCGAGTTCAACCCGACCGGGCGGCAAGGCGTCTATTCCGGCTACCAGGGCTGGGTGAACCGTGCAGGGCGCTTTCGCTCGCTGGGCGACGGGCAGGTGGATTTCAGCGGCATCTTCTCCAAGCTCACCCAGTACAATTACGATTCCTGGGCGGTGCTGGAATGGGAGTGCTGCCTGAAACATCCCGAGGACGGCGCCGCAGAAGGCGCGCCTTTCATCCAGCACCACATCATCCGGGTGACCGAGAAGGCCTTCGACGATTTCGCCGCCGGCACGACCGATAAAAAGCTGCTGCGGGTGATGATGGGGATTTGACTGCAGCTCCCTTGAGGAGGTTCGGACCGCAGGTTCGGGTGGGGTTGAATCCCAAGTCGCAGCGGACTCTTACACCCCACCCCGACGCTGCGCATCGACCCTCCCTACAAGGCGGAGGGTGATGAACTAAAGAGAGAGGACAAGAATGGTCGGCGCATCGAAATCGGAAGCGGGAGGCGGCCCGATCCGCTATGGCATGGTCGGCGGCGGGCAGGGCGCCTTCATCGGCGCTGTGCATCGCATCGCGGCGCGCATGGACAACGACTTCGTGCTGGTGGCCGGCGCGCTGTCGTCGGATCCGGCGCGGGCCAAGGCATCGGCCGAAGAACTCGGGCTCGATCCCGCGCGCAGCTACGGCTCCTATGCCGAGATGGCCAAGGCCGAAGCCAAGCGTCCCGACGGCATCGAGGCGGTGGCGATCGTGACGCCGAACAACGTGCATGTGCCGGCGGCGAAAGCCTTTCTAGAGGCGGGCATCCATGTCATCTGCGACAAGCCGCTGGCGACCTCGCTGGCCGAGGCGAAGAAGCTTGCCGCCCTGGTCGAAAAGACCGGCAAGGTGTTCGTGCTGACCCATAATTACACCGCCTATCCGATGATCCGGCAGGCACGCGAGATGGTGGCCAAGGGCATGCTCGGCGATATCCGCATCGTGCAGTCGGAATATCCGCAGGACTGGCTGACCGAGGACCTTGCCGCCACCGGCCAGAAGCAGGCCTCCTGGCGCTCCGACCCCAAGCAGGCCGGCGCCGGCGGCGCGCTCGGCGACATCGGCACGCATGCCTATAACCTGGCTCGCTTCGTCTCGGGACTTGAGCTCGATACGCTGTCAGCCGATCTCGACGCCTTCGTGCCGGGGCGCCAGCTCGACGACAATGTCAACGTGATGCTGCGCTTCAAGCCGGTCGGCAACAAGCATCCGGCCAAGGGCATGATCTGGGCAAGCCAGGTAGCGCCCGGCCACGAGAACGGGCTGAAGCTGCGCATCTACGGCACCAAGGGCGGGCTGGAATGGGTGCAGGCCGACCCGAACTATCTCTGGTACACGCCGTTCGGCCAGCCGAAGCAACTGCTCACCCGCGCCGGCGCTGGAGCAATGCCCGTGGCGGCGCGCGTCAGCCGCGTGCCGTCTGGTCATCCGGAGGGCTATCTCGAAGGTTTTGCCAACATCTACCAGGAAGCGGCCCGCGCCATCCGGGCGGCGTGCCGGAAGGGCGGCAAGCCGGCTAAGGATGTGGTCTTCCCGACTGTCGCCGACGGCGTCGAAGGCATGGCCTTCATCGAGGCCTGCGTGAAGTCGTCGAAGAAAAACGGGGCCTGGACGAAGCTGTAGGGACGGCTGCGTCGTCCAAGCGAGTCCCCCGGATTGCCAGCCGAATTGCGAAGAGCAATTCGGGGCAATCCGACCTCTCCCCAAGGGGAGAGGAGACAAGCAACGCCGGCGCCGACCTCTTCTCCCCTCGAGGAGAAGGTGGCCGCGGAGCGGCCGGATGAGGGGGAGTGTGGCCCGCCAACGCAAATGGCTGGCCGCAAGTTGGGGAGGGGGATGTCGATGAAAATCGGCATGTGCATGTTCTTGTGGACCACCAGCGTCTCGAAGAAGCACGAGGCGCTGCTGAAGGACATCAAGGCGACCGGTTTCCACGGCGTCGAGATACCGGTCTTCGCGGGCGCGCCCGACGACTACAAGAAGTTGGGCGAGATGCTCGACCGCATCGGGCTGGAGCGTACCGCGGTCTCGGCCATGGGCGATCCGGCGATGAACCTGATCTCGCCGGACGCCGCGACGCGCAAGGCCGGCATCGACTACATGAAATGGGCGATCGACTGCAGCGCCGCGCTCGGCGCGGACACGCTCAGCGGCCCGCTGCATTCGACGCTCGGCGCCTTTTCCGGCAGCGGGCCGACTATCGCCGAAAAGAAGCGCTCGGTCGCCTCGCAACGCGCGATCGGCGACTATGCCGGCAAGAAGGGCGTGACCATCGGGCTCGAAGCGCTCAACCGCTTCGAATGCTATCTCGTCAACACCATGGCCGACCTGTGCGAACACATCGACGCGATCGACCGGCCGCACATCAAGGCGATGTACGACACGTTCCATGCCAATATAGAGGAGGCCGACCCGATCGGCGCCTATACAAAGCATCGCCGGAACGTTGTCCATATCCACATTTCGGAGAATGATCGTGGCGTGCCGGGGCGCGGCAACATCCCGTGGAAGGAGACGTTCTCCGCCATCCGCAAGAGCGGCTATGACGACTGGCTGACGATCGAATCGTTCGGGCGCTCACTGAAGGATCTGGCTGCGGCGACCAAGGTGTGGCGGGATTTCGCGGAAAGCCCGGAGGCGGTTTATCGCGAGGGGTACAGGCATATCAGGGACCGGTGGAAGAAGGCGGCTTAGGGGCCCTGCGCCTGATCCATTTTCTATTTGCCGTGGCAGCGGTTGCCAGGTGGTTCCCCCACTCCGTCTCGGCTTCGCCGAGCCACCTCTCCCCCCTCCGGAGGGAGAGGAAAGGGAGCCTGGTGGCGCCGGGAGAGGAAAAAAGCCTCGGCCTTCGACGACAGGCGCGGATCGGACAGCTTGGCGCCTTTCCTCTACCCCGTCGATCGGGGGAGAGGTGTCGAGCGAAGCTCGACGGAGTGGGGGTCGACCTTTGGCGCAGGCGAGACGATGCTTGCGCTTCTGCGCCACAAGGTTACCCCTGCGTAGCCTGCAGCCGATTGTAATCGTGCAGCGTGCGGCTCAGCCTGCGGCGCAGGAAGTTCGAGATATTGTCGAAGATGAAGACGACGAGCAGCGTCAGCAGCACCATGTAGAAGACGTTGGCCCAGTTCGAATTGGTGCGCATCGCTTCCCATAGTTTCAGGCCGATGCCGCCGGCGCCGACGGCGCCGATGATGGTGGCGCCTCGGGTGTTCGATTCCCACTGGTAGAGCGTCTGGCTGATGAAGACCGGCACCACTTCCGGCAGCACGCCGTAGCGCTGCACCAGCAAGCCGTTGGCGCCGGTCGAAAGCACGCCCTCGCGCGGCTTGTCGTCTATGTTCTCCAGCGCCTCGGAATAGGTTTTGCCGAGCGTACCGATTTCGGTGAAGAAGATCGCGGCGCTGCCGGCCAGCGGCCCGGGGCCGAAAGCGCGAGTGAAGAACAGCGCCCAGATCAGCATGTCGACCGAGCGCATGAAATCGAAGAAGCGCTTCAGCACCTGGCTGAGCAGCCCGCTCGGCGTGATGTTGCGGGCGGCGAAGAAGGCAAGCGGGAAGGCGACGATGCCGCCAAGCAGCGTGCCGAGGAAGGCCATGACGATGGTCTGCAACAGCTTCGTCCAGACATCGCCATGCTGCCACTGCGCGTTGTTCCAGATGTTTTCTGCGGCCAAGGCGAGGTTCGAGGTGCCTGGCTTGACCTCTGGCCCGGAGGCGATGAGCGAGATGACCTCGCCGGCCGATTTGCCGAAGAAGGGCGAGCGGGTGTCGAAGACGAAATTGGCCCAGCCGAGGAAGCGCTTGCGCACCTTGACGCGGTCGACGGTGACGCGCACCTCGCCGACAAAGCCCATCTTGGCGACGATCTCGTCGTCGTGTACGGTCACCCAGTCGGGCACCGGACCTGTCACCACCGGCTTGCCGCCGGTGAGCGACACCGGCACCGTCTGGCCGTTGGCGACGATCGTTGCCCTTGTCTTGTCGAAGGTGACGGACTTGTCCCGGCCGTCGATCAGGACGGTGAAGGTGCCGTCCGGATTCTTGATCACCCAGTCGGGATCAGGATGCTCGCCGAGCGCCGAGAAGCGCGGATATTTCGGCGTGATCTCGGGCTGGTCGAGCCGGAATTCCGGCTGCAGGTCGTAGCTGATCCATTGCGACAGGAAGAGCGGCAGGCGCTCCCAATGCGACTCGCGCAGCACCTGCGGCAGGCTGAAGAACCACAAGGCATAGGCGAGATAGAGCACGGTGCCGGCGATCAGCAGCAGCGGCCAGAAACGCTTATAGGCCGGCCGCTGGAATATCTGCGGATGGCGGTCTTCTATGGTCCTGATTTCTTCGGCAGTCATGGCGGCCATTTCAAGCGCTCATCAGGAAAGCCTGCTCGCCGACGAGCTTGCGGCGCAGCCAGGCGGAGAACTGGTCGACGAGGAAGATGGTGACGAAGAGCAAGAGCACCAGCGCCAGCGTCTTGGCGCCGAAGCCGCGCGAGATCGAAAGTTTCAATTCCTCGCCGATGCCGCCGCCGCCGACCGCGCCCATGATGGTCGAGATGCGCACGTTGATCTCGATCCTGAGCAGCGTATAGGACATGAAATTGGGCAACACCTGCGGCAGGTCGGCGAAGCGCACGCGTTCGAACCAGTTGGCGCCGACAGCACGCAGGCCCTCTTCCGCGCGCATATCGATGTTCTCGTTGATCTCGTAGAACAGCTTGCCCAGCGCGCCGATCGAATGCAGGCCGATAGCGATGATGGCGGCGACCGGGCCGATCGAGACGATGGCTGCGAACAGGCCGGCAATGACGATTTCGGGGAAGGCGCGCAGCAATTCCATGAAGCGCTTGACGATGAGCCGCAGGACCGGGCTCGGCGTCAGGTTGCGCGCGGCGATGAAGGAGAAGGGAACGGCGAAGACGAAGCCGATGAAGGTCGAGACCAGCGCCACGTTCACCGTGGTCAGCATCAGCTCGAAATATTCAGGGATGTAGAAGCCGCCCCAGATGTAGACGCGGCCAAGCGGGAAATTGAATTCCTGCGTGCCCTTGTCGTTGGGCGAGGCGATGTCGAACAGGGCGCGCCAGACATCGTTCCAGTCCTTCGGGACCAGCCAGCTCAGGAAATCGAGGATGTGTGGCAGCCGGTCGAAGAAATGGCCGGCATTGGCCTCGTCGGCGAACCACATGGTCGCGCACATGGCGACAAGCAGCAGGCCGACGCCAAGCGCGGTGTAGAAACGGCGCAGCGATGTCTGGCGCCGCCAGGCATCGGCCTGCTGGCGGGTGGCGTCGGAATGGAGTGTCGCTGATGTCATGATCGGGACATGCAAAAAGGGCGGCGTTTCGAACGCCGCCCTTTTTCCTGATGCCTTTAACCGCCGATGGCGGCTTTGCGGGCTTCGACGATGACGCTGTAGAAGTCAGGCTTCACCGGGACGTAGCCGGTGAAATCACCACCCTCGACGCCTTCGAAGCAGGCCTTGTCCTTGGCCGGCAGCGCGGTGAAGAAAGCGGTGAGCTTGGCGGTCATCTCGTCGCCGAGCGCGGTGCGGACAACCAGCGGGCCGTTCGGGATCAGGCCCGAGCGCCACACTTCGACGAAGTCGTTCGGGTCGACGGCGCCCTTGGCGACTTCCTTGTGGAAGGTGCCGGAGGTGTAGCCGTTCTTGAAATCGCCGATGCCGGAGGAATCGTCCACCGCCACGTCGACCTTGCCGTCGCGCACGGCCAGCACGTTGTTCTCATGGCCGCCGTTGAACTGGGTCGAGGCGAAGTAGGTTTCGTTGGAAGCGCCGGTGTCCTTCGGAATCTGGGTCAGCGGGATCAGATAGCCGGAGGTCGAATCCGGATCGGCATAGCCGAGCTTCTTGCCCTTGGCCGACTTGATGTCGGTGATGCCGGAAGACTTCAGCGCCAGGCCGATCGAGTAGTAGCCGGTCGAGCCGTCGGTCTGCTTGGTGGTGAGGATCGGCGTGACCGCCTTCGGGTCCTTGAGATAGACGCTTGCGTAACCGGACGCGCCGAGCTCGGCGAAGTCGAGCGTGCCGCCGAGCAGGCCCTGGATAACGCCGTCATAGTCGGCGGCCGGGAACAGCGACACCTTTTCGAAGCCGAATTCCGACTTCAGGTGATCGGCGAGGCACTGGTAGTTGCGCAGGCGGTCGGTCTCGTTCTCACCGCCGAGGATGCCGACGCGGAATTCCTTGATATCAGCGGCATGCGCGGCGCTGGCCGCCATGGCGAGCAGCGAAACCGCCCCAAAAACCATCTTCCTGAACATTTTGTCTCTCTCCTGTTGCTCCGGCTGCGCGCCGGCGGCGTTCTGATTTTTCAAGTCTTGCCTTTGACGCTGGCGGGCGATCCGGGTTGCTCTGCTGAAGTCCACGATTTGCCCGCACCGGCTGGGGCCGGGACGGTGGATTCAGTAGCCAGGAAAGGCTGGTTCGAGCGGTCCGGCGGATGCGGTGATCTTCGGCTTGATGGTCACGGCGGTCGACGTGATGGCTTCCGAGATCTCGGCGCCGCTGGCATCGGCGCCATAGACCGTGCGCACGGCATCGCGGTCGAGGTCTTCCGGAGCGCCGTCGAAGACGACCTTGCCGGCGGCCATGCCGATGATACGGCTGCAATAGGCGCGCGCCGTGTCCAGCGTGTGCAGGTTGGTGACGACGGTGATGCCTTCGCGCAGATTGATGTCGCGCAGCGAATCCATCACCACCTTGGCGTTGAGCGGGTCGAGCGAGGCGATCGGCTCGTCTGCCAGAATCACCTTCGGCTGCTGCATCATGGCGCGGGCGATCGCCACGCGCTGCTGCTGACCGCCCGACAGCGTGCCGGCCGGCTGCAGCGCGGTGCGGGCGATGTCGAGGCGCTCGAGCGCTGCCACGGCCTCGGCGCATTCGGTGCGCGTGAACATGCCGAGCAGATTGGAAACCGTCGAGCGATGATTGAGGCGGCCGAGCAGCACGTTGGTCAGCACGTCGAGGCGCGGCACGAGGTTGAACTGCTGGAAGATCATGGCGCAGTCGCGCTGCCAGCGCCGCAGCGGCGATCCCTGCAGGCTGGAAACCTCGGCGCCTTCAAAAAAAATCGATCCTTGGCTCGGATCGATGAGACGATTGATCATGCGCAAAAGCGTCGACTTGCCGGCGCCGGAACGGCCGATGATGCCGACCATCTGGCCGCGCGGGATCGAGATGTTGATATCGCTGACGGCGGTGTTCTTGCCAAATCGTCGGGTTACGCCGCGGATCTCAAGCGTGGCCGATGATGCTGACATACCAAAACTCCAGTCCGTCGCGTTTTTGCAGGTCTGTTAACCTTCGCTAGCGCAGGCCGATGAAGCTGGGGTGTCGGATTGATGTCAGTTTTGTTACGTCCCACAGGCTTGGAGATTCAACCAAGCACCAGCAATTCCTCGAAATGCTTCATGTCCTTGAAGCTGCAGAAGGCCGGAGGCTTGAGCTCGACCACAGGAGCCTCGCGTTCGAGGAACGACAGGCAATCATCGAACAGATCCTGCCAGGCCGCGGCTCGCTCGTCGGCTAGACGGCGGATCTGATAGGCGAAGGTGATGTGGAAGACATAAGCATCGTGGTCCGGATGGCGGTAGCCGAACGGCACCGACAGCGCGTTGCGCCACAGGCGCAGGATGCGCTCGTCCTCAGCGGAAGCACCGGCAACCGTAAGGCCGTTCGGCGTGATGCCGACGGTCTTGATACGAAACGGAGGGCAGGCCTCAAAGCCCTCCAGGCGCTGCAGATAGAGGCGGGTCATGTCGTCGATGCTGGTGTCGAGCGGCACGTCGGAGGGCCAGTAGGGGAGCCGGCGCCGGTATTCGATGATGCCCTGGAACAGTGTCATGTGCAGGCTTGAGACCGGCGTGAAGGCGAGGCGGTCCGCGTCCGGCATGGCGCGGATGCACTCGCGCACCTCGATGATCGCAGCTTGCGAAGGCGAGCCGCCGACGAGGTGACTGACGACCGTGTTGCCGGGCTCGGGGAGGAAGTTGCCCGAGGTATCGTAACGGGTGCCGAGATGCACCGGCGCCGTCGGGTTGGTGCCTTCGAAAAATCCGGCGAGCGAGGGTCTGACGATCATGGCAATCTCCTTTGGGAGAGATGCCTCCTGTCCGAGTCACATGTCAGGGATGTGAATGGTGCCTGCACGAGTATCGTGCCGAACAGATGAGTAGGAGCCAGTCTCGCTGAGGACTGGCACAATCCCAAGATAATCAGCATGGCCGTGGAAACGGCGTCTGACCGTCCCCTTCGCCTAACCTGACGTTCCACGGTCCAGAGACCATCGCCAGCCCGCGCAACAGTATGATGGAAACGATCTCTGGCTTACAGGAAGGCTGCTAGCCTGGCTTTCCGGTAAGGTTGGCGAGGAACCATAAAATATAGAGTGGTACTAATCCTGTCGCCGATAATCCCAGGCCTACCACTATCATAATGATTGAGGAGACTACGTCAGACTGGCCCCAGCGACTAATCTCACGCTTCACTGCCAAAATTCCCAGTACCAACAGGGCCATTCCAACGCAAAAAAGTATTAAGACAATAAAGCCCATACCTGCTCTGTGCCGCTGAGTTTTTCTAAACGATACTTTGGCAAAACATCAATGGCGTCAACCGTATTTCTCCAAAAACGCCTCCGCCGACAGCTCGCGGAAATCGTCGAGCGCAGCGCGCAGCCTTGCATGATCCCAATCCCACCAAGCTAAAGCCTGGTAGCGCTCGGCGGTGCGGCGGTCGAAGCGCTCGCGGATCGGCTTCGCCGGCACGCCGCCGACGATTGTGTAGGGCGCGACATCCTTCGACACCACGGCGCCCGCGCCGACGGCCGCGCCATCGCCGACGGTGACGCCGGGCAGGATGGTCGAGCCATGGCCGAGCCAGGTGTCGTGGCCGATCGTGACGCGTTTGGCGCGGCGCTCGGCGAAGAACGCGCTTTCATGCTCGGCGTCGTCCCAATAGTCCGATGCGCGGTAGGTGAAGTGGTGCAGCGTCGGCCGCCATGTCGGGTGATTGGTGGCGTTGATGCGCACGCTTGCCGCGATGTTGGAGAACTTGCCGATGGTCGCGCACCACACGGCGCAGTCCTGCATCATGTAGGAATAGTCGCCGAGCTCGCATTCGGCGACGCGGCTGCGCTCGGCGATCTCGGTCCAGCGGCCGAGCGTCGAGTTCTCGACCTGCGCCGTTGGATGGATCAGCGGCGCCTCCGAAAGCTTCTTCATGCGGCGATCTTTCCGGCGGCGAAGGCGGTTACGTCGATGACGCGGTCGGCGACAGCCTCACGCACGTCGAGGTCGTGAAAGATGCCGAGCAGGGCAACGCCCGCCGCCTTCTTGGCGGCGATGAGCTCGACCACGACATCGCGGTTCTTCGCGTCGAGCGAGGCCGTCGGCTCGTCGAGCAGCAGGATCGGATGCTCGGTGATGAAGCCGCGCGCGATGTTGACGCGCTGCTGCTCGCCGCCGGAGAAGGTCGCGGGCGGCAAGGCCCAGAGCCGTTCCGGCAGGTTGAGCTGCGCCAACAGGGCACGCGCTCTCGCCCGCGCGCTTTCCCTGTCCTCGCCGCGCTCGACCAGCGGCTCGGCGACGACGTCGAGCGCGGAGACACGCGGCACGGTACGCAGGAACTGGCTGACATAGCCGATGGTATGGCGGCGCACGGAAAGCACGGTGCGCGGGCTGGCCGAGGCGAGGTCGATCAGCCCGCCGCCATGCTGGACGATGATCTGACCTTCATCGACGGCGTAGTTGCCGTAAAGCATCTTCAGGATCGAGCTTTTTCCGGCGCCGGACGGGCCGCCGAGCACGGCGCATTCGCCGGCGCGGATCGAGAAGGAGACACCCGTCACCACCGGCAGCGTGACGCCGTCGCGCAGATGCATGGTGAAGCTTTTGGCGACATCGGAGACAACGAGAGGAGTGGCCATCATCACACCTGCAGGATGGAAGAAACGAGAAGCTGGGTATAAGGCGCGCGCGGATCGTCGAGCACGCGGTCGGTGAGGCCGCTTTCGACGACGCGGCCGTCCTTCATCACCATCATGCGCTGCGACAGAAGCCGCGCCACGGCGAGGTCGTGGGTGACGACGATCGCGGCCAGGCCGAGGTCGGTGACCAGCCCGCGCAACAGGTCGAGCAGGCGCGCCTGCACCGAGACGTCGAGGCCGCCGGTCGGCTCGTCCATGAACACCAGCCGCGGCCCAGTCACCAGGTTGCGGGCGATCTGCAGGCGCTGGCGCATGCCGCCGGAAAAGGCGCGCGGCTCGTCGTCGATGCGGTCCTCGTCGATCTCGACGCGGGACAGCCAGTCGACGGCGGTGGCGCGGATTTTGCCGTAGTGACGGTCGCCGACCGCCATCAACCGCTCGCCGACATTGGCGCCGGCCGACACCGTCATGCGCAGCCCGTCCGCCGGGTTCTGGTGGACGAAGCCCCAGTCGGTGCGCATCAGGAAGCGGCGCTCGGCCTCGCTCATGCGGTAGAGCTCGCGCCATTGGCCATCGCGCATGCGGTAGCTGGCCGTGCCGGAAGAGGGCAGCAGGCGGGTCGACAGGCAGTTGAGCAGCGTGGTCTTGCCGGAGCCGGATTCGCCGACCACCGCCAGAACCTCGCCCGGCCAGAGGTCGAAGGTGACGTTCTCGCAGCCGATGCGCGAGCCGTAGAATTTGGACAGCGCCGAGACGCGGAGCAGCGGTTCGTCGGTCATTCGGCCTCCTTACCCTCCCCCTTGTGGGGAGGATCGGCGCGCAGCGCCGGGGTGGGGATTGAAGAAAGAGAAGATTGGCCGTTTTCCCCACCGGCGCCTTCGGCGCGACCTCCCCACGAGGGGGAGGTAGAGTCGGCGCGGCGCTTCTCGCAATGGTCGGTATCGGAGCAGACGAACATGTGGCCGCCATGGTCGTCGAGGATGACCTCGTCGAGATAGACATTCCCGGCGCCGCAGAGCGCGCAGGGCTGGTCGAAGGTCTGCACCTCGAAGGGATGGTCCTCGAAGTCGAGGCTGACGACGTCGGTGAAGGGCGGCACCGCATAGATGCGTTTCTCGCGGCCGGCGCCGAACAATTGCAAGGCGGGCGAGCGGTGCATCTTCGGATTGTCGAATTTCGGCGTCGGCGAAGGATCCATCACGTAGCGGCCCTCGACCTTGACCGGATAGGCGTAGGTGGTGGCGATGCGGCCGTGCCTGGCAATGTCCTCATAGAGCTTCACATGCATGAGGCCGTATTCCTCCAGCGCGTGCATCTTGCGCGTCTCGGTCTCGCGCGGCTCGAGGAAGCGCAGCGGCTCTGGGATCGGCACCTGGAAGACCAGCACCTGTCCTGCCGTCAGCGGATGCTCGGGGATGCGGTGCCGGGTCTGGATGATGGTGGCGGTTGCCGTGTCGGTGGTGACAGCGACATTGGCGACTTTCCTGAAGAAAGCGCGGATCGAAACGGCGTTGGTGGTGTCGTCGGCGCCCTGGTCGATGACTTTCAGCACGTCATCCGGGCCGATGATCGAAGCGGTGACCTGCACGCCGCCGGTGCCCCAGCCATAAGGCATCGGCATCTCGCGCGAGGCAAAGGGCACCTGATAGCCGGGAATGGCGATGCCCTTCAGGATGGCGCGCCGGATCATCCGCTTGGTCTGCTCATCGAGATAGGCGAAGTTGTAGGTGGCGATGTCGGTCATGGCGATCACGTCCGCTCTCTGCTATGAAATTGGCGCCCAAGACGCGGAAGGACGCCCGAATGGACTCTACCGGTTGGTTGCATCTTGGCGTGCTGCTGCTGGTGTTCGCCGGCTTCGCGACCTTTGCGCTGCGGAAAATGGTTCTCACCGCGCCAAGGGAACCTCCGTACGGCGAGTCCTTCGGTGGCGGCGACTATACTGGCGGCTTCGACGGCGGCGGGCATTCCGGTAGCGGACACTGAAGTCATTCCGCCGCCTCGCGCTTCTCCTCGGCGGCCTTGTCCTCGTTTTCCCGCGCTTCGTATTCGGCGCGCATGCGGCGAACCAGGCCGAGCTCGGCCTGGAAGTCGACATAATGCGGCAGCTTCAGATGCTCGACGAAACCGGTCGCCTGGACATTGTCGGAATGCGAGATGACGAATTCCTCGTCCTGCGCGGCGGCGACGACATCCTCGCCAAGCTCGGTGGCGCGCAGCGCCCGGTCGCACAGCGCCATCGCCATCGCCTTGCGCTCGCTCTGGCCGAAGACCAGGCCGTAGCCGCGCGTGAACTGCGGCGGCGCCTTGGCCGAGCCCTTGAACTGGTTGACCATCTGGCATTCGGTGACGCGGATGGAGCCGAGCGGCACGGCGAAGGGCAGCTCCGGCACGTCGAGCTCCAGCTCGACCTCGCCGATGCGTATCTCGCCGACAAAGGGATGGTTGCGGGCGTAGCCGCGCTGCGTCGAATAGCCGAGCGCCAGCAGAAAACCTTCGTCGCCGCGCGACAACGCCTGCAGGCGGATGTCGCGCGCCATCGGGAATTGCAGCGGCTCGCGCGTGATGTCGCCGGGCACGTGGTCAAGCGGCATCTCGCCATCGGCCTCGATCAGGCCTTCATGGGCGAGGATCGCCGAAACGCGCGGCATGGCCTCCGGCTCGGCCGGACGCTGCGCCGGCATCTCGACCTTGGCGCCGGCGGCAAGCTCGGGATCGAGCAGGCGGTGCGTATAGTCGAAGGTCGGGCCGAGCACCTGGCCGCCCGGCAGGTCCTTGTAGGTGGCCGAGACACGACGCTCGACCTGCATGGCGCCGGTGTCGACCGGATTGGTGTAGCCGAAGCGCGGCAGCGTGGTGCGGTAGGCGCGCACCAGAAAGATCGCCTCGATCATATCGCCGCGCGCCTGGGTAACGGCGAGAGCCGCGAGCTCGCGATCATAGAGCGAGCCTTCGCTCATCACCCGGTCGACGCCGAGCGCCAGCTGCTCGACAATCTGGTCGAGGCGCAGCGCCGGCACCGAACGGTCGCCGCGGCGGCGGTCGGCAAGCAGGCGATGCGCATTGGCAATGGCGGCTTCGCCGCCTTTCACCGCGACATACATGTCATGCCTCCATCGATTTGACGCGGGTGGTGCGCGGCAGGCAGGCAAGGTGGCCGGGCGCCGCCAGGATGATGTCGACGCCGCGCGGGAAACGCTGGTTGTTCTGCTTCCACTGCTCGACGAAATGGCGCGGCATGCCGGGAGGCGCGATCATCGACGTCTTTTCGATCCCCGGACCTTCGAGCAGCAGCGATGGGCCCGAGGCAAGATCGTCGACCAAGAGGATCAGCGTCGTCGAGCGGTCGGGATATTCTTGCGTGCCTTGCGCAAAACCATCGAGCGCCGCCATCTCCTTCGGATTGGCGATCAGGGCGAAATGTGCGTCGGCCGGCGTGTTTGCCGAGGGCGCGCCGGTGTGGAAGCCGAGCCAGGCCTTGACCGCGGCTTCCGCCTGCAGCGGCTGGTCGAGCCAGACCGGCGTGTCGTTGTCGCAGAGCGAGAGCGCCACGGCGCCGGCCGTCGCCGACAGCGGCGCCGGCGGGCGGGCGAGCTGCGGCAGCGGCTGGACGGTGCCGGGGCGGGCCATCGCGTCCATGATGGCGCGGAACACCGCCTGGGCGTTGAAGACCGGCTCTGCGAAGCCGCCGTCGATCGATTGCGTGGCGATATCCATCAGTCCTCTCCGCGCACCATGGTGAAGAAATCCACTTTCGTGGCCGCTGTTTCGACTCGCTTTGTCTCGCGCGCCGCATCGAGCGCCGCGCGCAAGGGCGCGGCGAGCTTTGTCTCGACCGCTTCGCGGTGCGCCGGGTCCTGCCACAGCGCGTCCGCGATCGCCGCTAGCTTGGCTTGTCCCTTGTCGCGGCCAAGCGCATAGGAGTGGCCGACCTGGCCGGAGGGCAGCCGCACCGTGGCGCGGGTGACCGTCGCCTCGCCGACATTGAACGGCGCGCCGCCGCCGCCGATCCGTCCGCGCACCGTCACCAGTCCGGTTTCGGGGCCGCGCAAAAGCTCGGCCTCGGAGGGCAGGCCCGACTCGTTCCACAGGCGAGCGATGTCATCGGCCGCGGCATGCGCCAGCGTCGCCATCAAGGCTTTCCGCCCGGCCTGCTCGCGCGCTTCCTGTCCTCGCATGGTATCGCTCCTTGCATAAAGAAATTTGTCTATTGATATAGACAACTATACAAATTATACTCACTTGGTAACGGGAGTCCATGACGGGTGGATGACAACGGGTGCAAAAGTTTAGGGTGATGACGTTGGGGGCGGTGAAATGACCGGGCTGGCAAGCAGCATCGAGAGGCGCAATGGCGTATCGCTATGGCGGCAGATCGCCGACAGGATCCTGCAGGCGATCGCCAATGGCGATTTCGCCGAAAATGCCGCGCTGCCGCCTGAAGTCGCGCTGGCCGAGCGCTACGGCGTCAACCGCCACACGGTGCGCAGCGCCATTGCAGCACTGGTGCAGGAAGGCGTGCTGAAGGCCGAGCAGGGCCGCGGCACCTTCGTGTTGTCGCGCAAGCGGCTGTCCTATCCGATCGGCGCGCGCACGCGCTTCTCGACCGGGCTGCAGGGGCAGACGAGCGAGCGGCATATCGCGCTGCTGTCGTCATCCACCGAGCCGGCCGGCCGGCGCATCGCCGAGGCGCTGGGCATCGCCAAAGGCGCGGCCGTCATCCGCCTGGAGACGCGCGGCGAGGCCGACGGTCATGCGGTGTCGCGCGCGACGACCTGGTTCGATGCCAAGCGCTTCGCCGGAATCGAGGGGGCAATGGCGGAGACGGGATCGATCACCGCCTCACTGAAGCGCTTCGGCATCAACGATTATCTGAGGCATTCGACCGTGCTGTCGGCGCGCCATGCCGACGCAGACGATCTTGCAGCCCTCGATCTGCAGCCCGGCGCCATCGTGCTGGTCACAATTGCAATCAACGTGACGCTCGACGGTGAGCCAATCCAGTTCGCGGAGTCGCGCTTTCCGGCAGAGCGGGTGGAGCTGAAGTTGTCGGTGTTGTAGGGAGTGCCGGTTTTATACGAGACCCGTGATTTATCGACCCACGCTGATGTCAGCTCAGCTCGGTCGCTTAATTGTCAGCGGCTTCGCGTTTGAGGAGCGCCTTCCCCCACTCCGTCGCCGCTTCGCGGCGCCACCTCTCCCCCTCCGGAGGGAGAGGAAGGGTGCCAGCTGGGATCGCCTCGTGCCTTTCCTCTCCCCCGTCGACCGGGGGAGAGGTGGCTCGGCGAAGCCGAGACGGAGTGGGGGGTCGACCTGTGCGGCGCTCCGTCAATTCGGGCTGAGTTCACCGCCTGTCATGTTATCACCCGACCTCAATGACCGCCTTGATCAGTCCCGACTTCTCGTGCGTCCATCGGGCAAGGTCGCGCGGCGTTCCGGCGAGCGTGGTGCGATGGGTGACGAGCTTGTTCAACGGCACAGCGCCGCTGCGGATCGAATCTGCGACATGGTCGAAATCGGCCTTCAGCGCGTTGCGGCTGCCGACCAGCATCATCTCGCGCTTGTGGAATTCAGGGTCGGAGAAGGTGATGTCGTCCTTGACGACGCTGACCAGCACCAGCGTGCCGCCATGCGCGACGTGGGCGAAGGCCGACTGCACGGACTGGGTGTTGCCAGTCGCGTCGAACACGAGGTCGAACCCTTCGCCGGCTGTTGCCTGTTGGACCAGCTCGGCAGCCGGCGCCTTCGAGCTGTCCAGCGGGGCAAAGCCGAGCTGCTTCTCGGCGAATCCGAGACGTTCGGCGCTCATGTCGAGCAGGCTGACATCCAGCCCGGCGATGCGCGCGAAGATCGCCGTGCCGAGGCCGATCGGGCCGGCGCCGATGACCAGCGTGCGCTGGCCGGGCAGCCCGAGCGATCGGCGCACGGCATGCGCGCCGATGGCCAGGAATTCGACCGCCGCGGCGTCGGCCAGCGACAGGCCGTTCGTCGGGTAGAGGTTCTGCGCCGGCACCAGGATTTCGTCGCACATGGCGCCGTCGCGATGGACGCCCAGCACCTCGATCTTCACGCAGCAGTTCGGCTTGCCGCGCCGGCAGGCAATGCATTTGCCGCATGAAAGATAGGGGTTGATGACGACCGGTTCGCCGACGCTGATCTCGACGCCTTCGCCCTTCTCGACGATCGTGCCGGCAACCTCATGGCCCATGATGCGCGGATAGGCCAGAAACGGGTGCTTGCCTTCGAAGATGTGGTAGTCGGTTCCGCAGATGCCGACATGGCTGACCGCAACGCGCGCCCAGCCGGGCGGCGGTGCGCCGGGCCCGGCGCGGTCTTCGAGGACAAGCTCGCCGGGCGAACGGCAGACAACGGCTTTCATATCGCAAATCCAGGCAAAGAGCGCCGGCGCCGCTCGAGCGGGGCCGGCGCGTTAGTTTCACGTAGGAGTCATTTGCCGCGACGGCGCAGGCCGTCGAAGTAGACGATCACGATGATCAGCAGGCCGGTGATGACGCGCTGCCAGAAGGTGTTGACGTTGAGCAGGTTGGCGCCGTTGTTGATCGTCGAAAGGATGAAGGAGCCGATCAGCGGTCCATGCACGGACCCGATGGCGCCGAACAGCGAGGTGCCGCCGATCACCGACGAGGCGATGGCCTGCAGCTCATAGGTGTCGCCCTGCGTCGGGTTGCCGATGCCGATGCGCGAGGCCAGGAGCACGCCGACAATGGCCGCCAGAAGACCGGACAGGATATAGGCCATGAAGATGGTGCGCGGCACGTTGACGCCGGACAGGCGCGCGGCCTCGGCGTTGGAGCCGACCGAGAACAGGTAGCGGCCCCAGCGCGTGTGGTGCAGGAACACGTAGGACGGAATGGCGACCAGGATCACCATCCAGAACAGGTAGGGAATGCCCGCGAGCGAGCCGCGCGAGAAAGCCTGGAACGAGTCGCTGTTGATGGAGATCGAGTTGCCGTTCGTCATCAGGAGGCCGATGCCGCGCAGCGAGGTCATGGTGGCCAAGGTGATGATGAAGGGCGGCAGGCCCATCTTGACGATGCCGAAGCCGTGGAAGAGGCCGATGGCGACGCCCACCAGCAGCGTGATCAGCACCGCGGCCCAGATCGGCCAGCCGGCGTTGATCAAAAGCGCGACAATGACGGTGGTGAAGCCGACCACCGCGCCGACCGACAGATCGATGCCGCCGGTGATGATGACGAAGGTCTGGCCGACGGCGAGGATGGCGATCAGCGATCCCTGACGCAGAAGGTTGGTGATGTTGAGCGTCGTGGCGAAGGACGGCGTGGCGACGGCCAACACGATCCACATCAGGAGCAGAAGGCCAAGCAGCGTCAGGCCGAACAGGGCGTTGAAATTGCGCTTGGGTTTTTCGGCGGGGATCGCCTCGGTGCTCATTTTTGTCCTCCCGACTTTTCTTGTTTCTCGGCCAGTGCCTGACCCAAAATATCCTCGTGGCTGGCGGTCCGGAAACCATGGGTCGCGACCAGCTTGCCGCGCCGGAACACGTGCAGCGTATCGGCAAGCTCATAGACTTCCGGCAGATAGGACGAGATCAGGATGATGCCGGCGCCCTTGGACAGAAGCGTCGAGAACAGGCGATAGATCTCGGCCTTGGTGCCGACATCGACGCCCACCGTCGGCTCGTCGAAGATGAACAGCTTGGCGCCATGCGCCAGCCATTTGCCGATGACGATCTTCTGCTGGTTGCCGCCCGACAGGCTGGAGGCGAGCGCATTGCGCGTCGGCGTCTTGATGCGCAGGTCGGCGATCTGGCGGTCGGCCTCGGCCTTCTCCTTGGCGCCGGAAATCAGAAAATTGCTGGAGATGCGCTTGTAGATCGGCAGGTTGAGGTTCGTGCCGACCGGCAAATTGAGGCACAGGCCCTGGTCGCGGCGGCTTTCCGGAGCCAGCGCCATGCCGAGCCGGATCGCGTCGTGCTCGGAGTTGACCTGGACCTCCTTGCCTTGCCAGAGAATCTGGCCGGCCGACTTCCTGTGGCGGCCGTAAAGCGTGGTGACGAACTCGCTGCGGCCGGCGCCGATCAGGCCGTAGAGGCCGACGATCTCGCCGGCGCGGACGGTCACCGAGACATTCTCGAAGCCTTTGCCCGAAAGGTTCTTCGTCTCGACAATGGTGGCGCCGGGGGTGAAATGTTCCTTGTGGTAGATCTGCTCGATCGAGCGGTTGATCATCAGCTTGACCAGTTCGGGCTCGTCGGTCTCGGCGATGTTGCGGGTGCCGACCAGAGTGCCGTCGCGCAGCACGGAAACGCGGTCGGCGAGCTCGAACACTTCCTCCATGCGGTGGCTGATATAAATAATGGTGACGCCTTCGCCTTTGAGCCGGCGGATCAGCTTAAAGAGCTGGTCGGCCTCCTTGCGGGTGAGGTAAGCGGTCGGTTCGTCGAAGATCAGAAATTTCGTGCCGCGCACCGTAGCGCGGGCGGCGGCGATCAGCTGCTGCTGGCCGATGGTGAGATCGCCGAGCATGACATGCGCCGGCAAGTCGAAGCCCAGCCCGTCAATGATCTTCTGCGCGTCCTTGATCATGGCGCGCTGCTGCAGGAGGCCGAAGCGTGACTCCTCCTCGCCGAGGAACATGTTGGCGGCGACGGTGAGATGGCGGCAGAGCACCACCTCCTGGTGGACGGCGTTGATGCCCAGCGCCATCGCCTCATGCGGCGTGGCCAAGGCGGTCGGCTTGCCTTCCCAGATCACCTCGCCGGAGGTGCGCGGCATGACGCCGGTCAGGAGTTTTATCAGGGTCGACTTGCCGGCGCCGTTCTCGCCGACGATCGCGTGGATCTCGCCTGCCTTGAAGGCAAGATGCACAGGTTTCAGCGCATGCGTGCCGGGGTAGCGCTTTTCCAGGCCGTTGAGCTCGAGGATCGTCCTGCCCGGTTCCAGCGTGGGGGCCGGATGCAATTCCTGCGCCGTCGACGTCATGACAATCCTCCCAGATTGGCCTCAACCATTGGGTACGCAGCGATGCGTCTGGCGCGCATCTTGAAGGCGGAGCCTAAATCGGGCCGGCGAATTTCCAAATCGCCCCGATGGATGTTTCCGGGGCGCGAGGCCCCGGAAACGACTGTCGCGATGCTGCTCACTTGAGCTTCGGGTTGAGCAGCGCGTCGATCTTGGGATCCTTCATGTTGTCTTTGGTGACGAGGTTCGCGCCGGTGTCGACATTGGCCTCGACCTTCTCGCCCTTCGAGGCGGCCAAGGCGGTCTTGATGCCGTCATAGCCCATCCGGTACGGATCCTGGACGACCAGGCCCGAGATGACGCCGTCATTGAGGAACTTGATCAGCTTTTCGTCGCTGTCGAAGCCGATCAGCGCCACCTTGCCGCCGAGATTGTTTTCGGCGATCGCCTGGCCGACGCCCTGCGCCATGATCAGGTTCGAGGCGAAGATGCCCTTGAGGTCCGGATTGGCGGTGATCAGGTCGGTCGCGATGTTGAGGCCGGTGGTGGCCTGGCCGTCGGCATATTTGTCGGCGACAAGCTCGAGGCCCGGATACTTGGCCTTGATCTGTTCGATGAAGCCTTGCTTGCGCTGCTCGAGCGAGCCGGCGCCGGGAAGTGCCGTGATCAGCGCGACTTTGCCTTCCACCTTGCCGCCGTTGGCGGCGCCGATTGCGGCGGCGAGGCCGTCAGCGGCGACGCGGCCGCCCTGCACGTTGTCGGTGGTCAGGAAGGAGGTGAAGGCCTTGGAATCGGCGCCGGAGTCGATGCCGATGACCTTGACCTTGGAGGCAGCCTCGTCGATCGGCTTGCCGAGCGCCTTGAACTCGGTCGGCGAGATGACGACGGCCGCCGGGTTGCTGGCGACGGCGTTTTCCAGGATCGAGATCTGGCCGTTGACGTCGGTTTCGGCCTGGGCGCCGAGTTCCGGCACGTTGACGCCGAGATCCTTGCCGGCCTTGCGGGCGCCGGCCAGAACGATCTGCCAGTAGAAGGATGTGGTATCCTTGACGATGATCGGAATGGTCACGTCGGCCGCCGAGGCGGGCGCGGAATGCATCGCGCCGGCGAGCATCGAAGCGGCGGCCAAAGCCACGAAGGCGCGGCGGTTGAGAAGGCTGGTCACGAATTTCATTAGGTTCCTCCCTAAGTCGCCTGGTGAAGGTTGCGGAAGCTCCATCTGGATAGGCGCGGCCCAAACAGAACTTTATCAATAAAAAACAGATACCGTTTTTTGATAGAGCATTGCCGTGACCGATGCAAGCGATGTCTGCTGCCGTGCGCGATGCGGGCTAGGGTCCGTTCGGCTCGTCCCTGGGCAGTGCTCGGATGCTCCCGTTCCTCCTTATCGGCATGGAACAATAATTTCATAATTCTGTCAACATGGAATATTTATTCCATAGAAAAAGCCTGCACGGTAGTGAAGGTCGCCTCCTGTTGTCGGTGGCGCTTCCGACGCGATAACGGCCTTTGATTAAAGCGTCGCGCCGAGATGCCACGGCACGAATTCGTTGTCGCCGTAGCCGAACGCCTCGCTCTTGGTCTTGCGGCCGGACGCCGTCTCGATGATCAGCTCGAAGATCTCGCGGCCCATGCCGGCGATGGTCTTCTCGCCCGAGGCGATAACCCCGCAATTGACGTCCATGTCCTCTTCCATCTGGTGATACATGGTCGAATTGGTGGCGACCTTGATCGACGGCGTCGGCCGGCAGCCAAAGCAGGAGCCGCGGCCGGTGGTGAAGACGATGACATTGGCGCCGCCGGCGACCTGGCCGGTGGCCGAAACCGGATCGTAGCCGGGCGTGTCCATGAACACCAGGCCGCTGCCCGAGACTTTCTCGGCATAGCCGAAAACGCCGTTGAGCGGCGTCTGGCCGCCCTTGGCGACCGCGCCCAGTGATTTCTCGAGGATCGTGGTCAGGCCACCGCGCTTGTTGCCGGGCGAGGGATTGTTGTCGATCGAGGCGCCGTGCTTGGCGGTATGGTCCTCCCACCACTTCACAAAGCCGTCAAGCTTGGCGGCGATCTCGGGCGAGGCGGCGCGGTAGGCCAGCAGATGCTCGGCGCCATAGATCTCGGTGGTCTCCGACAAGATGCCGATGCCGCCGCAGTCTGCCAGGATATCGACGGCGGCGCCCAATGCCGGATTTGCCGTGATGCCGGACATGCCGTCCGAGCCGCCGCATTGCAGCCCGACGACGATCTCCGAGACCGGGATCGGCTCACGCTGCAGCTGGCCCACTTCCTCGGCGATCTCGGCCAGAACGCCCATCGCGCGCTCGACCGATTTGCGCGAGCCGCCGGCTTCCTGGATGTTGAAATGCCGCTTTCCCGCGGCCACGCCCTTCTGGCCGTAAAGCGTGAGTTGGTTGACCTCGCAGCCCAGGCCCACCATTAGCACGCCGCCGAAATTCGGATGGCGCGCATAGCCGGCTAAAGTGCGGTGCAGAACCATCATGCCGTCGCCGGTGGCGCTCATGCCGCAGCCCTGGCCGTGCACGATCGGCACGAAGCCATCGATGCCGGGATATTTCGGCAGAAGCGTGCGGTTGGCTTCGTCCGCAATGGCATGGCAGACGGTCGACGAGCAATTGACACTGGCGATGATGCCGATGAAGTTGCGCGTGCCGGCGCGGCCGTCGGCGCGGCGGTAGCCCATGAAGGTGCGCTTGCGGTCGGCCTCGGTGGCATGCTCGGCCTCGCTCGGCGGCACCACCGGCAAGCGGCCGCTCTCGAAAACCAGATTGTGCGAATGAACATGCTCGCCGGGCGCGATGTCTTGCGTGGCGCGGCCGATCGCCTGCGCGTATTTCACAACCGCTTCGCCCGCCGGGATCGGTTTGATCGCCACCTTGTGGCCCGGCTCGATCACGGCAGCCGCGGTTGCGCCGCCCGGCAATGGCGTTCCAATCTCGATGCGCCCGTTGGCAACGGCGACATTATCGGAGGGTGAGAGAAGGATGGTGTTTGCAACGTTCACGGGCGGCTGTCCTGGGTGATCCTGGGAATGCGGGCGGATTGACTTGCGCCCGTTTAAAGGTAATGTCTTTTATCGGGAAAAAACAATTTTGCGTCAATTGTTTTTTCGCTCGGTTGGCGCTCGTCTTTTGGACGCCCGCGCCGCCCGTTTGGCAAGCCGGCGAAAAGCGTTCCGCTTTTCGGAGGCTTGCGCCAGAGCAATTCCAGGAAAAGGGCGTAGCGGCTTTCCGTCCGGAATTGCGCAGAAACAAAGATTTAGCGCAGTTCGGCGATTCCGAGAAACGCTGAACTGCTCTAGGAACACCGATCATATCGCGTTTCCGGCAGGCCGCCGCAAGCGTTGGGGGATACGGGGCATGTCGAAAAGCAACAATGTCTACAAGGACGCCTTCAACCGCTGCCTCAGGTTGCTCGACGAGACCAAGAGCCTGCCGTCGGAGCCTGAGCTCGGCACGCTGCTCGGCGTCAGCCGCACCACGGTGCGCAGCATCCTTGCGCGCATGGAAGAAACCGGGCTTATCGACTGGAACAAGCGTAATAAGACCGTGCTCAGGGCGCCGCGGTCCGAGGACTTCTTCCCCGAGGAGGAGACCGACTCGCTGGCCGAGATCATCGAGCGCTCTTTCATGCGGCGTCTGCTTGCGGGAGGCGCCGAAGCCGGCATGCAGATCAACGAGCTGGAGCTGGCGCGCGAGATCGGCGTCGGCACTACCAGCGTGCGCGAATTCCTGATCCGCTTCTCGCGCTTCGGCCTGATCGAGAAGCGGCGCAACAGCCATTGGGTGCTGAAGGGTTTCACGCGCGCCTTCGCGCTGGAGCTGACCGAGATCCGCGAGATTTTCGAGCTGCGTTCGGCGGCGGCTTTCGCCGCCCTGCCGGAAGATAGCGCGGTATGGGCCGATCTTGACCGGCTGGAACTCGAGCATCGCCAGCTCGCCAGCGAGATCGCCACGCGCTTCAACGAATTCTCCGAGCTCGACGAGCGCTTCCACCGGCTGATCCACCGCGCCTCGCACAATCGCTTCATCGTCGACTTCTACGATGTCATCGCGATGATCTTCCATTACCACTATCAGTGGAACAAGGCTGAGGAGCGCCAGCGCAACGAGGTCGCTATTCAGGAGCATCTCGCCTACATCGCGGCGCTGAA
Organism: Mesorhizobium sp. CA15; assembly: GCF_020165215.1. Taxonomy (NCBI): domain Bacteria; kingdom Pseudomonadati; phylum Pseudomonadota; class Alphaproteobacteria; order Hyphomicrobiales; family Phyllobacteriaceae; genus Mesorhizobium; species Mesorhizobium sp. CA15. The sequence goes on from NZ_JAIUHQ010000016.1 coordinate 39,685, forward strand.
ATCGCGCGATCCCGGCAAGGTGGACGCCGCCTGTCGCAAGCACCTGAAGTCGGCGCGCCAGACGCTGCTGACCTCAATTCCCGAAGGGCGGCAGATGCAGCCCGCCTGACAGGCCGGCCGCGATCCACGACGAGTTATCGCGCCGCGTTGCCGCAGCGCGGTTTTGCCGATTTCCCGCGCGCATTCCCCGTGCTACCGTCGACGCGTTTCCGGGAGAGGCTTTGCGTTGGGTATCCGGCTGAGACGATGGAGCATGCCGGCCGCGTTCGTCGCGGCGCTGCTTCTATTGCTGCAGTCCTCTCTCGGCGCTTTCGCCTTCGGCGCGCCTTCGCAGGTCGACGCCTTCGGCAACGTCATCTGCACGCATGAAGGCGCTGTAAAACTCCCCGGCGGCGATCCCCACCAACAACATCTGCCGGCCTGCTGCTCGCTCGGCTGCAACATGGTTTCGGCGGCGCATATGCCGCCGCCGGAGGCCGTCGCCCTGGCCAGGACCCAGCTTTTCGAGGCCGTCGCCTTCCAGCCTCCGGCCTTCCAGCACCAGGATTTCGCCCGCGACCGCTCTCCGGCCAATCCGCGCGCGCCGCCGGCGATGGTCTGATCCGCGGAACCTTCCGCAGGCCTATTCATCCAAAGATCAGACTGTTCGCGGCCGCATTCCGGCGCGATCCCGTACTCATGGAGCAACCATGTCCAATCTTCTTCCCAAAGCGCAAGCCTTCGCCCTTCGCGGCGCGCCGCCGTTTCACCTCCCGCTGCGCGTTGGCCTTGCCGTGCTCAGCCTTTTCTTTCTCTTGGCCTGCATTCCCGCCGCCCTAGCGCATGAGTTCAAGGTCGGCGATCTCGAGATCGAGCATCCCTGGTCGCGGGCGACGCCGCCGGGCGCCAAGGTGGGCGGCGGCTATTTCACCGTGATCAACAAGGGCAGCGCGCCGGACCGGCTGCTGTCGATCTCCTCCGACATCTCCGAAAAGGCCGAACTGCATGAGATGGGCGTCAAGGACGGCGTCATGACCATGCGGCCGGTCGAGGGCGGGCTGGAGATCCCGGCCGGCGGCAAGGTCGCGCTGAAGCCGGGCGCCTATCACCTGATGTTCACCGGCTTGAAGCGGCAGCCGAAGCAGGGCGAGAAATTCTCCGCGACGCTGACCTTCGAGAAGGCGGGCAGCGTCACCGTCGAGTTCGCCGTCGAAGGCATGGGCGAGACGGGCACCGGCGATATGGACATGGATCACGCCGACTAACCCGTCAATTCGAAATCGAGGCACAATTCATGAAGAAGTATGTTTTGGCGGCGGGCGCGCTTTGCGCGCTCGGGACCAATGCCGCGCTCGCCCACATCACGCTCGAAACGCAGGAAGCGGCCGTCGGCTCGACCTACAAGGCCGTCTTGCGCGTGCCGCATGGCTGCGAGGGCAAGGCAACGACCGCGGTGCGTGTGCAGATACCCGAAGGCGCCATCGCGGTGAAGCCGATGCCCAAGCCCGGCTGGACGCTGCAGGTCAAGAAGGGCAAATACGAGAAATCCTACCAGCTCTATGGCGAGACCTTGACCACCGGCGTGAAGGAAATCGACTGGAGCGGCGGCAATCTGCCGGACGAATTCTATGACGAATTCGTCTTCCGCGCTTCGCTGGCGGCCGATCTGCCGGCCGGCCAGATGCTCTATTTCCCGGTGGTGCAGGAATGCGGCGACGCCGCCGAGCGCTGGATCGAGATCCCGGCGGCCGGCCAGGACGAGGACGCCTTGGAAACGCCCGCGCCCGGCATCAAATTGCTGCCGAAGAAATGATCTCTGTTGGCGCGCTCCCTCGGGATGCGCCAACATTTCCAGTTATGACGGCATGAACGCAGCACTGCCTTCCTCGATGAACTGCATGCTTGCCGGCTCGCTTGTCTGGCTGGCGGCAATGCTCGTGACGATGGCGCTGCTCGTCGTGCCCGGCCGCGCTTTGGCGCATGCCGCGCTGGTCGCGACCGACCCGGCTGACGGCGCCGTGCTGACGCAAAGTCCCGGCAAATTCTCGCTGACCTTCAGCGAGCCCGTCTCGCCGCTGGTGCTGACGCTTGTGCGGCCGGACGGCTCACAGCTTGCGCTGACATCCTTCCGCCTCAAGGACCAGACCGTCGAGATCGACAATCCCGAAGCGCTCAAATCCGGCACGCATGTGCTGAGTTGGCGAGTCGTTTCGGTCGATGGTCATCCGGTCGGCGGCTCGGCGCTGTTTTCTATGGGCGCGCCAAGCGCGGCACCAGTGGCGGGTGAGGCCATCGACTGGACGCTGCGGGCAGCGATCTGGCTCGGCAAGCTGTTTCTCTATGCCGGACTTTTTCTCGGCATCGGCGGCGCGTTCGCACTTGCCTGGCTCGCCGAGGACCGGCGCCGCGGCCGACGCTTCGTCATCGCGGCGCTTCTTATCGGTCTCGTCGGAGCGCCGCTTTCGCTCGGCCTGCAGGGGCTGGATGCGCTCGGCGCGCCGCTCGCCCGGTTTGCGACACCGGCTGTCTGGAAGACCGCGCTCGAGACGAGCTTCGTCTGGACGATGCTGCTCGGCCTGATCGCGCTCGGCTTGGCTTTGCTTTCTCTTGCCGGACCGTCGGGCTTGCGCAAGCTGGCGGCGTCCGTATCACTGCTCGGTGTTGGCGCGGCCCTTGCTGCGAGCGGTCACGCCAGCGCCGCCGAACCGCAATGGCTGACGCGGCCGCTGGTGTTCCTGCACGGCACCGCGATCGCCTTCTGGGCCGGCGCGCTGGCGCCGCTCGGCCTCGCGCTGCGGCAGCAGCCGGCGGAAGCGAAGGTCTTTCTGCGGCGCTTCTCGCGCGCGATCCTGCCGGTCGTGGCTGTCCTTGCCGCCAGCGGCATCGTGCTGGCGATCATCCAAGTGCAGCAGCCGGCGGCGCTGATCCATACCGCTTATGGCCGGCTGCTGCTGCTCAAGCTCACGCTGCTGCTCTTCCTGTTCACGTTGGCCGCCATCAACCGCTGGACGTTGACCGCGCCCGCCGAGGCCGGCGACACCGAGGTGCAGCGGCGGATGGCGCGCTCGATCGGCATCGAGGTGGTCATCGTGCTTGCCATTTTCGGCGTCGCCGCCGGCTGGCGCTTCACCCCGCCGCCACGCGCGCTGGCGATCGCCGCCGCGCAGCCGGTGTCGATCCACGTCCATGCGCTGAAGGCGATGGCCGATCTCAGCATCACGCCAGGCCATGCCGGCGAGGTCGCCGCTTCGATTATGATCATGACCGGCGATTTCGGGCCTCTCGACGCCAAGGCGGTGACGCTGGTGCTGTCGAAGCCGGATTCCGGCATCGAGCCGATCAAGTGGCCGGCGAGAAAACCCGGCGACGGCACCTGGCGTATCGACAATCTCGCTATCCCGCTTCCCGGCCGCTGGAACGCCCGGCTCGATATCCTCGTTTCGGACTTCGAGGTGGTGAAGGTCGAGGCGCCAATTAATATTCGCGCAGAGTGAAATTGAGAGTGAATGGTGAATAGCAGGCGATTTTCGTTTCCGCGTCGCGACGACGTTCGCCTGTCCATTTCACTATTCACCATTCACCATTTCGCCCTCAGTCTTCACCCTTGGTCTCACCGACCTCGACACAATTCTGCGAGACGGTTGACGCCGCCGCCAAGGCCCGTCATTCATCTGGGAAAGGCGTTCTCCAGGACGCAGCCTACAAGAAGCATCCGAACGCAGGGAAGAAACGATGGAAAAAGCCGAAATCGGCCTGATCGGCCTTGGCACGATGGGTTCCAACCTGGCGCTCAACATCGCCGAGCACGGGCACCGCATCGCAGTCTTCAACCGCACGCCGTCGCGCACCGACGCCTTTGTCGAGAGTGCCGGTTCGCTGAAGGACATGGTCGTTCCCTGCTACAGCCTGGAGGAGCTCGCCGCCGCGATCCGGCCTCCGCGGCCGATCATCATCATGGTGCTGGCCGGCAAGCCGGTCGACGAGCAGATCGCGGCGCTGCGCGGCGTGCTGTCGGCCAACGACATCGTGATCGATGCCGGCAACGCCAATTTCCGCGACACGATGCGCCGCTTCTCGGAGCTGTCCGGCTCGGGCCTGACCTTTATCGGCATGGGCGTGTCGGGCGGCGAGGAGGGCGCGCGGCACGGCCCCTCGATCATGGTCGGCGGCACTGAGGAGTCCTGGAAGCGCGTCGAGAAAGTGCTGACGGCGATCTCGGCCAAGTTCAAGGGCGAGCCCTGCGCCGCCTGGCTCGGCACCGACGGCGCCGGCCATTTCGTCAAGACCATCCACAACGGCATCGAATATGCCGACATGCAGATGATCGCCGAGATCTACGGCATCTTGCGCGACGGCCTCGGCATGGCGCCGAAGGAGATCGGCAAGGTCTTCGAAGAATGGAACAAGGGCCGGCTCAATTCCTACCTGATCGAGATCACCGCAAAAGTTCTCGCCGCCGACGATCCCAAGACCGGCAAGCCGGTTGCCGACATCATCCTCGACCGCGCCGGGCAGAAGGGCACCGGCAAATGGTCGGTCATCGAAGCGCAGCAGCTCGGCATTCCGGCGACGGCGATCGAGGCGGCGGTCGCGGCGCGCGTGCTGTCCTCGATCAAGGATGAGCGGCAGGCGGCGGAAAAGGCCTATGGCAATATCGGCGTCGAAAAGATTTCCGGCGACAGCGGCGCGCTGCTCAAGGACCTGGAGTTGGCATTGTTCGCCGGCAAGATCGCGGCTTACGCGCAAGGTTTCGCGGTGATGAGCGGCGCCTCCAAGGAATTCAACTGGAATCTGCCCATGCCGACCATCGCCAAGATCTGGCGCGCCGGCTGCATCATCCGCTCGCAGATGCTGGACACGATGGCCGAGGCCTTCGGCTCAGGCAGCGCTTCCACCAATCTGCTGATGGCGCCGGCCTTCATCGCCATGATGAAGGAGGCGCATCCGTCGCTGAGGCGCATCGTGGCGCGCGCCTCCGAGGCCGGCTCGCCGGTGCCGGCGCTGTCGTCGGCGCTCGCCTATTTCGACAGCTACCGCCAAGGACGCGGCACCTCGAACCTGATCCAGGCGCAGCGCGACTTCTTCGGCGCGCACGGCTTCGAGCGCATCGGGGAAGAGGGGGCGTTTCATGGCCCATGGGGGAGTGGGGCCGCCTAGGGCCAGGTGAGGCCGGCCTGCAAATGGCGGCTTCCTGCGCTTCCGGTGCTCACGTACTTTAAGTACGCTCCGCTCCGGTTCTCGGAAGCCACCATTTTCGACTCGGCCTGACCTGCCCCTCAAGTCGCGCCAGTCAGCCGCGATAGGGCAAAACCTCGCTCGGCGTGCTGAGCGATTGCAGCGTGCCTGGATCGGCGCCGCCGATCCAGCCGAGGACGGCGCGGGCGAGCTCGGAGCCGGCGAGCCGGAAATTCTCGTTGACGACGAGCAGCTCTCGCCGGAACAGATGCAGCAATTCCGACGATTGTTTCGACACCACGTCGACGTCGCGGCCGAGCTTCAGCCCGGCGTCCTCTATGCCGGCCACGATGGCGAGCGTCGCGGCGGCGGCGCTGCTGACGAAGCCGTCCGGACGGTCCTTGCGCCGCATCAATTGCGCGGTCCGCATCCTGATCTGCTCGATCGACTGATCGATGGAGACGGTGTTGAACGGCACCTCGCTGGCACCCACCTCGCTCAGCGCATCGGCAAAGCCGGCGACCGTATGGCCGTGATAGGTGAGGCCGACCGGAGGCGTCACCAGGGCAAGCCGGTTGCGGCCCCTGCCGGCGAGGTAGCGGACGGCTTCGCCGGCAAAGGCATAATTGTCGAAGTCGTGATAGGGATGCACCAGCCCCATGTCGGTGCGACCATGCGTGGCGAAGGGAATGCCGCGCTCCAGCATATAGCGCGCCCGTGGATCGTTGGGCTGGGTGCGCGAGATGATGACGCCGTCGGCCGAGCCCGTCTCGACCAGATAGCGCACCGGGTCCAGCGGATCCTGCGAGCGCGAATAGGGCGTGACGATCAGATGGTAGGGCGTGTCGGCGATCACCTCGGTGACGCCGTAGATGATGTCCGAGACGAAGCTCATGAGCTCGTGCTCGGTGTTCAGCACAAGCGATATCACGTTGGTCTTGCCGGTCCGCAAACGTACGCCGGCGCGGTTGGGGCGGTAGCCGATCTGCTTGGCGACGAGTTGGACGCGACGCCTGGTCTCGGCGCCGATCTCGGGCGCATCCTTCAGCGCGCGCGAGACTGTCGTGACGCCCAGCCCGGTCATGAAGGCAAGCGTCTTCAGCGTCGGCCGTTCCTTGCCCGACGTGTCGTCGTCGCCCTTCTTCGTTATCCGTCTATCCATCGTCCCGCCCGTCAGGCGCATAGCAGTCGCGGGGCCGACCGGCAATCGTGCGGCGGTGACATTTGCGCGACCTTCAGTTTGCGGCTCGGCTCAATATACTGAAACGTTACAGATTGCCAATCTTCGTGATCAACCGGCAAGGTCGCGCCGTCGGCATCGTGGATGCGGAGAGGAGCCGAAAGTCGCTGGAATCACAAAGAAATATCGGTCTGGGCCTACTTTTGGCACCAATCGACTGATCTGACACCGACATTGCCGCCTCGGGAGAAAGATTTTGTTCGCGTCACGAAAAAATCTTGACCGGCTTCAAGGCGAGGGGTTGCCTAGGCGGATCATTTGCCGTATCGAAAATCTGTAACGTTTCAGATTCCGGGAGGAGCCGAAATGCGATACAAATTCCTGACTGCTGCCTTTGCCGCGACAGTTGCGCTCAATTTCGCCGGTCCGGCGGCCGCGACCGACCTGGAAGTCACCCATTGGTGGACTTCCGGCGGCGAGGCGGCAGCGGTGGCCGAGCTTGCCAAGGCTTTCGACGCGACGGGCAACCACTGGGTCGACGGCGCCATTGCAGGCTCCGGCGGCACGGCGCGGCCGATCATGATCAGCCGCATCACCGGCGGCGATCCAATGGGCGCCACCCAGTTCAACCACGGCCGCCAGGCGGAGGAACTGGTGCAGGCCGGGCTGATGCGCGACCTCACCGATATCGCCACCAAGGACAAGTGGACGGAGATCGTGCGGCCGAAGAGCCTGCTCGATAGTTGCACCATCGACGGCAAGATCTATTGTGTGCCGGTTAATATCCATTCCTGGCAGTGGCTGTGGCTGTCCAACGAGGCCTTCCAGAAGGCCGGCCTGCCTGTGCCGAAGGACTGGAATGAATTCGTGGCGGATGCGCCGGCGCTGGAAAAGGCGGGCATCATTCCGCTCGCGGTCGGCGGACAGGCTTGGCAAGCCTCGGGCGCCTTCGACGTGCTGATGGCCGCGACCGGGGGCACCGACACGTTCCTCAAGGTCTACAAGGACAAGGACGCCACCTTCGCGGCAGGCCCGGAGATCGCCAAGGTGTTCAAGGCGGCGGACGACGCCCGCAAGATGGCCAAGAACACCAATGTGCAGGACTGGAACCAGGCCACCAATCTGGTCATCACCGGCAAGGCCGCCGGCCAGATCATGGGCGACTGGGCGCAGGGCGAGTTCCAGGTTGCCGGCAAGACGGCCGGCAAGGACTATACCTGCTTGCCCGGCCTCGGCCTGAACGAAGTCATCGCCACCGGCGGCGACGCCTTCTACTTCCCGCTGCTCAAGGATGAGGCAAAGACGAAGGCGCAGGCGGTGCTCGCCGAGACCTTGCTCGATCCGAAGACCCAGGTCGCCTTCAACCTCAAGAAGGGCTCGCTGCCGGTGCGTGGCGACGTCGACCTCAACGCGGCGAACGACTGCATGAAGAAGGGCCTCGCCATCCTCGCCAAGGGCGCCGTCATGCCGTGGACGGACCAACTGCTTTCGCAGGACAGCCAGAAGCAGAAGGAGGACCTGTTCTCCGAGTTCTTCGCCAAGCCGGACATGACGGTCGAAGAGGCGCAGAAGCGCTTCGCCGCCATCATCGCTTCGGCCGATTGATCTACCGGCGCCCCGCCAGCTCCCGGTCCCTGCTAACGGGGGTCGGGAGCATGATGTCCTCATTGCCCCAGCCCGGCTGTCGAGATGAGCAATAGCGAACGTCCCAACCAGCTTTTCCGTAACCTCAATGCGAAGATCGCATCGATTCCGATGGTGCTCACCGCGCTTGTGGTGTTCGTCGGTGGCACGGCGTGGACGGTCCTCTACTCCTTCACCAATTCGAAGCTGCTGCCACGGCTCAACTTCGTCGGCCTCGACCAGTATTATCGGTTGTGGGCGACGCCGCGCTGGCTGATCTCGATCGAGAACCTCCTGATCTATGGCGTGATCTCGCTGGTGTTCTCGCTGGTGATCGGCTTCGTCCTGGCGGCGCTCCTCGACCAGAAGATCCGCTTCGAGGATACGTTCCGCACCATCTTCCTCTATCCCTTCGCGCTCTCCTTCATCGTCACCGGGCTGGTCTGGCAATGGCTGCTCAACCCGGATTTCGGCATCCAGCGCGTCGTGCGCGACCTCGGCTGGACGGGCTTCAGCTTCGACCCGCTCTATAATTCCAGCATCGTCATCTACGGCATTTCCATCGCCGCGCTCTGGCAGGGCACGGGGCTGATCATGTGCCTGATGCTTGCCGGCCTGCGCGGCATCGACGAAGACATATGGAAGGCGGCGCGAGTGGACGGCATCCCGATGTGGAAGACCTACCTGTTCATCGTCATCCCGATGATGCGGCCGGTCTTCATCACCACGCTGGTCATAATCGCTGCCGGCATCGTCAAGGTCTATGATCTCGTCGTGGCGCAGACCAGCGGCGGGCCGGGCATCGCCTCCGAAGTGCCGGCAAAATACGTCTACGACTACATGTTCTTCGCCCAGAATCTCGGCCAGGGTTTCGCCGCCTCGACCATGATGCTGCTCTCGGTGATGATCGTCATCGTGCCATGGGCCTATCTCGAATTCGGAGGCCGCCGGCGTGGTTGATGTCGCTGCCTCCCCATCTGATGCGGGCGTCCTTCGGCGCGACGAAGCTGGGCCTGCCGGCGCGAAGCCGCGGCATGCGCTCTCGCGCCGCAACATCTTTCTCTACGGCACGCTGATCGTCGTGGCGCTCTATTACCTTTTGCCGCTCTACGTGATGATCGTCACGTCGCTGAAGGGCATGCCGGAAATCCGCCTCGGCAACATCTTCTCGCCGCCGGTGGAAATCACCTTCGAGCCCTGGGTGAAAGCCTGGGCGACCGCCTGCACCGGCCTCAACTGCGACGGGCTCTCGCGCGGTTTCTGGAATTCGGTGCGTATCACCGTGCCGTCGGTGCTGCTGTCGATCGCGATTGCCTCGGTGAACGGCTATGCCTTGGCCAACTGGCGCTTCAAGGGCGCCGACACCTTCTTCATCATCCTGATCGTCGGCGCCTTCATTCCCTACCAGGTGATGATCTATCCGATCGTCATCATCCTGCGCGAGATCGGCATATACGGCACCCTGACCGGCCTTGTGATCGTGCATTCGATCTTCGGCATGCCGATCCTGACCCTCTTGTTCCGCAACTATTTCACGTCGATGCCGGAGGAACTGTTCCGCGCGGCGCGCGTCGACGGCGCCGGCTTCTGGGGCATTTATCTGCGCATCATGCTGCCGATGTCGCTGCCGATCTTCGTCGTCGCCATCATCCTGCAGGTCACCGGCATCTGGAACGACTTCCTGTTCGGCGTCGTCTACACGCGCCCCGACACCTATCCGATGACGGTGCAGCTCAACAACATCGTCAATTCGGTGCAGGGCGTGAAGGAATACAACGTCAACATGGCCGCGACGATCCTCACCGGGCTCGTTCCGCTGATCGTCTATTTCATTTCCGGCAAGCTCTTCGTGCGCGGCATCGCGGCTGGCGCAGTGAAAGGATGATGATGGCAGCGGCAATCGCCAATCCCAGCGTTTCGATCCAGGACCTGTCGCTCAATTTCGGTGTGATGTCGGTGCTGAAAACGCTCAATCTCGACGTCGCCGAGGGCGAGTTCATCGTGCTTCTGGGACCGTCCGGCTGCGGCAAATCCACCTTGCTCAACTGCATCGCCGGCCTGCTCGACATTTCGGAAGGCCGCATCTTCATCAAGGGCAAGAACGTCACCTGGGAGGAGCCTAAGGACCGCGGCATCGGCATGGTGTTCCAGTCGTACGCGCTCTATCCGCAGATGACGGTGGAGAAGAACCTGTCCTTCGGTCTGCGCGTTGCCGGCCTGGCCAAGGACGAGATCGCCAAGCGCATCGCACGCGCCGCCGAGATCCTGCAGATCGAGCCGCTGTTGCAGCGCAAGCCCTCGGCGCTCTCCGGCGGCCAGCGCCAGCGCGTGGCGATCGGGCGGGCACTGGTGCGCGACGTCGACGTCTTCCTGTTCGACGAGCCGCTCTCCAATCTCGATGCCAAGCTGCGGGCGGAACTGCGCGTCGAGATCAAGCTGCTGCACCGCAAGCTCGAAAACACCATGATCTACGTCACCCACGACCAGATCGAGGCAATGACGCTCGCCGACCGCATTGCCGTGATGAAGGGCGGCGTCATCCAGCAGCTCGACGCGCCGCAGACCATCTACAACCGTCCGGTCAATCGCTTCGTTGCCGGCTTCCTCGGCTCGCCGGCGATGAACTTTGTCGACGGCCATTTGGAAAACGCGGATGGCGGCTGGCATTTTCTTGCCGATGGTCTGAAGATTCCACTCAGTACCTATGATTTCGATCGGCAGCCGGAACCCGGACCAGCCGTGTTCGGCATCAGGCCCGAACATGTGAGTCTGAACAGCGGCGCCGGCTGGCCATTCTCGGCGGCCAGCAAAGTCGAAGTGGTGGAACCGATGGGCTCCGACACGCTGGTCTGGCTGCAGCTCGCTCAACAGAAATTCAGCGTCCGGGTTACCTCGGAGCGTACGCCCCGGAATGATGAGGCGGTGACTGTCGGCTTCGATCCGATGCGCGCTTCGCTCTTCGACGCCCAGACCGGCAACCGCCTTTAACCTCCCAAGCAGAACGGACAGGACATGAACTGGTCATTCCAACTCTACAGCGCTCGCAATTTTCAACCATGGAACGACGTGGTGAAAATGCTCGGCGAGCTCGGCTACAGCCAGGTCGAAGGCTTTGGCGGCGTCTATGACGACCCGAAGGCGTTTCGCGCCGAGCTCGACAAGAACGGGCTTGCGATGCCGACCGGGCATTTCTCGATCGAGGCGCTGGAGAACGATTTCGACGGCGTGCGCAAGATCGCCGACGCGCTCGGCATCAGGCTGCTGATCTGCCCCTATCTGATGCCCGATCAGCGCCCGTCCGACGCCGCCGGCTGGCGCGGCTTCGGCGAGCGCCTCGCCAAGGTGGGCGAGGTGGCAAAAAAGGCTGGCTACGGCTTTGCCTGGCATAACCACGATTTCGAGTTCAAGGCGCTTGCGGACGGCTCGCTGCCGCAGGACCACATCCTGTCCGCGGCACCGGACATCGGCTGGGAGATGGACGTCGCCTGGGTGGTGCGCGGCGGCGCCGATCCGCTGCCCTGGATCGAGAAGCATGGCAAGCGGATCGTTGCCGTCCACGTCAAGGATATGGCGAAGCCGGGCGAGGGGCTGGACGAGGACGGCTGGTCCGATGTCGGGCACGGCACGATCGACTGGGCGGGCCTGTTCAAGACGTTGCGCGCCAAGAGCGCCGCGCAGTATTTCGTCATGGAGCAGGACAACCCCAACGACATCGAGCGCTATGCCCGCCGCTCAATCGCAGCAGCCAAGAGCTGGCAGGAGTAATCGAAATGGCAGAGAAACTTGGCATCGGCGTCATCGGCTGCGGCAACATCTCGAAGGCGTATTTCTCGCTGGCGCCGCTGTTCCGCGGCATCAAGATGCGCGCCTGCGCGGATATCAACATGGAGGCCGCGAAAGCGCGGGCGAAGGAGTTCAAGCTGCGCGCCGAGACGGTCAACGACCTGCTCAAGGACGACGAGATCGACATCATCGTCAACCTGACGGTTCCGGCGGTGCACTATGAAATCTCCAAAGCGGTGCTCGATGCCGGCAAGCATGTCTATTCGGAAAAGCCGTTCGTCTTGTCGATCGAGGAAGGGCTCGATCTCAAGAAACGGGCCGAGAAGAAGGGCCTGCGCATCGGTTCGGCGCCGGACACGTTCCTCGGCGGCGCGCACCAACTGGTCCGCGATCTCATCGACAGCGGCAAGCTCGGCGCGATCACCAGCGGCACCTGCCATGTGATGGGCCACGGCATGGAGCACTGGCACCCCAACCCGGATTTCTTCTTCCAGCCGGGCGCCGGCCCGGTGCTCGACATCGGGCCATACTATGTCACCAACCTGATCCAGTTGATCGGGCCGGTGAAGCAGGTGGCCGCCTTCGCAACAACGCCGGCCAAGGAGCGCACCATCAGCTCCAAACCGCGGGCGGGCGAGAAGATCCCGGTGAACACTCCGACCACCATCCATGCGCTGCTCGAGTTCGCGAATGGCGCGGTGATCACGCTCAACACCAGCTGGGACGTCTGGAGCCATGGCCACGCGCCGATGGAGCTCTACGGCGAATTGGGCACCGTCTTCGTGCCGGATCCGAATTTCTTCGGCGGCGATGTACGCTTCACCGACTCGGCCAAGCCGGTGAAGAGGCTGCCCAAGTGGAACCATCCGTTCGGCGTGCCGAACGAGATGCACGGCCAGGGCATGATGGCTAATTACCGCACCGCCGGCCTTGCCGACATGGCAATCGCGATTGGCGAAGGGCGGCCGCACCGCTGCTCGATGGAGCTGGCGCTGCACGCCGTCGATGTCATGACCGGCATCCTGCGCTCGGGCGAAAGCGGCAAATATGTCGCCATGCAGACGACCTGCGAGCGGCCGGCCGCGCTCGGCGTCAAGGACGCGAAGGCGTTGCTGGCGAAGAAAAAGTAGGTGGCAACCCCTCTCCCCGTTCCGGCGGGGAGAGGGTAAGGGTTAGGGGCAAGCATCGATTCAAATCAGGTTGGCGGTGGTCGCCACGCCGTTTCGATCCCGAAGGTTCCCCATGTCCTATGTCGCCGCCGAAAACCGCTACGAGAAGATGATCTATAATCGCTGCGGTCGGTCCGGCCTGAAGCTGCCGGCGATCTCGCTCGGGCTATGGCACAATTTCGGCAGCGACACGCCGCACAGGACCAAGCAGGCGATCGTGCGCAAGGCCTTCGACCTCGGCATCACGCATTTCGACCTCGCCAACAATTACGGCCCGCCGCCCGGCTCGGCGGAAATCGCGTTCGGCGAGATACTGCGCACCGATTTCGCTGCCTATCGCGATGAGATGATCATCTCGACCAAGGCTGGCTACGAGATGTGGGCCGGTCCGTATGGCGAATGGGGCAGCCGCAAATATGTGCTCGCCAGCCTCGACCAGAGCCTCAAGCGCATGGGGCTCGACTATGTCGACATCTTCTATTCGCACCGTTTCGATCCCGAGACGCCGCTCGAAGAAACGATGGGCGCGCTCGACTACGCGGTGCGCTCGGGCAAGGCGCTCTATGCTGGCATCTCGTCCTACAATTCGCAGCGCACGCGCGAGGCGGCCGACATTCTGCGCCAGCTCGGCACTCCTTGCCTCATCCACCAGCCGAGCTATTCGATGCTCAACCGCTGGGTCGAGGAGGATGGGCTGCTCGACACGCTGGAGGGGCTCGGCATCGGCTCGATCGTGTTCTCGCCGCTGGCGCAGGGCATGCTGACCGACAAATATCTCGGCGGCATCCCCGAGGGCAGCCGCGCATCCCAGGGCAAGTCGTTGCGACCGGCCTTCATCAACGACAAGTCGATCGCTAATATCAAGGCGCTCAACGCCATTGCCGGCCGCCGCGGCCAGACCTTGGCGCAGATGGCGCTGGCCTGGGTGCTGCGCAAAGGCCGCGTGACCACGGCGCTGATCGGGGCCAGCCGGCCGGAACAGGTCGAGGATTGCGTCGGCTCGCTCAAGGCGCTCGAGTTCTCCGACGCCGAGCTCGCCGAGATCGACAGCCACGCCCGCGAGTCCGACATCAACCTCTGGGCGGCTTCGGCCGAACGCAAGGGACCGCCGCGCAAGTAGCGATCAGCTGGAGAACCATCTCGTCGGGGCGCGTACCAGAAGGGATGTGCTGCGGAAACAGTGGCAAAATCGCTTGTTCGTCGTTATCTCAGGGGAATTGAAGTCGTTCGCGAGATCTGCCGCGAGCGTCGATTGGGCGAACAAGATGACGGCAAGAGATGCGCTGACCAAGAACCAGCTCTGCGTGCTCGAGAAGCTCGAGGCATCCAGCGGACCGCTCAGCGCCTATACTTTGCTCGACCAGCTGCGCGAGCGCGGTTTCCGCGCGCCGCTGCAGGTCTACCGGGCGCTCGACACGCTGGTGAAGTCCGGCTTCGTGCACCGGCTCGAAAGCCTAAACTCCTTCGTTGCCTGCGCCGAGCCGCACGACCACAGCCATTCGATGACGGCCTTCGCCATTTGCGACAATTGCGGCCAGGTGACCGAGATGTCCGACCACGATGTCGGCCACCGGCTGGACGAATGGGTGCGCTCGACGGGATTTGCCGCCAAGAAGGCGGTGATCGAGTTTCGCGGTGTGTGCGCCAAGTGCAGGGCCGAAGCGGCGTAAGCCTTCACTTCGTCATACTAGGGCGGAGCAAGGAGCGAAGCGACGCGCGCAGACCCCTAGTATCCATTCCGTGACATACACGCACCGCCACGGTGCAGAATCTGCATTGACAAGCGGCGTGCTCGGCAAGCTATCCACAACCGCCGCGCACTACGGCGCGCGTCGCGGCATGGATCCTCGGGTCTGCGCGCGTCGCTTCGCTCCTTGCTCCGCCCGTGGATGACGAACGAACGTGAGACGCCTAATGCGCCTCGTCCCAGTTGTCGGCGGCCCGCGCATCGACATGCAGCGGCACCGACATCGAGACCGCCGGCATCGGCGCATTCTCCATCACCTTGCGCACCACGGGGATCGTCGCCTCGACCTCCGCTTCCACCGTCTCGAAGATCAGCTCGTCATGCACCTGCAACAGCATGCGGGCGGAGAGCTTCGCCTTCTCCAGCGCTTCTTCCATATGCACCATGGCGCGGCGGATAATGTCGGCGGCGGTGCCCTGGAGCCTGGCGTTGATTGAGGCGCGCTCGTTGAAGGCGCGCACCGACGGGTTGGAAGCCCTTATCTCCGGATAGTGGATGCGGCGGCCGAAGATCGTCTCGACGAAACCGTTCTCCCGCGCATAGGCCTTGGTCTCCTCGATATAGTCCCGGATGCCCGGAAAACGCTCGAAATAGCGTTTGATGTAGGCGCCCGCCTCCTCGCGCGGGATCGACAGCTGGTTGGCGAGGCCGAAGGCCGAGATGCCGTAGATGATGCCGAAATTGATCGCCTTGGCGCGCCGGCGCACCTCCGAAGGCATGCCTTCGACCGGCACATTGAACATTTCCGACGCGGTGATGGCATGAATGTCGGCGCCGTCGGCGAAGGCCTGTTTGAGCTGCGGGATTTCGGCGACATGCGCAAGCACGCGCAATTCGATCTGGCTGTAGTCGGCCGAGACCAGCTTGTGGCCTTTCTCCGCAATAAAGGCGGTCCTGATCTTGCGGCCTTCCGCCGTTCGCACCGGGATGTTCTGCAAATTGGGATCGGAGGACGACAGGCGCCCGGTCGTGGTTGCTGCCAGCGCATAGGAAGTGTGGACGCGGTTGGTGCCGGGGTTGATGAAACCGGGCAGCGCGTCGGTATAGGTCGATTTCAGCTTGGTAAGCTGGCGCCAGTCGACGATCTTGCGCGGCAGCTCGTGGCCCTCGGCGGCGAGATCTTCCAGCAACTGTGCCGAGGTCGACCATTGGCCGGTCTTGGTCTTCGAGCCGCCCGGCAGCCCCATCTTGCCGAACAATATGTCGCCGAGCTGCTTCGGCGAGCCGATGTTGATGCGCTCGCCGACGATCCCGTAGATCTCTTCCTCGACGCGAGCCGCGCCTTGAGCCAGCTCGCCGGAAAGCCGCGACAGGATCTGGCGGTCGACCGAGATGCCGCGCTGCTCCATGCGGGCAAGCACGGGCACAAGCGGCCTTTCCAGACGCTCATAGACGGAAACGAGGCCCTTGGCGGCAAGCCTCGGCTTCAGCACCCGCCAGAGCTGCAGCGCCAGATCGGCCTGCTCGCCGGCATAGGCAGTCGCGCGTTCGATATCGACCTGATCGAAGCCGATGGCGCTCTTGCCCGAGCCGGCGAGTTCCTTCTTCGAGGCAGGCGCGTGGCCGAGCCATTTCTCCGACAGCGAGACGAGGTCGTGACCGCCGGATGTGCCGGCATCGAGCACGTAGGAGATCAGCATTGTGTCGTCGAACGGACCGATCTCGATGCCGTGCCGGCTCATCACGACAATGTCGTATTTCATATCCTGGACGATCTTGAGGACCGATCGGTCCTCAAGCAGCGGCTTCAGCAGCGCCAGCGCCTTGCGGACCGGGATCTGGTTCTCCAGCATGCCGCCGCCGAGCAGGTCGCCATTGCCGCTCTTGTGGGCAAGCGGCACATAGACGGCGCGGCCAGGCGCGAGCGCCATGGACAGGCCGATCAGGTCCGCCCGCATCGGGTCGGACGAGCTGGTCTCGGCGTCGAACGCAAGGACACCGGCCTCGCGGGCTTCGGCTATCCAGGCCTCGAGCGCGGCCGTGTCGCGAATGGGCGCATAGGCCGAAGGGTCGATCTTGCGGGCGGCTGCCTGCTCCAGCCGCAGGGCAGAGAGGAGCGATGGGGTATCGCCTTGCGGCGGCGCGTCCTCGCCCCTGACCGGCGCAGCCGGTTTTATGGCGTCGCCCTGTGTGGACGCGATCGGCCTTGGCACCGGCGGGGCGCCGGCGCCGACATCGGGGCCATGCGCGGTATCGGCGCGCTCGATGGTGACGGCGGTGGCCTGGACGTCGCCAATGTCGGTTGCGGTCGCTTCGGCGACGCGTCGGGTCAGTGTGGTGAACTCCATCGTCTTCAGGAAGCCGATCAGCTTCGGGCCATCCGGCGCATGCAGGACAAGATCGTCCAGCCCTTCCTTCAGCGGCACGTCGTTCTTCAACGTCACCAACTCGCGCGAGATGCGCGCCTTATCGGCATTGGCGATGATGGTCTCGCGCCGTTTCTCCTGCTTTATCTCCGAAGCGCGCGCCAGCAGCCCGTCAAGGTCGCCGAACTGTTCCAGCAATTGCGCCGCGGTCTTCGGGCCGATGCCCGGCACGCCCGGAACATTGTCGACCGAGTCGCCGGTCAGCGCCTGCAGGTCGATCATCTTTTCGGGCGGCACGCCCCATTTCTCGATCACCTCGGGAATGCCGATCTGGCGATCCTTCATCGGGTCGTACATGCCGACCGTCGGACCGACCAACTGCATCAGATCCTTGTCGGAGGAGATGATGGTGGTATCAGCGCCGGCTTCGCAAGCCAGCCGGCAATAAGTCGCGATGATATCGTCGGCTTCAAAACCCTCCGTCTCTATGCAAGGGACATTGAAGGCTGCGGTCGCCTGGCGGATCAGGCCGAATTGCGGGATCAGGTCTTCCGGCGGCGCAGAGCGGTTGGCCTTGTATTCGGGGTAGAGATCGCTGCGGAAGGTTTTCGACGAATAGTCGAAGATGACGGCGAAATGCGTCGGCACCACGCCGACATCGGTGTTGCGGGCGTCCTGCATCAGCTTCCACACCATGTTGCAGAAGCCGAGCACGGCGCTGGTCGGCAGGCCGTCGGATTTGCGGTTGAGCGGCGGCAGCGCGTGATAGGCGCGGAAAATGTAGCCGGAGCCGTCGACGAGGAAGAGGTGATCGCCTTTTTTCATGCCGGCAGGGATAGCGCGGCCCGGCTTCGCGGTCCATGGCTAAGGCTGTGGAACCCACCGGTTCGGGCAACACCCCTGACACATCCTGTCCGGCTGGAAATTTGCCGCTCACGGGTATGTTACAAAAGTGTAATTTTCGTGCCCTTGAATCGCCATGTTCACAGACCCAAATACACGTCATCGGCAGTTTTTCGCCGAAGTCCGGAGTAAGGCCCGTCCCCCGCCTATCCCGGGCAAACTGCGGCAGCCTATCCCCCCTCTCCGGGCTGCCGCAACGTTTCGAGTAGAGACCGCCGTGGTTCCCCCTCCACCACGGCGGTTCTTTTTTGCCTTCAGGCAAGCCTTTGCCGCTTGGTCCAATGATCGCGGGCTTTTCGTTTTCGGCATGGCCCTTTAGGGTCTGCCCAAAATCGAAAGGCAAAAAGCATGTCCAGAATTTCCCCCGTCCTCGACCGTCTCGACCAGAATCTCGACCAGAGCCTGGAGCGGCTGTTCGGCCTGCTCGGCATCAAGTCAATCTCCACCGATCCGGCCTTTGCCGCCGATTGCCGCGCGGGCGCCGAATGGCTGGTCGCCGAGCTCAAGCTGATCGGCTTCGACGCCAGTGTGCGCGATACGCCCGGACATCCGATGGTGGTGGCGCATCACGAGGGACCGGCGGGCGCGCCGCATGTGCTGTTCTATGGCCACTATGACGTCCAGCCGGTCGATCCGATCGAATTGTGGGAAACCGATCCGTTTGCGCCTTCGATCAAGGAGATCGAGCCCGGCCGCAAAGTGATCACCGGGCGCGGCTCGGCCGACGACAAGGGGCAGCTGATGACCTTCGTCGAGGCCTGCCGCGCGTGGAAGCAGGTGCATGGCAACCTGCCTTGCCGCGTCACCATCCTGTTCGAAGGCGAGGAGGAATCCGGCTCGCCGTCGCTGAAGCCGTTCCTGGAAGCCAACGCGGCCGAGCTGAAGGCGGATTTCGCGCTGGTCTGCGACACCAGCATGTGGAACCGCGAGACGCCGTCGATCTGCGTGTCGCTGCGCGGCATGGTCGGCGAGGAGGTCACCGTCAAGGCGGCCAACCGCGACCTGCATTCGGGCCTCTATGGCGGCCCGGCCGCCAATCCGATCCGCATCCTGGCCAAGGTGCTGGCGGATATTCACGACAAGGACGGCCGCGTCACCATTGCGGGCTTCTATGACGGCGTCGAGGAGACGCCCTCGCAGGTGCTGAAATCCTGGGAGGGACTTGGCGAGACGGCCGAGACCTTCCTCGGACCGGTCGGCCTTTCCATTCCCGCCGGCGAGAAGGGCCGCTCGGTGCTCGAGCTCACCTGGGCGCGGCCGACCGCGGAATTCAACGGCA
This sequence comes from Mesorhizobium sp. CA15, assembly GCF_020165215.1. Lineage (NCBI taxonomy): Bacteria > Pseudomonadati > Pseudomonadota > Alphaproteobacteria > Hyphomicrobiales > Phyllobacteriaceae > Mesorhizobium > Mesorhizobium sp. CA15. The sequence goes on from NZ_JAIUHQ010000016.1 coordinate 58,829, forward strand.
TCATCGGCGGTTATACCGGCAAGGGTTTCAAGACGGTAATCGCGGCGCAAGCGTCGGCAAAAGTGTCGTTCCGGCTCGTTCACAAGCAGGATCCAAAGAAGATCCGCGCCGCCTTCCAGGCTTTCGTGCGCGAACGCATTCCCGGCGACTGCTCGGTCGAATTCCACCCGCATGGCGGCTCGCCGGCGATCCAGCTCTCCTACGACTCGCCGTTCCTGGCCAAGGCCAAGGATGCACTGTCCGACGAATGGGAGAAGCAGGCGGTCACCACCGGCGGCGGCGGCTCCATTCCCGTGGTCGGCGATTTCCAGACCTATCTCGGCATGGAATCGCTGCTGGTCGGCTTCGGCCTCGACGACGACCGCATTCATTCGCCGAACGAGAAGTATGAGCTGACCTCGTTCCACAAGGGGCAGCGGTCCTGGGCGCGCATTCTCGACGCGCTGACCCGCTGAGCGAAGATCACGAAAGCCTTGAGGTTCAACTTTCTGTTGATTTTTCTCCGGATCGCGGCGAGGACGAATTAGCTAACGCGAAGTGCTGCGGCGTTGCGAGGATGCGCAACGCCGCAGGCGCGACCCGGAGAAGAGAATGACCGATATCCGTTTCCACAAAAACGATCTACCCGACCTGTCGCGATACAATGTCGGGGCGGTGGCCATCGACACGGAAACGCTGGGGCTCAACCCGCATCGCGACCGGCTCTGCGTGGTGCAGATCTCGCCCGGCGACGGCAGCGCCGATGTCATCCAGATCGCACCAGGCCAGAAGGAGGCGCCGAACCTCGCCAGCCTGCTGAGAAACAACACGATCACCAAGCTGTTTCACTACGGCCGCTTCGACATCGCCGTGCTCTACCATGCCTTCGGCGTGATGGCCGAGCCGGTGTTTTGCACCAAGATCGCCTCACGGCTCACCCGCACCTATACCGACCGCCACGGGCTGAAGGATCTCTGCGGCGAACTGCTCGGCATCGGCCTGTCCAAGGTGCAGCAATCCTCCGACTGGGCGGCCGAGACGCTCTCGCCCGAACAGCTCGAATATGCCGCCTCGGACGTGCTCTACCTGCACAGGTTGCGCGAGGTGCTGGGCGCGCGCCTGGCGCGCGAGAACCGCACCAAGGAGGCGGACGCCTGCTTCCGTTTCCTGCCGACGCGCGCCAAGCTCGACCTGATGGGCTGGGCGGAGGAAGATATTTTCGCGCATAGTTGAGGGACGAAGGTCCGTCGACCCAGCCCGTGGAGAAGTGAAATGGCAGAGCGCAAACCGATCGCGAGCGCGCCCAAGGACGGCTCCAAAGTCACGATCATGTGGAAGGACCGCGACGGCGTCGTCAACGAATCCGTCGGGCAATATCGCGACGGCGGCTGGTGGGTCTACACCGACAGCGACACGCAGAAGAAAGTCGAACCGACGAGCTGGCGGCCGGCAACCGATGATGGGGACGATGACCAGTAGGTGATCCTCACCTGACAATTTCAGGGCGGGCGCGAGGCTTGGCCGCAACAAGGGGGCGCAATGAGACAGAACACGCTCTATCTCATCATCGGGGCGCTGGTCGCGGTTGTCATCGCGCTCGGCATCTATGTCTATCGCGAGCAGACCAAGCCGAAAGGCGTCGAGCTCAAGATCGACGACAAGGGCATTTCGATCCAGCAGAATTGACCATGGTGACCAGCCGGGAAACCGGCGCGGTGAGGGGCTAGACCGGCTTTGCGAGACGACATTGCGCCGGGGGGATTTCGGCCGGAGATACAGGGGCTGCGCGGGCTTGCCGTCGCCTTTGTGGTGATTTTCCACATCTGGCCGGCAGCGCTTCCCGGCGGCTATGTCGGGGTCGACATCTTCTTCGTCATCTCCGGCTTCCTGATCACCGGCCTGCTCACCCGCATGGCGCTCAGCGAAGACGGCATCTCGCTGGTCGGCTTTTACACGCGTCGGGTCAGGCGGCTGCTGCCGGCGGCGATCGTCGCGCTCCTGGTCACGCTCGCTGGAACGCTGCTGTTCGTGTCGGACGCATGGTGGGAAGAAACCGCCAAACAGGTGATCGCAAGCGCGCTCTACATGCAGAACTGGCGGCTTGCCGAACAGGCCGTGGATTATCTCGGCGCCGAGGACGCGCCGAGCCCCGTGCAGCATTTCTGGTCGCTGTCGATCGAGGAGCAGTTTTACATCGTCTGGCCGCTGCTGATGATGGCGGCGCTGTGGTGGGCCAGGCGTCGCGGACATTCGCCGATGCAGACGCTCGTCTTCGTGCTCGGCGTGGTCATGGCGGGCTCGCTCGCGGCTTCCGTCGCTCTCACCCGATCCGATCCGGCATGGGCCTATTTTGTCACCCACACGCGGGTCTGGGAGCTGGCCCTCGGCGGGCTCTTGGCGCTGACCCTGGACCGGTTCAAGCCGAACGGGCGCGCACGGACAGCAATGGCTGTCGCCGGCATGCTGGCGGCGCTTTCGTCGGCCATGCTGTTTTCAAGGTCGACCGATTTTCCGGGCTTCAAGGCGCTGCTGCCGACACTCGGCGCGGCCTTGATCATTGCGGCCGGCAGCGTACGCATGGGCCGCTTCCGCGGCCTCGACATCGCCATGCTGCGCTATACCGGCGATCGGTCCTATTCGATCTACCTGTGGCATTGGCCGCTGATCATTTTTTATGCCGCGCAACGCGGCGCCATCGGCCTTGCCGATGGTGTTCTGCTGATCGTCGCCACCCTAGTGGTTTCCGAACTCTCCTATCGCTTCGTCGAACAACCCTATCGCCATTGGCGCTCGTCCCTGGCATGGCGGCCGCTGATCGACGGCACGGCGGCGGTGGGGTTGTGCGTGGCGGTGGCCGGCGGACTCGTCTACGCGATCGACCGGCAGCCCATCGACACCGGACTGATCGGAACGCCGAATTATCCGGGACCTGCTGCCTTGCTGGCGAACGCTGCCGTTCCCGACGGTGTCAAGCCCTTGCCGCCCTTGAGCAAGATCGGCAGCGACGTGCCCGTCATCTACAGGATGAGGTGTCATCAGCAGCAGAAGGGAACCGACGCGACCGGTTGCCAGCTCGGCGACCCGGCGGGGACGAGGACCATTGTCGTGATGGGCGATTCCCACGCGGCGCAATGGGTGCCGGCAGTCGAAAAAATCGCCGAAGACAGAAAATGGAGGCTCGTCACCTTCACCAAGGCGGCATGCCCGGTAACCCGGGTCACCATCCTTGACGACGGCAAGCCGTATCAGCAATGCGCGCTGTGGCGGGAGAAAGTTCTCGCTGAAATCGCCAAATTGAAGCCCGATTTCGTGATCACCAGCCAGAGCAACTATACCAGCGTTGCCCAGGGTGCGATGATTGAGGGATTGCGCAGCGTCTGGGGCGAGCTCACAAGTCAGGGCGTGCGCGTCGTCGCCATCCGCAACACACCTTTCAGCCTGTTCGACCCGCGCACCTGCCTGGGCACGGACCCGGCCAAATGCATCAATCCGCGCGCCGAGGTCGAACGGGAAAACATCTACGCGCTCGCCGCCCGGTCAATGGCCGGGGTGACCTTGGTCGACATGAACGATGCGCTATGCAGCAAGGACAGCTGCCCGGCGGTGGTCGGCAACATCGTCGTGCTGCGCGACAACCATCATCTCACGGCAACCTACGCGCTGGCGCTGGCGCCCTATCTGGCCAAGGCAGCGGGATTTTGAGCAACGTCGCAATGAGACTGCCGCAGGGCCGTCGACCTGGCTGCGAACGACACCGCGAGACCGTTGGATTCAGAAAATCCTAAGGGTTTTCAAAAGGCTGCATAAACCCTGCTTTAACCCGCCTTTAAACCGCCGCATCTAATCTCAACCCGAACGCCATCGGCACCCGGGGGCAGGCTAGCAAGAGCGCATGGCGAACCGCAGAGACAGTCGCATCGAACCGAGCTTCGAGGAGGCGCCGCGCGCGAAATCCTCCGAAGGCTTTTCGGTGAGCGAGGAGGATCGCGTCGTGCCGCGCAGCCGTAAATCCACTGCAAAGGGCAGATCCGCAAAGAAATCACGCGGTCGCGGCCGCGACCGCAGCCGGCGGGGCTTGCTTGGCATCGCCACCCGCCTGGTCTACTGGTGCTTCGTGTTCTGTATCTGGGGCGGCATCGCGGCTGCCGGCATCGTCGTCTATTACGGCGCCAAGATGCCGGCGGCGACCACCTGGTCGATCCCCGACCGCGCGCCCAACATCAAGATCGTGTCGGTCGATGGCGGGCTGATCGCCAATCGCGGCATGTCGGGCGGCGAGGCCGTCGGCCTGCACGAAATGTCGCCTTATATCCCCGAGGCGGTCGTCGCCATCGAGGACCGCCGCTTCTATTCGCATTTCGGCATCGATCCGATCGGGCTTTCACGCGCCATGGTCACCAACGTTCTCGGCGGCCATTTCTCGCAGGGCGGCTCGACGCTGACGCAGCAGCTGGCCAAGAACCTGTTCCTGACGCCGGACCGCACGCTGGAGCGCAAGGTGCAGGAAGTGCTGCTCGCACTCTGGCTCGAACACAAGCACAGCAAGGACCAGATCCTCGAAATGTATCTCAACCGGGTCTATTTCGGATCCGGAGCCTATGGCGTGGAAGCGGCTTCGCGGCGCTATTTCGGCAAGAGCGCGCGCGACGTGAGCCTTTCCGAGGCAGCACTGCTGGCCGGGCTGCTCAAGGCACCGTCCAAGCTTTCGCCGGCGCGCGACCCGAGGGCGGCCGAGGAGCGGGCGCAGCTCGTGCTCGCGGCCATGCGCGCGGAAGGCAAGATCAGCGACAAGGAATACAAGGTGGCGCTGAGCGCGCCGGCGACGCGCGCGCCGTCCTACTGGACCGGCTCCGAGAACTATGTCGCCGACACGGTGATGGAGGAGCTTCCCGATCTCATCGGCGAGGTGCGCGGCGACATCATCGTCGACACCACTGTCGACTTGACTCTGCAGAAGCTTGCCGAACAGTCGATCCGCCGGCTGATCGACGAAAGCGGCAAGAAGCTCAACGTCAGCCAAGGCGCGCTGGTGTCGATCGACGATTCCGGCGCGGTGCGCGCCATGGTCGGTGGCTATGATTATTCGACCAGCCAGTTCGACCGCGCCTCGGAAGCGCGCCGGCAGCCGGGCTCGGCCTTCAAGCCGTTCGTCTACATGGCGGCGCTGGAGGCCGGCCGCACGCCGGACAGCGTGCGCAACGACGCGCCGATCAAAATCGGCAAATGGACGCCGGACAATTACGGCGGCAAATACTACGGCAAGGTGACGCTGGCGACGGCGCTGGCCAAGTCGCTGAACTCGGTGGCGGCGCAGCTCACCATGGAAGTCGGGCCCGACGCGGTGGTGGAAGCCGCGCATCGCATGGGCATCCAGTCTGATCTGCAGGCCAACACCTCGATCGCGCTCGGCACCTCGGAGGTGACGCCGCTGGAGCTGACTTCCGCCTACGTCCCGTTCGCCAATGGCGGCTACAAGCCGGACGTCCATTTCATCCGCCGCATCACCACGGGCGAGGGCAAGGTGCTTTACGAGAACAGCGGCGGCAGCGCGCCGCGCGTGGTCAAGGCCGACACCGTCGGCATGATGAATTCGATGATGACCGGCACGGTCGAGATCGGCACCGCCAAGAAGGCGGCCTTCAATTGGCCGTCGGCCGGCAAGACCGGCACCAGCCAGAACTCGCGCGACGCCTGGTTCGTCGGCTACACCGCCAATCTCACCACCGGCGTGTGGTTCGGCAATGACGACGGCAGCCCGATGAAGAAGGTCACCGGCGGCGCCCTGCCGGCGCAGGCCTGGCACGAATTCATGGTGGCCGCGCATGAGGGCGTGCCGGTGCGGCCGCTGCCCGGCACCTGGAAGTCGACGCCATCCGACACGATCGTGCCGGACGAGATCCCGTCGGCGGACGCCTCGCAGCCGCCGCCTGCGCCGCCGGCGGCCGTCGGCCAGTCACAGCCTGCTGCTCGATCGCAGCCTGTCGCCCAGGCGCCCGCACGCCCAGTGCGGACCGCGCGACCTGCCGAGACGGTCGATGCCGCCGGCTTCGATATGCCGAGCGACAGCGGCGAAACCGCCTCGATCAAGCATCCGGTGCCGCCGGGCAATGTCGGCGGCCCGACGAAAAAGCGCCAGACTTCGATCCTCGATATTCTGGGCGGCGGTTAGAGCGGCAACTTCGCCTCTCGCAATGGCAAGCGCCTTCGGCTACATGTCCGGCCGGAGACAAAACCATGGCCGAGACCGACAGCAGAAAAACCATCGTGCTCACCGGCGCCAGCCGCGGCATCGGCCATGCGACGGTGAAGCGCTTTTCGCGCGAGGGCTGGCGCGTCATCACCTGCTCGCGCCAGGCCTTCGCCGAGGATTGCCCGTGGCCGGCCGGCCCCGAGGACCACATCAAGGTCGACCTCGCCGACCAGGAAGATGTCGGCATCGCCGTTTCGGAAATCCGTCATCGGCTTGAGGCGCATGGCGGACAGCTGCACGCCCTGGTCAACAATGCCGGTATCTCGCCGAAGCTGAAAGACGGCAGGCGCATGGACTCGATCGAGACGCCGATGCATGTCTGGCGCGACGTGTTCCAGGTCAATTTCTTCGCGCCGATCATGCTGGCAAGGGGGCTGTTCAAGGAACTCGCCGCTGCCAAGGGCTCGATCGTCAACGTCACCTCGATTGCCGGCACCAGAGTGCATCCGTTCGCCGGCACGGCCTATGCGACGTCGAAAGCGGCGCTGGGCTCGCTGACGCGCGAGATGGCGCATGACTTCGGCCCGCACGGCATCCGCGTCAACGCCATCGCGCCGGGCGAGATCGACACGGCGATCCTTTCGCCCGGCACCGACAGAATAGTCGAGACGATCCCGCTGAGACGGCTGGGCGCCACTTCGGAAGTGGCCGACATCATCTTCTTCCTGTGCTCGGGTCAGGCGTCCTACGTGACCGGCTCGGAAATCCACATCAATGGCGGCCAGCACGTTTGATGGCTGACTTCAGATCATGGTGACAACGGCCTTGCCGCTGAAGCTGCGTTGCCGCAGCGCGTCCAGGGCCCGGCCGATCTCCGTCCACGGCACGGTCATGGCCACGCGCGTTTCGAGCCTGCCGGCCGCGACAAGATCGAGCAGCGCGGCGATGTCGGCGCCGATGGCTGAACCGGACGTGTAATAGGCGAAGGTCTGAAGCCTCGCGCCTTCGTGGCCCGGAACGAACTGACGGAAACCGGTCGGCGTGAGCTCGCCGCTGCTCGAACCGAACATGACGATGGTCCCGCCAGGCGCGATGCGTTCGATCGCATCGGCGAGGCTTTTGCCGCCGACCGACTCGGTGATCAGCGAAAAGGATCCCTCGGCCAGTTCGATCGACTCGACGACCTGCCCGGCGCCCAGATCGCGAAGATCATCGTGGTGCCGGGCCGAAGCGACCGCTGTCACCGAAGCGCCTTGCTCGCGGGCGATCTGGATCTGGAAGCGGCCGACCGCGCCGCTTGCGCCGGTGATCAGGACCCGCTGTCCGGCGAGATTGCCGCCATGGCGCAAGGTCCTGAGCGCCGTCGTGCCGGCCACCGGAAGCGTGGCTGCGGACGCGAAGCTGACCGCGTCCGGCACGACGGCAAGACGATCGGTCGGAATCGCGACCCGTTCAGCCCAGCCGGCCTGGTCGACCAAGGCGGCAACGCGCGTGCCCGCGGTCGGGCCTGAGCCATCGGCCGCCGCGCGCTCGACAATGCCGACGATGTCCTGGCCAGGTATCCACCCGTCAGGTCGGATGCCGAGCAGGCGCAGCTCGCCACGATTCAACGATGTTGCATGAACGGCCACCAATGCTTCATTTCTATTGCAGTTTGGGTGATCGACCTCGGTGAGCTTCAGCCGGTCGGAGCTGTCGGAAGAGATGGCGAGAGCGAGCATGGGCCCGTCCTTTGAAATTGGCGTTTGGGAGTCGCGATCGATTGACGAAGTGGCTGGAGCCTATCGACTTTCGTGGTCGAAGAATCTAGAGATAAAGCCAGATGATCGCTGAAAGCAGTCAAGAATGAGACAGCCGCTTCGCTGGCCCTGGCTGGATTTCGATGTCGACGATGTGGCTGCGCCGGCGATGGCCGTTGGCGTCGATGTCACCGAGACCAGGGCCGAGGTGCGCGAGCATTGGCACCGCAAGGGGCAGCTCGTCTTCGCGCTCGGCGGCGGCGTCACCTGCCGCGTTCCGAGCGGGCTTTGGATGGTGCCGCCGCATTGCGGGGTGTGGGTGCCGAGCCGCATGGAACACAGCAACATCGCGACGGCGAATGCGCGGATTTTCTTCGTCTATATCGAGCCCGGCGCCGCCGACCTGCCGGACCGGTGCTGCACGCTTTCGATCTCGCCGCTGCTGCGCGAGTTGATCATCGAACTGTCGGAGTGCGCGCCGAACGATGCGCGCGGCAACTTCCTGGGAAGGGTGCTGCTCGCGGAACTGCCGCGTATGCCTGTGCAGCAATTGCATTTGCCGATCTCGGCCGAGCCGCGGTTGCGGCGGATCGCCGAAGCGCTGGCCGACGACCCCTCCGATCGCAGCACGTTGGCGCAATGGGCAGACCATGTCGCGCTCAGCGAGAGCAGCCTGGCGCGGCTCGTTGTGAAGGAGACGGGTTTGAGTTTCGGACGTTGGCGCCAGCAGTTGCATCTGATCGTGGCGCTCAGGGAACTGTCCGCCGGCGCCAGCGTACAGCAGGTGTCGGGCGATCTCGGCTATGAATCCGTGACCGCTTTCATCACCATGTTCAAAAAGGCGCTGGGCAAGCCGCCGGCGAAATATCTCAGCGACGTCGCGCAGAATGGCGGCTCCGCGTTCCTGGCCTGAGATCCGTCAAGCGGGCTGCGGGTTGATCTCCATGACAGGTGCGGCCGGATCCGTGGTCTTGCCGGTCACCACCTCGACGATGGTGCGGGCGATCTCGCGCTCGCCCATGATCACGATGTCGGCGCCGAGCCCTTTGAGATGCTCGACCTCGGCGTCGGAATGAGCGCGGGCGATGACGCTGATCGCCGGATTGGCGGCTCGAGCCCGAAGCACGATCTGGCCGGCCTCGAAGGCATTGGGGATGGCGAGGATCAGTCGCTTGGCGCCTTCCGGGTTGGCGGCTGCGAAGACGTCCGCATTGGCAGCGTTGCCGGCGACGGTCTCGACGCCGTCGTCGCGCAGCTTGGCCAGCGTCTTGTCGGCGTCCTCGATCACCAGGAAGGGCAGGGCGGCTTCTTTCAGCGCAGCGCCCACAAGGCTGCCGACCCGACCATAGCCGATGAGGATGGAATGGCCGGCGAGGGTCGTCTTCGGCGGCGGGCCGTCTTCCTTTTCTGGAGCCGCCGACACCGAAGCGACCTGGCCGGGCTCGGTCGCTGGGCCGATAGGCCTTTGCTCTTCGGCGGGCGCGGCCTTGCCGGCGCGCTTTTCCAGCCACGGCTTCATCCAGTCGACAACGAGGAACATCAGCGGATTGAGCAGGATCGAGAGGATGGCGCCAGCGAGGATCAGGTCGCGGCCCTGCTCGGGCAACAGTTTCAGGCCGACGCCAAGCTCGGCCAGGATGAAGGAGAATTCGCCGATCTGGGCAAGGCTCGCCGAAATCATCAGCGCGGTCGCGATCGGATAGCGGAAGGCGATGACGATAACGAAAGCGGCGATCGACTTGCCGATAATGATGATGGCCAAGGTGGCGAGGATCGGCAGGCCGTTGCTGATCAGGCTGAACGGGTCGAACAGCATGCCGACCGAGACGAAGAACAGCACCGAGAAGGCGTCGCGCAGCGGCAGCGATTCTTCCGCCGCGCGGTGGCTGAGCTCGGATTCGCTCATGATCATGCCGGCGAAGAAGGCGCCGAGCGCCAGCGAGACGCCGAACAGCTTCGCCGCGCCGAAGGCGACGCCGAGCGCGATGGCCAACACCGCGAGCCGGAACAATTCCCGGGAGCCGGTATGGGCGACGTAATGCAGGATCCACGGAATGACCCTGCGGCCGACCACCAGCATGACCACGACGAAGGCGGCGACCTTGGCGAGCGTGACGCCGACCACGCCCCAAATGCCGTAGCTGGCGGGCAGCGAAAGCAGGCTCGCATGGTCGTCGACCTGGGGCTGGCCCCCGAGCACGCCGGCGAGCGCCGGCAAGAGCACCAGCGCCAGCACCATGGCGAGATCCTCGACGATCAGCCAGCCGACGGCGATGCGGCCGCGCTCGGTCTCGATCAGCCGCCGCTCCTGCATGGCGCGCAAAAGCACCACGGTCGAGGCGACCGAAAGCGCCAGGCCAAAGACCAGGCCGGCGCCAAGCGACCAGCCGAGCAGCCAGGCAAGTCCGACGCCGAGCAGGGTCGCAAAGCCGATCTGCACGATGGCGCCCGGCACCGCGATGGCGCGGACGGACAGAAGGTCCTTCAGCGAAAAATGCAGGCCGACGCCGAACATCAAAAGGATGACGCCGATTTCCGCGAGCTCGTTGGCGAGGCTGGCGTCGGCGACGAAGCCGGGCGTGTTCGGACCGACAAGGACGCCAGCGACAAGATAGCCGACGAGCGGCGGGATGCGGAAACGGTTGGTTAACGCCCCGAAGACGAATGCAAGCCCCAGACCGGCGACGATGGTGGCGATAAGGGGCGTGTCATGCGGCATTGTCTTTTGCGCGCCTTTCGAAAATTCACGATGTCGGATGGGCGCCCGCCGAGGCCGTCGCCTTCGGCAATATGATGGACGCAGCGGCGATGATGCAACCGCCGCCGCGCAGAATTCGACGCTGAAGTCGGCGCGCACCGGAAATCGGCGCCGCGCCGACAAGAGACGGCTTCGGGACGCGACCCAGCCTCGAAGCCGCTTTTTTTCGGCGCTTTATGCCGCTTGCAACAGGTTCTCGATGTCGGGAATCGTATGGTTCGTGAGTGTCTTCGGGATTTCCGCCTGCACCTTCTCGCAAACCTCCTTGTGCAGCTTCTGGCGCATCTCGCCAAGCACCTGCGGCGGCGCAATCAGCACGACCGCGTCGAACGCGCCGCGGTGCGCCAGCTTGTAGAGCCGGTCGGCAATCTCGACGGCGAAACGCTCCTTGCCGAGACGGTGCCAGTCGGTTTCCTCGACGGCGCTGCGGGGACCCTCGTTGCTCTGGCGGCCCGGCTTGTCGCTGCCTTGCTCACGCGTGGCGGGGTTCTCCTGCTCCATCTCCTGCACCACTTCGAGGTTCGGGAACTTGGCGTCGCCCTGGTTGCGCAGGAAAAGCGCCTTTTCGCCATCAGCCACGATGACCCACAGTCCGTGTTTCAGCTTGATGCTCATGGCGTTCCTCCTTGCTTGCTGCTTGCCGATAGATGGAGCTTGGGATCCGCAAATGGATTGCTAGGCAAACGAGCCGCGAGGCATGATTGTTCCGATCCGGCGATGGCGTCTCGATCGCTTCCGGCAGACTCGGTCGAGCGCCTATCCCGCAGGGTCAGCTTTAATCTACTAACTTAGTAGAATTTAGAATAAACTGTTTTGCGGCTTTCTCGGTCAGGCGCTAAAAATTACGACAGATCAAGGCTGTTTCTTATGCCGCTCCGGCCGTCTCACCGTCAAAGTAGAATTTTTTTCTCTTGGCCTTCGCAGTTGCGAAAAAGCGATTGCCTGCCGTTCGGCGACGCGCGAGTGCTTGCCTTCTGATTTTGGGCGTGGCCGCGTAAAACTGCCAAACTATTCCAATATTGCTCATTGCCATGTCGCCAGCCAACGCCAAGCTCAATGCCTTTCCCGTCTTCATGCGGGTCGACGGCGAAGCCGTAGCCATCGTCGGCAATGGCGAGGAGGCGCTCGCCAAGGTGCGGCTGCTTTCGCAATCGAGCGCGGTGTTGCGCATCGTTGCCGACAATGCCAGCGACGGCCTGCTGGATTTCATCGCGTCGGCCGGCGCTGTTCACATTAACGCAGCCTATGAGGCCGCGCATCTCCAAGGTGCCGCCCTGGTGTTCGCCGCCAGCGGCGACGAGGCGCTCGATCGCCGCGTCGTCGAGGACGCGCGGCGGCTGGGCATTGCGGTCAACGCCGTGGATCGTCCGGAGCTGTGCGATTTCTTCACGCCCGCATTGGTCAACCGGGCGCCGGTGGCGATCGCCATCGGCACAGAGGGCGCCGGACCGATTCTGGCGCAGATGCTGCGCGGGCGCATCGACCGCATGCTGTCGCCGTCGCTCGGCCGGCTGGCTTCACTTGCTGCGTCCTTCCGCGCCGCCGCCGAGACGCTGCCGAAGGGCAATCGCCGCCGCCGCTTCTGGAGCGATTTCTTCGCCGGTTCGCCGGCCAAGGCTATCGAAGCAGGCGACCTCGCCGAGGCGCATGGCGCGGCGCTCGAGCTTTTGGCTCACGATGCTTCGGTCGAGGGACATATCGCGCTGGTCGGCGCCGGTCCGGGTGCGGAGGACCTTTTGACCTTGCGCGCGCATCGCCTGCTGTTGGAGGCCGACGCCATTGTCTACGACGCGCTGGTGCCGGAGGCGATCGTCGCCATGGGCCGCCGCGACGCCGAGCGCCTGCCGGTGGGAAAACGCAAGGGTTGCCATTCCAAGAGCCAGGAAGAGATCAACGCGCTGCTCATCGAGCTGGGCCGCGCCGGCAAGCGCGTGGTGCGGCTGAAGTCCGGCGATCCGCTGGTGTTCGGCCGTGCCGGCGAAGAGATGGCGGCGCTGCGCGAGGCCGGGATCGCCTATGAAGTGGTTCCGGGCGTCACCGCCGCCTTCGCCGCCGCCGCCGATTTCGAGCTGCCGCTGACGCTGCGCGGCGTTTCGTCGTCTATGGTGTTCACCACCGGCCACGATCTCAAGGGCAACTCGCTGCCCGACTGGGCCAAGCTTGCCATTTCGGGCGCGACCGTTGCCGTCTATATGGGCCGTTCGGTGGCGGCGGAAGTCGCCGGCCGGCTGATCGAAGCGGGACTGTCGCCGGATACTGCCGTTGCCGTCGTCGAGAATGCCAGCCTCGGCAACCGTCGCCGTTTCCACGGCACGCTTGCCGACCTGCCGTCGCTGGAGGAGCGCGCCGATCTCACCGGACCGGTGATGACGATCATCGGCGACGCCGTCGCCGGCGCCAATTTTGAACAATCCGAGCCGCTCGCGGCACATAAGCATGAAGGCGCGGCTTCAGCCGTGGCCGAAGGAGTTGAGCAATGAAGGTTCTCACCGCGAACAGGCTCTCCGACGGCATCGCCGTCTGGTACGCCGACGGCGGCTGGGCGGAGACGGTTGGTCACGCCGATATCGCGCATGACAAGACGGCGGAGGACCGGCTGGAAGCGATCGGCGCCGCGGCTGGCGCCAACAATGAGGTGGTCGACGTCAACCTGATCGACGTCACGGTAGTCGATGGCCTGGTCGAGCCGGTGCGGCTGCGCGAAAAGATCCGCGCCGCGGGCCCGACCATCCGCACCGATCTCGGCAAGCAGGCGAGCCCGGAAGCGGCACGCGCGGCTTAAACCCAAGAATAGCAGCGGGCGGACGCGCCCTGAAAGACGAAGCATGTACCGTTACGACGAGTTCGACCAGGATTTCGTTCACGCCCGTGTCGCCGAGTTCAGCGACCAGGTGCAGCGCCGGCTTGCCGGCGAGATCACCGAGGATCAGTTCCGGCCGCTCAGGCTGATGAACGGCGTCTATCTGCAGCTGCACGCCTATATGCTGCGCATCGCCGTGCCCTACGGCACGTTGAACAGCAGGCAATTGCGCATGCTCGGCCACATCGCGCGCAAATACGACAAGGGCTACGGCCATTTCACCACGCGCCAGAACATCCAGTTCAACTGGCCGGCGCTGTCCGACATCCCGGCGATCCTCGCCGATCTGGCGAGCGTCGAGATGCACGCCATCCAGACCAGCGGCAACTGCATCCGCAACGTCACCGCCGACCATTTTGCGGGAGCCGCCGCCGACGAGGTCGCCGATCCGCGTCCCTATGCGGAAATCCTGCGCCAATGGTCGTCGGTGCATCCCGAGTTCTCGTACCTGCCGCGCAAGTTCAAGATCGCGGTGACCGGTGCCGAGCGCGACCGCGCCGCCATCCAGACGCATGACATCGGCCTGCATCTGAAGAAGAACGCGGCCGGCGAGCTGGGCTTTGCCGTCTACATAGGCGGCGGCCAGGGCCGCACGCCGATGGTGGCGAGAAAGATCCGCGACTTCCTGCCGGAGGCGGAGTTGCTGTCCTACTGCACGGCCATCCTGCGCGTGTACAACCTCTACGGCCGTCGCGACAACAAGTTCAAGGCGCGTATCAAGATCCTGGTGCACGAGACCGGCGTGGAGGAGATCACCCGCCAGGTCGAGGCCGAGTGGCAGGAGCTGAGGGACGCCGAGCTCAAGCTGCCGGAAGCCGATATCCAGGCGATCAACGCCTATTTCGCGCCGCCGGCGCTGGTTTCCCGACCGGAAGGCGATGACGCGGTGAAACAGGCCAGGCTCGATTCCAAGAGCTTTTCGGAATGGCTCGACCAGAATGTCGTGACGCATCGCCACCCCGATTACGCGGCGGTGACCATCTCGCTCAAGGGCATCGGCGAGGTGCCCGGCGACGCAACGGACAGCCAGATGGAAGCGGTTGCCGACATCGCCGAGAAATACGCCTTTGACGAATTGCGCGTCAGCCACGAACAGAACCTGATCCTGCCGCATGTAGCGCGCGCCGACCTCAAGGCGGTCTACGACGCGCTGGTCGAGATCGGCCTGGCGACAGCCAATTCCAATCTGATCAGCGACATCATCTCGTGCCCGGGCCTCGATTATTGCGCGCTGGCCACGGCGCGCTCGATCCCAGTAGCGCAGGAAATCTCGCGCCGCTTCGCCTCGCTGGAGCGGCAGCGCGAAATCGGCGAGTTGAAGCTGAAGATCTCCGGCTGCATCAATGCCTGCGGCCACCACCATGTCGGCCATATCGGCATTCTGGGCGTGGAGAAGAAAGGCACCGAGCTCTATCAGGTGACGCTCGGCGGTTCGGCCGACGAAAACACATCCGTCGGCGAGATCATCGGCCGCGGCTTCTCCTCGGATGAGATCACCGATGCCATCGAGCAGATCGTCGATACCTATCTCGGCCTTCGGCTCAGTCCTGACGAACGTTTCATCGACGCCTACCGCCGTGTCGGTCCCGCGCCGTTCAAGGAGGCGCTCTATGCTGGCGAAACCAAGGCCGCTTGACCGGACAGGCGAAGTCGAGACCGGCGTTGCCGCCGAGGCAGCGGGGCTCGACGCGCTGTTGGGCCATCTGAAGCCGATCGAGATCATCGAACGATCGGCGCACGAATTCCGCGGCGCGGTCGCCGCGGTGTCTTCCTTCGGCGCGGACTCTGCCGTGCTGCTGCACATGATTTCGGAGATCGACCGCGCGCTGCCGGTCATCTTCCTCGACACCGGCAAGCATTTCGAGGAGACGCTCGGCTATCGCGACGCGCTGGTCGCCGATTTCGGCCTCACCGACATCAGGGTGATCAAGCCGGAAGAGACCGCGCTCCAACGCGTCGACCCGACCGGCAGGCTGCACGAGACCGACACCGATTCCTGCTGCAATGTGCGCAAGGTCGAGCCGCTGGCGCGCGGCGTCGAACCGTTCCGCGCCTGGTTCACGGGGCGCAAGCGCTTCCAGGCTTCGACGCGCACGGCTTTGCCCGTCTTCGAGGCCGTCGGCTCACGCATCCGCATCAATCCGCTGGCGCATTGGACGACATCGGACCAGGCCGACTATATGCGGGCGCATGCGCTGCGCGAAAATCCGCTGGTCGCCTATGGCTATCTCTCGATCGGCTGCTTCCCCTGCACGCAGCCGGTGCAGCCGGGCGAGGATGCGCGCAGCGGCCGCTGGGCGGGGCACGCCAAGACCGAGTGCGGCATTCATTTGTCGGGGCTGGAAAAGTCGCTGACCGACGCCTCACTTTAGGATACGCCGATATTCAGGTGATGCCGGCCTGCAAATGGCGACTTCCTGCGCTTCCGGTGCTCACGTACTTCAAGTACGCTCCGCTCCGGTTCTCGGAAGCCACCATTTTCGGCTCGGCCTGACCTGAATCTCGACATATCCTTGGGACTCTTTGGAACTTTAGGAATTTTGATGACTGGATCGACGACAGCGGGGACCCGCCTCTGGACCCGTGACGGTTTTCGCGAGGATGAGTGGACCCACGCCGAAAGCGCCGAGGCGCTTGCCGGCAACGGCCGTTTCATCCTGCCTCTGCAGGCTTTTCTCGGGCTGGATGAAGACGTTCGCAAATCGGCCAAGGAGCGTCTCGGCGTCCTGCTGCAGCCCGGCGACGAGCTGGACAAGATAACTGGCCTGCTCGACCAGCTGTCGCTGGTAGCGCTGGCCTTCCCGGCCTTCAATGACGGCCGCTCTTTTTCCAAGGGCGAATTGCTGCGCGCCCGGCATCAATTCAAGGGCGCGGTGCGCGCGACCGGGCAGGTGCTGGTCGACCAGCTGCCGCATATGCTGCGGCTCGGCTTCGACGAGTTTGAGGTCTCCAATCCGGTGCTCTTGAAGCGGCTGGAGGAAGGCCGCACCGGCGGCTTGCCGCTTTACTATCAGCCGGCGGTCGAACCGGAGGCCAAGGGTCCAAAATATTCCTGGCGGCGCAAGCGTCCCAGCTGACGCGGCATTTCATTGGGCGAATGAAATCGCTGTGGTCCGACCAGCGTCACGCATTTTGTTGTCAGCCCAGCTCAAGATAGGTTTGGAAAGCGCGCTGCGCTGGTCTGGTCAGACCACATTGGCGATTCGGGCTTCCGCTTCGGCCGACCTGCCCTTAGAATAGGCCATTACTTCGTACCACGAAATAATGGCCAGCTAAGGGAGGAAGCAGCATGGCAGGCAAGAAGATATTGATGCTCGTTGGCGAGTTCAGCGAGGAATACGAGATTTTCGTCTTTGAGCAGGCCATGCACGCGGTCGGCCACACCGTCCATGTCGTGTGCCCGGACAAGAAGGCCGGCGACGTGCTCAAGACCTCATTGCACGACTTCGAGGGCCACCAGACCTATACCGAAAAACCCGGTCACGATTACATCCTCAACAAGACCTTCGCCGAGGTGAGCCCAGCCGACTACGATGCTGTCTATGCGGCGGGCGGCCGCGGGCCGGAATATATCCGCATCGACAAGCGCGTGCAGGCGCTGGTCAGGCATTTCCATGAAACCGGCAAGCCGATCTTCACCATCTGTCACGGCGCGCAGATCCTGATCGCGGTCGACGGCGTGGTGCGCGGCAAGGAAGTGGCGGCGCTGCATTATTGCGAGCCGGAAGTGACGCTTGCCGGCGGCATCTATATCGATGTCGCGCCGACCGGCGCCCATGTCGACGGCAATCTGGTTTCAGCCAAGGGCTGGCCGGGCCTAGCCGCCTTCATGCGGGAATGCCTGAAGGTGCTCGGCACCGAGATCCGTCACGGCGAAGTGCTGATGCGCGACGACAGGAAGGCGGCCTGAAACTTGTCAGTTGCGGCGCGCGGCTACTGACGCCGCGGGTCGTCCGCGTTCTCCGCCTCGGCGCCGTCGAGGCGGTCAAGCAGGTCGGTCAACTGCCGGGGCATCTCCCTTTCCAGGCGAAATACCGGCAAGGTGCGCAGAAAGCGCTTCGTCGCTTCGCTGCCCGCCTGCCGCCTGATATCGTTGGCCAATTCGGCGCGCCTGTTGCCGTTGTTGCCGTTCATCGTCCCAAAATCCTGTGTCGGCTTCGAAACTCCCGCGGGCGGTTCATGGTTCCCGTGGCAGTGCTCGAGAGCAAGCAAAGCTGCGTGATACGGTAAAGTTTGAATTAATTTGGAACGGCAGCCTGCCGCCGGCCGCCTGCGCTTGCCCCTTGATTTTTGCCCTCCAAACCTCGATATCGGGCGCAAATCCAGAGCAATTCGAAATGACGGGAAACGCGATGAGCGACCAGGCAAAAGACGAACGCACGCCCGAAGAGATCGAAGCCGCCGAGGCTTCCGGCGAGCGTGCGGAGGGCGGCGTCGACGGCGACTACGAAGCGTTGGTGCGGCTGCTGAAGGAAAACGAGGAACTGAAGGACCGTGCACTGCGCGCGGCGGCCGAAATGGAGAATTTGCGGCGGCGCACCGCGCGCGACGTCCAGGACGCCCGCGCCTATGCCGTCGCCAATTTCGCGCGCGACATGCTGTCGGTGTCCGACAATCTGCGCCGCGCGCTGGACGCGATTCCCGCCGAGGCGAAGGCCAGCGGCGACGCCGGCTTCAAATCGCTGATCGAAGGGGTTGACCTTACCGAGCGCGCCATGCTTTCGGCGCTGGAGCGCCACGGCGTGAAGAGACTCGCGCCCGAAGGCGAGAAGTTCGATCCGAACTTCCACCAGGCGATGTTCGAGGTCCCCAATCCGGATGTTCCCGCAGGCACTGTCGTCCAGGTGGTGCAGCCGGGCTATTCGATCGGCGAGCGCGTGCTGCGGCCAGCGATGGTCGGTGTCGCCAAGGGCGGCCCGAAGGCGGCCGCCGAGGCCAAGGTCGAGCCGGGCCCGGTGAACGAGCAGGCCGAGAAGGATGCGTGAGAGGGAGTAGCGAATAGGGAGTAGTGAGTAGGGGCTGATATTTATCCGCGGCTTCGTGCTATTTCCCTACTCACTATTCGCTACTCACTACTCGCTCGCCCATGAATCCCATCGCGTTGCTCGACTATGCCGGCGTCGCCGTGTTCGCGGCGACGGGTGCGCTTGCCGCATCGCGCAAAGAACTCGACATCATCGGCTTTCTGTTCCTGGCCAGCGTCACCGGCATCGGCGGCGGGACGCTGCGCGACGTCATCCTCAACCTGCCGGTGTTCTGGGTCGCCAACAGCGGCTATGTGCTGATCTGCGCCGTCGTCGCGGTGCTGGTCTTCTTCAGCGCCCACCGGTTCGAATCCCGCTACAAGCTGCTGCTGTGGCTCGATGCCGTCGGCCTTGCCGCTTTTTCCGTGATGGGCGCGGCCAAGGGGCTGGCGATCACCGGCTCGCCCGTCGTGTCGGTCATCACCGGCGTCTTGACGGCGACCTTCGGCGGCATTCTGCGCGACCTGCTTGCCGGCGAGCCATCGGTGCTGCTCAGGCCCGAGATCTATGTCACGGCCGCGCTTGCCGGCGCCGCCATCTTCACCCTTGGCGATCTTGCCGGCCTGCCGGCGCTGGCGTCCAGCCTGCTCGGCTTCGCGGGCGCATTCGCGGTGCGCGGCGGAGCGCTTAAATTCGGCTGGTCGTTTCCGGCCTATAAGAGCCGGCCGGGGCGAAGGCCGGAGGATATTCCCTGAGGGAGCGAGGAGCGAATAGGGAGTTGCGAATAGGGGTTGAACGGAACAGATCCCGCCACTTTCTTCTATTCGCTATTCGCTATTCGCTATTCGCTATTCGCTATGCCGCGAAACGCTGCCCTTCGCCGCCATAGTAGTTGACATAGCGGGCGCCGATCTCCTTGACCGGCATGACGACGAAGACGTCGACGGTCGAGAATTCGTGGTCGATGACGCAGCCGTCGCCGATGCGGGCACCGACACGCAGATAGCCCTTGACCAGCGGCGGCATGGCGGCGATCGCCGCCTTGGCGTTCACCGCCTCGATCGGCATCAGGTCCATCGAACAGTAGCGTCCCGGAACCGCGCGAACATCCCAGGCGGAGTTGGTGCGGCAATGATGGGCGAGATAGGTCAGCGCCTCGGCATGCGCCGCCGGCACGATGCCATGGAACGAGGCGCAGCCGGTCATCACGCCGATGTCGTAGTGGTTGATATAGGCCCAGATGCCTTGCCAGAGCGCCTCGATGGTGCGTTTGGAGCGGTATTCCGGCAGAACGCAGGAACGGCCGAGTTCGAGGAAGCGCTGGCCGGGATGCCGCGCAATCAGCTTGGTAAGCTCGAACTCGCCCTCGGAATAGAAGCCGCCGGCCGTTGCGGCGATTTCCTGCCGCAGCAGGCGGTAGGTGCCGACGATGCGGCGGTGCTCAGGGCCGGGAAGGGAATTGTCCAACACCAGAAGGTGATCGCAGAGCGGGTCGAACCGGTCGGCGTCGCGCCGGTCCTGCGCCTGGAACAGGTCCTTCCTCGCGCCAAGCTCGTCGTAGAATACCCGGTAGCGCACTTCCTGGGCGGCGGCGATCTCGGCCTCGTTGCGGGCGAGCCGCACTTCGAGATTGCCGATGCGGCCCAGCGGAGCGCCGCTTGCGACGGCGTCGGCGGTACGGGCGGCGAGCAGGGCGCCGCCGGCATTCGGCCGAGTGTCACATTCAGGCACGACTGTATGCACGAGTGATTCTCCTTCGAGCCATCCCTCTTGGCACGGGGATACGGTGTAGGTGCAACAGGATTGTGACAGTACCGTGATACGACGTGGCGGGCAATACTTTGTCGGCTGGGCAATACACTCAACCGGCTATCTTGTGATCGCGAAAGCCAAGCAAGCCAAGGCGTTCAACGGTTAGAAATTTCCTCAGGCGGCAACCTGGCCCTCGACCGCCTGGACGAGCGCGTCCGGGTCGAGCGGCTTGGTCACGAAACCGCTGGCGCCATGGGCAAGCACGGCATGCCGGGTCTTTTCCTGGCTGTCGGCCGAAAGCACCATGATCGGAATCGGGGGCATGGCCAGGGACTCTTCGTGGCGACGGATGGCGGCGATCGCGTCCAGCCCGTCCATGACAGGCATATGCAGGTCCATCAGCACCACATCGAAGCGGAACTTGAGGCCGGCATCGGTAACGGCATCGACCGCGGCCTTGCCGTTGCCGACGATCTTGACGCGGTGTCCGGCCTTGAGCAGCGTGGCGCGGGCGAGCATGGCGTTGATGTCATTGTCTTCCGCGATCAGCACCGACAGGCCCTGGTCGCGCTTGCGTACCGAGGGGGCACCGCGCGGCTTCGGCAGCGGCTTGGCTAGCGCCGAGCCATGGCTGGTCAACAGCACACGCAGCAGGGTCTCGCCCCGCACCGGCCGGGCCAGGAAGGTGGCATAGCCGCTGGCCCGGAATTCGCCGAGCATGCCGCGATCCGTCGGCGCAATCAGGGTGATGGCCTCGCAGTCGGCAAAGCCAGAATCGCGCAGCCGCTTGAGCAGCCTCCCGTCGCTGTTTTCGAGCGCGGCATCGATCAGAAGGACGTTGCAGCCCGCAGCGAAGGGGGCGGCCTGGCCCGGTGTCGCGGCAACCTCGACGATGCCGCCATGGGCCCTGATCGCGCGGGCGATGGCATCGGCCTCGATGGCGTTTTTCGACACGATCACCGCCCGCCGGTCGGCAAGGATGTTGTGGCGATGCGGCGGCGGCTCGGTCGCGGCGACCGCCGGAAGCTCCAGGACGAATTCGGATCCCTCGCCGAGCCGGCTCGAGACCGAGATCGAGCCGCCCATCGCCGTCGCCAGCCGCTTCGAGATGGCAAGCCCGAGGCCGGCGCCGCCATGCACCCTGGTCGAGGTGCCGTCGGACTGCTCGAATTCCTCGAAAATGCGCTCCATGTCCTCTTCCCGCAGGCCCGGGCCGGTGTCGGCGATGGTGAAGCAGATACGGTCGGTGGTTTCGCTGCGGGCGCGTGCCACGCTCAGCAGCACCCCGCCCGTGTCGGTGAACTTCACCGCATTGCCGATGAGGTTGAGCAGCACCTGGCGCACGCGGCCGGGATCGGCGGTGATCATCTGCGGCACATCGGGCTCGACATGGCAGCCGAGGCCTATGTTCTTGGCGAAGGCCTTTGCGGCCAGAAGTTCGATGATGTTGTCGGCGATCTCACGCAGCGAGATCGGCTGGGGCTCGGGTTCGAAGCGGCCGGCCTCGATCTTGGAATAGTCGAGCAGGTCCTCGATGAGCGCGAGCAGCGCGCTGGCCGAGGTGGAAACGGCGCCGACATAGGTGCGCTGTTCGGGCGAGAGGTCGGTATCGGCAAGCAGCTTCGCCATGCCCATGATGCCGTTCATCGGCGTGCGGATCTCATGGCTGACGGTGGCGAGGAAGCGTGACTTGGCCTGGCTGGCATATTCGGCCCGTTCGCGCGCGGTGATCAGCGAGGATTCGGCGCGCTTGCGGGCGGTGATGTCGCGGGCGATCGCCCGGTGCGAGACCGCGCCCGTGTCCTTGTCGCGCACCGACAATTCGATCCAGGAGAACCAGCGTGGTCCGTTCGGGGTGCGGATCGCGACATCCGTCGAGCTCAGGCATTCATGATCGGAGAAGGCGGCGTCGGGAACGATGCCGACATCGATGCCAAGCTCGGACAAGGTCTTGCCGGCAAGATCGCGCGCATCGAACTCGACAAGCGAGGCAAAGACGCTGTTGGCATAAACGATATGGCCGTCGCGGTCGCGATGGACGACGAGGTCGCCAAGCGCGTCGATCAGACCGCGGAAGCGCTCCTCGCTCTCCTGCATCTCCCACATGCGGTCGGCGAGAGTCTCGATCTCGGCGCGGCTGCGCGCGGCGGTCTCGTCGAGAAGCGCTGCGGTGCGCCGCTCGTCGCGACGGCTGCGCAGATGCATGGCAAGGCCGGCAAAGGCTATGGCGGCGAGGCCGGCCGTGATGATGAGCGGCGCTCCGGTGAGATGCGCGAGCCCCGCCATGATGGCGATGGCGGCAACGATCGTCAGGAAGGGCAGGCCGTCGTGGCTGGCCCCCGGCAGGTCGGGAGCCAGCGGCGGCGCGACGAGCACCTGCCGCTTCGGCGCATCGGGGATGAGCCTGTGAGCGCCAGCGGCTTTACTGTCCTGTCTGATGTCGGAGTCCGCGACCATGCGCAGATCATGCCAGACAGAAATTATGGAAGGCTGGGAGGGATCGTTCGAATTTTAGCTATTTGAGCGGATCCGGCTGTCCGCATGCGCGGGCGAAACCGAGCTTCGCGAGGTCGTTGCGAGCTACATATCGACAACGACACGACCCCTGACCTTGCCTTCGACGATATCGCGCGCGGCGGCGACAATGCCGTCGAAACCGATCGTGCGGGACAATGTCGACAGCTTCTTGGAGTCCAGGTCGGTGCCGATGCGGCGCCACGCTTCCAGGCGTACCGGCTTCGGCGCCATCACCGAATCGATGCCGAGCAGCGAGACGCCGCGCAGAATGAAGGGCGCGACGCTTCCCGGCAGGTCCATGCCGCCGGCCAGGCCGCAGGCGGCGATCGCGCCGCCATAGGAGGTCATCGACAGCACATTGGCCAAGGTATGGCTGCCGACCGAGTCGACGCCGCCTGCCCAGCGCTCCTTGGCGAGCGGTTTCGCGGGCTGGCTGAGCTCTTCGCGCGAGATCACCTCGGCCGCACCAAGGTCGATCAGATAGGGGCTCTCGGCGTTGCGGCCGGTCGAGGCGATGACATGGTAGCCGAGGCTCGACAGGATCGAGATGGCGACCGAGCCGACGCCGCCGGCAGCGCCCGTCACCACCACGGGACCGCGGTCCGGCACGATTCCGTGCCGCTCCAGCGCCATGACCGAGAGCATTGCCGTGTAGCCCGCCGTGCCGACAGCCATCGCATCATGCGCGCTCATGCCCTCGGGCAGCGGCACCAGCCAGTCGCCCTTGACGCGGGCGCGGCCGGCATAGGCGCCGTAATGCGTCTCGCCGACGCCCCAGCCGTTGAGGATTACCTTGTCTCCCTTGCGCCAGTCGGCATGCGAGGAGGAGATCACGGTGCCGGCGAAATCGATGCCTGGAACCAGCGGCCAGCGGCGCACGACCGGGGCCTTGCCGGTGATGGCGAGCCCGTCCTTGTAGTTCACCGTCGTCGCCTCGACGGCGACAGTGACATCGCCTTCCATCAGGTCGGCCTCGGCGAGGTCGACGACATCGACGGACTGCTTCTTGTCCGCATCGCGCGAGACGAGGATGGCTTTGAAGGTGTCGGGCATGATTTTCTCCTCGCCTCTGGCTGATGAGGAAGTCTGCGGTTTCAACAGCGTGAGGTCAATTGCCAAGGTCCTGGGACTTGGCTTCGCGCCGCCAGCCGATCAGTTCGTCGAAGACGACAAGCGCTGCGCCGACCGAGATGAAGGTGTCGGCGAGATTGAAGACCGCGAAGGACCAGACGGGCGTGTGGAACAGGATGTAGTCGATGACGTGACCGTAGACGGCGCGGTCGATGAGGTTGCCGAGCGCGCCGCCGATGATCAGCGCAAAGCCGATACGAGCGACGACATGGTCGGCCGACGTGCGCGTGGCGAGATAGAGCACGAAGGCGACGACGAGCACGGCGATGACTACCAGGCCGGTATCGCCGAAGGACTCGAACATCGAGAAGGCGATGCCGGTGTTGTAGGTGCGAAACAGCGCCAGGAAGGGCAGGAGGTCGACCTTCTCCTGAAAGGCGAGACCGTTCTCGACCAGCTGCTTGACCCACTGGTCGAGCGCAATGGCGATGACGACCAGCACGACGTAAGGCGACCAGGATTTCATTTGGCGGTCCTCATCGGATGTCATTGGCAGGCTCGAGCTTCAACGCGCCGCGCCGGATCTCGAACAACATCACGCCGGTGGCGACCGCCAGATTGAGCGAATCGGCCCGGCCTGCCTGGGGAATTCTGAGCAGCCGGTCGCAGCTTTCGGCGAGACTGTCCGGCAGGCCCTGCTGCTCGTTGCCCATCAGCAGCAGGACCGGTCCCCTGGAGAAATCGACCGAGCGATAGTCGACCGCGCCCTTGAGATGGGTTCCGGCGACAAGGCCGGAGAAATCGCGGCGCCAGGCGAGGAAGGCCTGCTCGGTCGCCCTGGCGACCGGCACGGCGAAGATCGAGCCCATGGTGGCGCGCACCGTCTCCAGCGAGAACGGGTCGGTGGTGTCGCCGACCAGGATGACGCCCTTGGCGCCGACGGCGTCGACGGTGCGGATCACGGTGCCGAGATTGCCGGGGTCGCGCACCCGGTCGAGCGCCACCCAGACATCGCCGTCCCTGGCGCGGATGTCCTTCAGCGGCACCGTCTGCTGCGCGAAGACGCCGACCACCATTTGCGGGTTCTCACGGCGGGTGATGGCAGCGAGCACCTTTTCGGAAACTTCGAGCACCATGCCGCCGGCGGCAACGGTCCGCGCGGCGACTTTTTCGACGGCCGGGTTGCCGCGTCCGGCCTTGGCGAAGACCAAGGTCCTGATCGACCAGCCGAGGTCGAGGGCATCGATGACCAGCTTCAGGCCCTCGGCCATGAAGGCGTTCTGCTGGTCGCGGAATTTTTTGAGCGCCAGCGCCTTGATGTCCTTGACCAGGGGATTGGCAAGGCTGGTGACTTCCTTGACCTGCCCGACAGGGCGAGCGCCGTCATGTGCCGTCATTCAAGCCACCCAGCGCGAGAACAGCGAGGTCGACAGCGCGCGGCCGGCGGATTTCTCGCGAATGATCAGCTCGCCGGATTCGACCGTGCCGCCCATACCGGCGAAGGTATCGCGCATCAGCGCATGGATGGCGAAGAAGGAAGCGCGGATCGAATAGGCGGTGAGGACGACGGCGAGCGGTTTCGGCGTCAGGATCGAGCGGCAAAGCTCGGTGAGGCCCGGCAGGTCCTCGAACAATTGCCAGACCTCGCCCTTGGGTCCGCGGCCATAGGCCGGCGGATCGAACAGCACGATGTCGTAGCGGCTGCCGCGGCGTTCCTCGCGCTCGGCGAATTTCATCGCGTCCTCGACGATCCAGCGGATCGGCTTGTCGGCAAGGCCGGCCATCTCCTGGTTCTCGCGCGCCCAGCCGATCGCCTTCTTCGAGGCATCGACATGGGTGACCTCGGCGCCGGCGCGGGCCGCCACCAGCGAGGCGAGGCCGGTATAGCCGAACAGGTTAAGCACCTTGACCGGGCGTCTCGCCGACGCGATCAGTCCCGCCATATGGTCCCAATGCGAGGCCTGCTCCGGAAAGACGCCGACATGGCGAAACGAGGTGAAGCGGCCGAGATAATCGATGCCGTCATGCTTCATCGGCCAGGTTTCGCCGAGCGGCGTTTTGGGAAACCGCCAGCGGCCGATGCCTTCTTCGTCGGTGTCGCCGGTAAAGATGGCGTCGGCGCGCTCCCAGTCCTTCGCCGGCAGGGCCCGCTGCCAGATTGCCTGGCCCTCGGGGCGCACGATGCGGTAGGGGCCGTATTGCTCGAGCTTCTCGCCGGCGCCGCTGTCAAGCAGGGCGTAATCGGCGTTTGGCGCGACTTCGAGGATCAACGGCAGGCGCTCGGCAGGCAACGCGCCTTCGCGGCGCGCAAGCACGCGCGGCGCCGGCTTGGCTTCCTGCCGCTCCGCCGGCTTTGTTTCACGGCGCTCGGCAGGTGCGGCCTGCTGCCGTCCGGCCGCGAACGCATCACGCGGGCGGGGCTGTTCCGCCCTTGCGGGATGCGGGCGGCCATCGCGGCGTTTGTCGCGAAAAGATTTCAAAAAGGGTCATCTCCGGCGGTTCGGCCCGCTTCTGCCACAGCTCAGCCCACCGGCGCAACAAAGCCTGCCTCATTCAATGGTGCTGTCATCAACCATGCCGGATGCCGAGCAGGCCGAAACAAAGCGAAACGAAGCCAAGCGCCTTCGCCGCGGCCACCGCCATGTGGCCGGTCTCCCAACGCAGCCGGACGGCCTCGAAATTGTCCGGGATCGGTCCGGGCGCCCAGGTCGCAAGAATGTCGTTGGCCGGCTTGACCAGTCCGAACCAGAGCGCCAGCGAGACGGCATAAAGCAGTGTGGCGGCGAGCACGAGCCAGAAGGCTGTCGCTTGGCCGCGCAGCATCCAGGCAAGCAGCGCCGGGCAGAGGATCGCAGCGATATCGAGCGGCGCTCCAATGACGGCAAAGAGCAGGAACTGACCGTTGAAGACCGTCGCCTCTCGCCAGAGCGCCGGCGACCATTTCGTCAGCCTGGGCAGCGATTCCAGCACGTGGGCAAAGGACGGCCCAAGGCTGAGCGCCGCGACGAAAACGGTCAGCACCGACCAGAACAGCAGGATCCCGCGCATCTCCATTGTGGGGAGAACGGGAACGGGACGCGGGCGTTCCGTGGCAGAAGGTCGCTTGCCGCGATGTGCAGGCCAGCCCTATTGTCCGGCACGCCGGTTAGCCATTCATGTCCCGTTCAGCCCGCCTGCTCGACCTCGTCCAGATCCTTCGCCGCCATCGCCGGCCGGTGAGCGGCCGCACGCTTGCGGACGCAATCGGCGTATCGATCCGCACCCTCTATCGCGACATCGCGACGCTGCAGGGGCAGGGCGCGCCAATCGAAGGCGAGGCGGGGCTTGGCTATGTGCTGAAGCCCGGCTTCATGCTGCCGCCGCTGATGTTCAGCGACGAGGAGATCGAGGCGATCGTGCTCGGCTCGCGCTGGGTGGCTAAGCAGCCGGACAAAAGGCTGGCGGCCGCCGCGGCGGATGCGCTGGCCAAGATCGCGGCGGTGCTGCCGGATGATCTGCGCGACGATCTCGACGCGACGACACTGCTCGTCGGGCCGGGCTCGGAAAATGCCGAAGCGATCGACCTCGGCATCGTGCGGCAGGCGATCCGTGACGAGCGCAAGCTTGGCTTCCTTTATCGCGACGCCGGGGGAGCGGCATCGAAGCGTCTGGTCTGGCCGTTCGCGCTCGCCTTCTTCGACAAGGTACGGGTGATGGTGGCGTGGTGCGAAACGCGCCAGGATTTCCGGCATTTCCGCGCCGACCGGATGTCCGGCCTGACAGCGACAGACATCCGCTATCCGCGCCGCCGCCAGGCGATGCTGAAGGAGTGGCGGGCGGGCCTTGACGCGCCCGGCCGGAACGGCGCGAAAGACGCTTCCGGCTGATCGCTGCTGCCAGAATCTGACAGCAGGTTCGCATATCGTCTCCAAGGTTCAGACACTTTGGAGATCAGATATGACCACGCCGAATTTCGTCATCCTCTATGTCGACAGCCCGGAAAAGAGCGGCGCGTTCTACGCTTCGCTGCTCGGGCGCGAGCCGGTTGAATCCTCGCCGACCTTCGTGATGTTCGTGCTCGACAAGGGGTTCAAGCTCGGCCTCTGGTCGCGCCACACGGTCGAGCCGGCTGCGGCGGCAGCAGGCGGTGGGGGCGAGCTCGTGATCGCGGTCGAGAATGCGGCTGGGGTCGACGCCACTCATGCGGATTGGACTGGCAGAGGCCTTAAGGTACTGCAGGCGCCACTAGATCTCGATTTCGGCCGCACCTTCGTTGCCCTCGATCCCGACAATCATCGCCTGCGCGTCTATTGGCCTAATGGGCAGTAGGCAGCAGGCAGCAGGCTATTTTCCCTATTGCCTACTGCCCAATCCCTACTGCCTATTTGAGCGCGTTGTAGACGGCGACGCCGGCGGCGAGATCCTCTAGCGCCGCGCCGACCGACTTGAACAGCGTGATCTCGTCGTCGGTTTGCCGGCCCTGTTTCTCGCCGCGCGCGAGCTCGTGCAGGTCGGCGACAATCGCTTCCGGTTTCAGCACGCCGGAGGCCAGCGGCTGGACGATGTCGCCGGCTTCCTTGGTGGCGCCGGCGCGGGTGTCGACATAGACGCGGGCACGCTTGATCGCATCGTCATCGCTCTCGCGCATCGTCGGCGTGAAGCCGCCGACGAGATCGACATGGGCGCCCGGCTTCAGCAGCGCGCCCTTGACCAGCGGCGTGTTCGAGATGGTCGCGGAAGCGACGATGTCAGCCTCGGCAAGCTCCGCGTCGAGATCGCCGGCGGCATTTGCCGGAAGGCCTTCGGCGCGCAACGCGGCGGCCACTTTTTCGGCATTGGCCGGCGTGCGGTTCCAGATGCGGATGGATGTGATCGGCCTGACCGCCGAATGCGCCTTGGCAAGGAAGGGCGACAGTGCGCCGGCGCCGATCACCAGAAGCCGCGAGGCGTCCTTGCGGGCGAGATAGGAGGCGGCGAGCGCGGAGGCGCAGGTCGTGCGCCACTGCGTCAGCCGCTGGCCGTCGATCAGCGCTTGCGGCTCGCCGGTGACGCCGTCGAGCAAAAGATAAAGGCCCATGACCGCCGGCTTGCCGATGGCATTGTTGTCCGGCGACACGGTGACGATCTTGACGCCGATATGGCCTCCCTCGGAGGTGCCCGCGGCGTTGAAGTCGGTCCAGGCCGGCATCAAAAGCAAGGTCGAGGCGGCGCCGTCCGGCCGTTCGACGCCATGATGGTGGCGAACCGGCTGCACGGCGCCATCGCGAAAAGCCGTGCGCAATGTCTCGACAAGGCCGGGAAAGGTCAGCGCGCGGTCGACCTCGGCGGCCGAAATGGTCAGCATTGAAAGCTCCGTGGTGTCGAAAGGACGCTCGACTATCTTCTACGCAATTCCGGACGGAAAACCGCTACGCACTTTGCCTGGAATTGCTAAAGCGCGTCGCGCTGAAACAGAATCAGGCGGCGCGCTTTAAGCCTTTGTTCGATGCATATCGTTGTCCCAGAACCGCTTCGCACTTCTGGGCGACATGCATTAGTTCGTCGGGTTGGGCAGCGCCAGTCCCTTGGGCGCCACGGGCGTGCGGCTCACCGCCTGGCGCAGGTTTTCCGCCTCGAGGCCGCGCTGGCGCGCGAGCTTGCGATAGCGTCCCTGCTTCACCCAGGTGGCCAGGCTTCCGAGGACCATGCCGATGGCCAAAGCCAGGAACAGGAAGATGAAAAGCGGCAGGCTCAGCGTCAGCGCGGGATTGCCGGGATGAAATGGATCGACCGTGAAGGCGACAGGGCCGCGATTGGCGACGGCGAGCGCGATCAGGATGACGGCCAGCGGCACGAAGACCACGACGAGGACGAAGCGATTGAACATCAAATCTCCATGGAGAGGCTTCTTGAAGCGCGCATGTCCTTGTCCCGAAACCGGTCTCCGCTTCCGGGAGACAGACATGCCTTAGGCGCCGAGACGCCGTTTCGCCGCCGGCCCGGCGCCTATTTGCCGCCGTTCAGCCTTTCGCGCAACTCCTTGCCGGTCTTGAAGAACGGCACCCATTTTTCCTCGACTTCAACGGATTCGCCGGTGCGCGGGTTGCGACCGGTGCGGGCCGGACGGTTCTTCACCGAAAAGGCGCCGAAACCGCGCAGCTCGACCCGGTTGCCCTCAGCAAGCGCGTCGGTGATCTCGTCAAAGATCGCGCCGACGATGTTTTCGACGTCGCGCAGGAAAAGGTGCGGGTTGCGTGCAGCAATGATCTGCACAAGTTCGGATTTGATCATAGAACATTCCCCGTAAAACCACTGCAACCGATTATCAGGATGATTTTATTGCTTTTTCGGCTCGTCCCAACGGCACCTTAAGGGTGCCAGACCGAAACGAGACCGTCAAGAAACAAGCGGTCGGCGCCAAGTTCGTGAATGATATCGCCGCCGGCATCCGGCAGGCCGAGCGCCTTGGCCGCCACTTTTGCCATCGACTGGGAAAACAGGAAACCGCCATGCCTGTCCTTGTCCTTCCACTCGACGACCTTGAGCTTGCTGTCCACGCCCTTCGTCGCCAGCCAGTCGATCGCCTCCTGCTCGCCGCCGACGGCGTCGACCAGGTGGTTGGCCAAAGCCTGGCGGCCGGTGAAGATCGAACCGTCGGCCAGAGCCAGCGCCTGCTCATGCGTCATCTTGCGGCGATCGGCGACGATGCCGACGAACCAGTCGTAGCTGTCGAGGATCAGCTTGCGCACCATGGCGCGCTCGTCGTCATTGGTCGGCTTGAAGGGCGAGGGCGAAGCCTTGAGCGGCGACGATTTCACCTCCTCCAGCTTGATGCCGAGCTTGTCCATGAGACCGCTGACGTCAGGATACTGGATCAGCACGCCGATCGAACCGACGATGGATGTCTTGCGGGCGACGATGTGGTCGGCTGCGCTTGCGATCATATAGCCGGCCGACGCCGCCAGCGTGCCGACTTCGGCCACCACCGGCTTGTCGCCGGCAAGCTTGCGCACGGCGTCGAATGTGGACTCGCCTCCGACCGTGGTGCCTCCCGGCGAATCGATCGACAGGATGACGCCCTTCACCTCCGGCGACTTGCGGATCGATTCCAGCCTTTTGAGCAGCTCCTCGTCCTCGGTGATGGTGCCTTCAATCTTGACCTTGGCGATGTGGGGGACCGCCCGGCCGGTAAAATTGTCGTCATAGACCCAGGTCGAGAAGGCGATGATCGCTGCCGCCAGAACCAGAAACGCGACCACGCGCCAGAACGTCAGCTTGCGGCGCAAGCGGCGGCGGTCGATCAAGTCGTCGGCTCTCATTGCCATTGTCAGCCTCGTGGGTGGTGGGAAAGCACGCTTTTAAAGCAAGCTTCTACACACGGCTACCGTTTCCTGGCGCGGGTCATCCGCTTCACAGAAGGGTGACCCCTCTACTTTCTTGTCCTGATGCAATTCCTGTCGGAAACCGCTCGCAGCTTTCCCGGAACTGTTCCGAAAGGCCCGGCTTCGGCCTCCGGCGGTGACGCCGGGCTCACGAAAAATTAACGCAAGCAGTCCGTATCTGCTATGAAGTACAGGCCGTCTCGCCGAATTCCTTTCGATTTTGCGCGCGGCAGCTGTCACATTTTTGCAGTTTTCCTCCGCTTGTGCTTGCTTGTAGGTGCCGGCATACCACCTATAGGCGGTGTTTGGGCGGGCAAAGGTCCATTAGAAAAAGTCATGTTGGCGCGATCTGACGAAACGAGCGATGCCGGTGAGGCATCGGCTCCCGCGAACCAAGGCGGCACGCGTGGCGATGCGTTCAACCGCGCCCGGCGGCACTCGCGCCGCGTGCGCGTGCTGAAATTCGCGGTGCCGCTGCTCGCGGTCGCGATCGCCGTCGCTTTTCCGGTCTATTCCTACCTCAAAGCGCCGCTGTCGGTCTCGGTGCAGGCCGACGGCACGGCGTTTTCCGATGGCAAGCTGGTGATGGCCAATCCGAAGCTCAACGGCTTCACCAAGCAGAAGCTTCCATATTCGCTGACGGCGACCAGGGCGACGCAGGATGTCGGCCAGCAGGCCGTCATCGACCTCGAAGGCATCAACGCCAGACTGCCCGTCGCCACCGACAACATCGTGTCGGTGGATGCCGCGCACGGTATCTACAATCGCGACGCCAACACGATGGATCTGACCAGCGACGTCAGCGTGACGACGACGGACGGCCTGATGGCGAAGTTCAAATCGATCTTCCTAGACATGGGCAAAGGCTCTATGAAGACGAGCAACCCGGTCGACGTCAGTCGTGGCGGGTCGCGCATCACCGCGGACTCGATGTCGGTCGAGGACAATGGCAGGCTCGTGGTCTTCGAGAGCCGGGTTCGCGTCAACATAGATCCAACTGCGCTGAAGGCAGCGGGGGTAAACGGTGGAGAACAGAATGCGTCGCAGTAAATCCGCATGGCTTCCGGGCGCTGCTTCCGCATTGCTGTTTTTGGCAACGGCGCATTCGTTCGCGCAGTCGAGCGCGACCAGCCAGATTCCCGGGCTCAAGCTGTCGGGTGACCAGCCGATCCAGATCGAAAGCGACAAGCTCGAGGTCCGCCAGGCCGAAAGCATGGCCGTGTTCAGCGGCAATGTGACGGTTAATCAGGGGCCGACCCTGCTCAAGGCCGGCAAGATGACGGTCTACTATGTCAAGGATGCCAATGCCGGCAAAAGTGCCGCGGCCGGCGCATCGGCGATGACGGGCGCCGCCAATATCGACCATCTCGAGGTCGAGAACAAAGTCTACATCAAATCGAACGACCAGATCGCCACCGGCGACACCGGCAAATTCGACATGAAGACGCAGGTGCTGGTGCTTTCCGGCAAGGAAGTGGTGCTGTCGCAGGGCGACAATGTGCTCAAGGGCTGCAAGCTCACCGTGCAGATGAAGAGCGGCCTCGGCAATGTCGAAGGCTGTCCTCGCGTCATCATGATGTTCAAGCCGCAGAAACAGGACGCGCAGCAGGGAGCGTCGAGCAAATAATGGCCGGCGTGACTTCGCTGCTGGCCCGTCTTCCGGGACGGGCAGCCGCACAACCCGCTGCGCCGGCGACGGTCGGCGCCGACAAGGCGAAGTTCAAGGGCACCCTGATCGCGAAGGGGCTGACCAAGAGCTACAAGGGTCGCAAGGTGGTGAGCGGTGTGACGCTCGGCGTGCGCGCCGGTGAGGCTGTCGGCCTGCTCGGCCCCAACGGCGCTGGCAAGACCACCTGTTTCTACATGGTCACCGGCCTTGTTCCCGTCGACGAAGGCTCGATCGAGATCGACGGCTTCGATGTCACCTCGATGCCGATGTACCGGCGCGCCCGCCTCGGCATCGGCTATCTGCCGCAGGAAGCGTCGATCTTCCGCGGCCTGAATGTCGAGCAGAACATCCGGGCCGTGCTGGAGGTGGTGGAAAAGAGCCGCAAGGAACGCGAGCGCACGCTCGACGAGCTGCTCGAGGAGTTTCACATCAGCCATCTGCGCAAGGCGCCGTCCATGTCGCTGTCGGGCGGCGAACGGCGTCGCCTCGAAATCGCGCGGGCGCTGGCGACGCGGCCTGCCTATATGCTGCTCGACGAGCCCTTCGCCGGCATCGATCCGATCGCCGTCGCCGATATCCAGCAACTCGTTCGCCACCTCACGGCGCGCGGCATCGGCGTCTTGATCACCGACCACAATGTGCGCGAGACGCTCGGCCTGATCGACCGCGCCTACATCATCCATGCCGGTCAGGTGCTGACGCATGGCCGCGCCGACGAGATCGTCGCCAACGCCGATGTGCGGCGTCTCTATCTCGGCGAGGGTTTCACGCTCTGACCGCGGGTTTCGACGCATTTCAATGGCCGCGTCACGGCTTTCGGTCATTTTAGCGCTCGATAACGCTCCGGTAAGCCGCAGCTGCTAGCGTTTTGCTTGACAAGCAAAAGCCGGGCCAGTTTCTATGCCCGACCGAAAAATAGTCGACGCGTAGACGAGGCGTTTGAAGTCCATCATGGCGCTGGCAGCCAAACTGCAGCTCAGACAATCCCAGTCGCTGGTGATGACGCCGCAGCTGATGCAGTCGATTAGGCTGCTGCAGCTCACCCATGTCGAGCTCGAGCGCTTCATCGACGAGGAGATCGAGCGCAACCCGCTGCTGGAACGGGCCGAGCCGCAGGACGATGCCGCCGGCGATCTATCCCAGAAAAGCGAGACATCGCCGGAAAAGGGCACCGACGGCGACTGGTTCGAGGGCGAGATGGAGTGGAGCGCGGAAGCGATCTCGCAAAAGCTCGATTCTTCCCTGGAGAACCTGTTTCCAGACGACCCAGGCACCAGCGAGAGGCTGGGGCCGGATCTCACGGCGCAATGGAAGTCGGCCGCCGGGGGCGGCGCGGGCGGAGCATCGTCCGAGGGGTTCGACGTCGGCGACATGGCCGCGGCCGCCATCACGCTGCGCGAACATGTCGGCGAGCAAATCGCGCTTGCCTCCTTGAGCCCCGGCGAACGCCTTATCGCGGGTGAGCTGGCCGAGGGGCTCGACGAAGCCGGGTACCTGCGCACCGAACTCGACGAGATCGCGGTTCGGCTCGGCACGGACGGCGCGGCGGTGGCGCGGGTGCTTGGCGTGTGCCAGACCTTCGAGCCAGCAGGACTTTTCGCGCGCGACCTTGCCGAGTGCCTGTCGCTGCAACTGGCGGTGCGCGACCGGCTCGATCCGGCGATGAAGGCGCTGGTCGCCAACCTCGAGCTTCTGGCGCGGCGGGATTTCCAGTCGCTGAAACGCATCTGCGGCGTCGACGAGGAAGACCTGCTCGACATGCTGGCCGAGATCCGCGCGCTCGATCCGCGGCCCGGCCTGGCGTTTTCGGGCGGCGCGAGCGACGCGATCGTCGCCGATGTCGAGGTGCGCGCCGCCAATGACGGCAGCTGGGCGGTGGAGCTCAATGCCGATACGCTGCCTCGCGTGCTGGTGGACAATGTCTATTTCGCCCGCATTTCGAGCCATGCCAAGGACCAGGCGGAAAAAGAGTTTCTCGCCGAATGCCTGCAGAACGCCAACTGGCTGACGCGCAGCCTCGATCAACGGGCCAAGACCATTCTCAAGGTGGCGTCCGAGATCGTGCGGCAACAGGACGCTTTCCTCGTCCATGGCGTGCGCCATCTCAAGCCGCTCAACCTGCGTACGGTGGCCGACGCCATCGGCATGCATGAATCGACGGTCAGCCGCGTCACCGCCAACAAATATATGCTGACGCCGCGCGGCGTCTTCGAGCTGCGCTATTTCTTCACCGCGTCAATTGCCTCCGCGGAAGGCGGCGAAGCGCATTCGTCCGAGGCCGTGCGCGACCGCATCAAGCAGATGATCGACGAGGAAAAGCCCATCGACGTGCTTTCCGACGACGCCATCGTCGACATGCTCAAGGAAAGCGGGGTCGACATCGCGCGCCGCACCGTCGCGAAATATCGCGAAGGCATGAACATTCCCTCGTCGGTGCAGCGGCGGCGGGAGAAGCGGGCGCTCGCGAACGCCGGCCGCTAGGCCGATGCGAATCTCGACAAGCCCTGGCCGGTGCGAGACGGTGCTGATTTCCCACAATTCCCGAGTTTCATTGACAAGCCGCAATGAAGTGTCTAGAAGCCCGCCCGCATGGAGCAGGGCGGTGATGCCCGCTAGCGAATGGGTCCGTCAGACACGGCCATGGACGGCCAAGAAGGCGACTTGTGATCAACCGGAAAGTTCGGGTCTAAAATCGGCGCGCATGCCGCTGCAAAGCTTGTGCGCGCGCACCACGGGTATAAACTCGGGAACAGTTTGAAGCCTGAGCAAGGAAGGTCAGTTTTCAGATGAATCTACGCATTTCGGGAAAACACATGGACATCGGCGATGCGTTCCGCACGCGCATCAACGACCGGGTCGGCGAGGCGATCGAGAAATATTTCGATCGGGGTTTTTCAGGACATGTCACGGTCATCAAATCGGGGTCGCGTTTCTCCGCCGACTGCATGGTCCGGCTCGATTCCGGCGCTTCTTTGCAGGCGACCGGCGATGCCCAGGACCCGACGCTTGCCTTCGAGGCGGCGGCCGACCGCCTGGAAACGCGGCTGCGGCGCTACAAGCGCCGGCTGAAGTCGCGCAACACCGGCAACGGCAATGGCGAAGAGCCGACCGACATCGCCTACACCGTGATGGCTCCCCTCGCCGACGACGAGGAAGACATTCCGGAGGACTTCGCTCCGGTCATCGTCGCCGAATCAAGCTTGACGCTGCGGACCATGTCGGTGGCTTCGGCGGTCATCGAGCTCGACAACAGCGACAGCCCGGTCTTCCTGTTCCGCAACGCCGGAACCGACCATCTCAACATCGTCTACCGCCGGCCGGATGGCAACATCGGCTGGATCGATCCGTCGACGACCAAAGTCGCGCAAGGATAAAAAGCCAGCCGCGCAAGGGGGCGACGACTGGCGCGGCAGGCGAGCAAGGGATTTTTCAAGCATGGATCTCAGCGATCTCATCAGCGTTCCGGCGATCATGCCGGCGTTGAAGGCGAATTCCAAAAAGCAGCTTCTGCAATTGCTGTCGGAGAGGGCGGCGGCGATTTCGGGGATTCCGGAGCGGGAGGTGTTCGACACCATCCTGCAGCGCGAGCGGCTGGGCTCGACCGGCGTCGGCAACGGCATTGCCATTCCTCATGGCAAGCTCGCCGGCGTGAAGCGGATCGCCGGCGTCTTCGCCCGGCTGGAAACGCCGGTCGATTTCGAGGCGCTGGACGACCAGCCGGTCGACCTGGTGTTTTTGCTGCTTGCGCCGGAAGGCGCCGGCGCCGACCATCTCAAGGCGCTGTCGCGCATCGCGCGCGTGCTGCGCGATGCCGACACGGTGGCCAAGATCAGGGGAACGCGCGACGCGGTGGCGATCCACGCGCTCTTGTCTGATACGCAGGCCTCGCACGCGGCCTGACGTTTTGGGATCGAACCTGGTTTTTGGGATGAAACCCTAGAGGGGCCGCCGGGAGCGGCCCTTTCCATTTCAGACTGCCAGCAATCGCCTTAGTGAATGGCGACAGTGGTCAGGTCGTTCTCCAACGCACCCGCCAGTGCCCGGTCACGGGCGTCGGAAAGCAGAATCGGCTGGCCGTTGGCGGCAAACAGCGCCCACAGCTCCAGGCCGGGCGCGATCTCGCCGAGGCCGGGGAAGCGGCCGCGCAGGTCGTCGCTCGACACTTTCCTGAGATAAGCGACCGAACCTTCGCCGAGATGAGCGAGTTCGCCGCTGGTCATGGTGATCGTTTCGTCAGTTCTGGTCATTTCAAGCCTCCTTGGCGCGAGGACGCCAGGATCGGCCGCCTCGCATAGAGCCATCGGCAAAGGTCAGTCTTTCACCGATATGTTTATTTTCCGTACCATCCGCTCGGACTCCGGCCGATCGAGATCGATCGACAGCAGACCGTTCTTAAGTTCCGCCGCGATCACCCGCATGCCGTCGGCCAGCACGAAGCAGCGCTGGAACTGGCGCGCGGCGATGCCGCGGTGCAGGAATTCGCGCTCGGTGTCGTCAGTCTGACGACCGCGCACGATCAGCTGGTTTTCCTCCGTGGTGACATCGAGGTCGCTTTCTGCAAAACCGGCAACGGCCAGCGTGATGCGCAGCCTTTCGGCCTTGCCGTCGGCGGCATTGAGGCGCTCGATATTGTACGGAGGGTAGCTGTCGCCGGACTTCGCCAGACGCTCAAGCGTCTTTTCCATGGCATCAAAACCCAGGAGAAGCGGGCTGGAGAAAGGCGTCATTCGACTCATTGTTACACTGTCCTCTGAAGAGCGACACAAACTGGAAAAACCCGGATGGCATTTTTCCCGATGGTCTTGATATGGTCCGTCGCGCGATCAAGTTCAAGCCGCCAAATCAGGATGGCGTTTCGTCGAACCGTCATCTTCATCCAGCCTTTCATTGGAGCATGATTTCGTCCGAAAACCGGTTCCCACCTTCCGGGAACCATGCTCTAAAACCCGCCCAAAAAGACTTCCCAAAAGGAATTGAAATGCCCCAGTCCAGAAAGATCATCATCGACACGGATCCCGGCCAGGACGATGCCGTCGCCATATTGCTGGCGCTCGGCAGTTCCGAGCTGGAGATCGTCGGCATCACCGCGGTAGCCGGCAACGTGCCGCTGAATCTGACCCAGAACAACGCCCGCAAGATATGCGAGCTGGCCGGCCGGCCCGACATCAAGGTCTATGCCGGCGCCATCCGGCCGCTGGCGCGTGAACTCGTCACCGCCGAGGAGGTGCATGGCAAGACCGGCCTGAACGGCCCGCAGCTGCCCGAGCCGACCATGCCGCTCCAGGAACAATATGCCGTCGATTTCATCGTCGAGACGCTGATGCGCGAGGAAAGCGGCACCATCACGCTCTGCCCGCTCGGACCACTCACCAACATCGCGCTGGCGCTGATCCGCGAGCCCAGGATCGCGCCGCGGATCAAGGAAATCGTCCTGATGGGCGGCGGCTTCTTCGAGGGCGGCAATGTCACGCCGGCCGCCGAATTCAATATCTATGTCGACCCGCAGGCCGCCGATCTGGTGTTCAAATCGGGCATTCCGATCGTGATGATGCCGCTCGACGTCACCCACAAGGCGCTGACCACGTCCGAGCGCATCCAGGCCTTCCGCAAGCTCGGCACCAAGGTCGGCACCGCGACCGCCGAGATGCTGGAATTCTTCGAGCGCTATGACGAGGAAAAATACGGCACCGATGGCGGGCCGCTCCACGACCCGTGCGTGATCGCCTATCTCCTCAAGCCGGAGCTGTTCAAGGGCCGCCACTGCAATGTCAGCGTCGAGACGACCTCCGAGCTCACCATGGGCATGACGGTGATCGACTGGTGGGGCGTCGCCAAGCGCAAAAAGAACGCCATGGTGATGCGCGACATCGACCATGACGGCTTCTTCGCGCTGCTGGTGGAGCGGCTCGGGCGGCTTTAGCGCCTTTCCTTCCCCCCTTGTGGGGGAAGGTGGCCGAGCGAAGCTCGGTCGGATGAGGGGTGTTCCAGGGAACGCCGACGTCTCACTCCGCTGGAACACCCCTCATCCGTCTCGGCGCTATCGCGCCGATCCACCTTCTCCCACAAGGGGAGAAGGGAGAGGTGCTACTTCGCCTTCGAGAACGCCAGCCACAGCCCGCCACCGACCAGGAAAGTGCCGCTGATGCGCGACATCAGCTTGACGCGGCTGGCCGACAGAACGCGCCCGGCGCGGCCCGCGGCAAGGGCATAGGTCGAATCCGACATGGCGGCGAAGATCATCGCTGTCAGGCCCATGACGACAATCTGCAGCGTATAATTGCCCTGCGGGGCGATGAACTGCGGGAAGAAGGCGCCGAAGAACACCAAGGTCTTCGGATTGCTGATCGCCACCAGAAAACCCTGCAGGAAGAAGCCGCCGCGCGGCTTTTTGGCCGAGCCGTCGGGGTTCAGCGCGCCCTTGGCGCGGAACATCTGCACGCCCATCCAGAAGAGATAAGCGGCGCCGATCAGCCGCACCCATTCGAACCAGTGGCCCATGCCGGCGATCAGCGTGTTGAGGCCGATGCCGACGATAGCGATCATGATGGCAAGGCCGGCCTGGGTGCCGGCGACGTTGGCCAAGCCCGCGCGCGAGCCGTGGCGGATGCTGTTGGCGATGATCAGCGTGACCGTGGGACCCGGCACCAGGATGATGACGATGCAGGCGACGACGTAGGTGGCGTAGAGTTCCAGCGACATGATCTTCCCCCGAACAGGACAGCGCCGACTTGGGCGGAGCGCGATCAATGCACGGGATTGATGCTGGCGCAAGCTGGCCGGGCAGGGCGGCCCGTCATGCAGCTCCCGCCGCCCATGGCAGGGTTGCCTCGTAGGCGGCGCCGGCCTTGAGTACGGCGAGATCGCCGCGCGGGCGGCCGATCAATTGCATGCCCATGGGCCGGCCCTTCTCGTCGAAGCCGGCCGGCACGTTGAGCGCCGGGCAGCCGCCCAGCGTGGCAAAGGCAGAGACCTGCATCCAGCGGTGATAGCTGTCCATAGTTCGCCCCGCGAGCTCGCGCGGCCAGTGGGTGGTCACGTCGAACGGGAAGACCTGAGCGGTGGGCAGCGCGATCAGGTCGAAGCGCTCGAAAAGCGCAAGCAACGTCCTGTGCCAGGACGTGCGCCGGACGGTCGCGGCATGGATCTGCGGGGCGGTCAGGCGCATCCCCTGCTCCACTTCCCAGACGGCCTCCGGCTTCAGAAGCCTGCGTTTTGCCGGATCGTCGTAATGCGCCTTCAGCCCGCAGCCGCTGCTCGCCTGGCGCAATGTGACAAAAGCCTGCCACAGCGCCTCGAAGTCAACATCCGGCACCAAGGCCTCGCTGTGGAAGGAAGCATCGGCGAAGCGGGCAAGCGCGGCCTCGCAAAGGTCAAGCACGCCGGGCTCCGTCGGCAAGCGACCGCCGAGGTCGCCCAGCCAGGCGATGCGGCCGCCTGACGCTTTGGTCCGCAAACCTTCAAGGAACGAGCCCGTCTTGTCGTGCGAAAGCGGTGCATGCGGGTGATAGCCGGCCTGCTCATCAAGCAGCAGCGCGATGTCGCGAATGTTGCGGCCCATCGGCCCTTCGACGCCCATCTGCGAATGGAAGACATCGACGTCCGGGCCAGCAGGCACCAAGCCCTGCGAGGGACGGAAGCCGTAGACATTGTTGTAGGCCGCCGGATTGCGCAGCGAACCGCCGAAGTCGCTGCCGTCGGCGACCGGCACCATGTCGAGCGCCAGCGCCACGGCCGCGCCGCCGCTCGAGCCGCCGGCGGTCAGCGCCGGGTCGAAGGCGTTGAGCGTCGGCCCGAAAACCGGATTGTAGGTGTTGGAGCCGAGGCCGAATTCCGGAACATTGGTCTTGCCGATGATGATGGCCCCGGCCTCGCGGACGCGCTCGACGAAGAAGTCATCCGTGTCGGGAATGAAATCGGCAAAGATCGGCGAGCCGAAGGTGGTTCTGAGCCCCTTGGTCTGGGCAAGGTCCTTGATGGCGATCGGCAGGCCGTACAGCGATCCGGCCTCGCCGCCACGGGCGAGATGAGCATCGGCCCTGCCGGCCTCGGCAAGGACATCGGCGCGCTCGCGCAGCGAGACGATGGCATTGACCTGTGGGTTCACGGCCTCGATGCGGTCGAGGAACGCGCCGACCACCTCGCGAACCGAAAAGCGACGCCGTCTGATGCCTTCAGCGAGTTCAACGGCGGAGAGGCGGCAGATATCGCCGGCCGGCGGCACGGCATGTTTTGTGACGGGGCGCATCGCTCAACGGGTGCCCGCCAAAGTCGCGTCGACATCCTTGGCCAGTGGGATCGCCGGTTGCGCGCCTGGCTTCAGGCAGGCGAGCGACCCGGCCGCGGCGGCGCGGGTGAGCGCATCCTGAAGTGACAGACCGGACGATAGGCCGGCGCCGAAATAGCCGCAAAACGTATCGCCAGCGCCGACCGTGTCGACCGGGGTGATCTTCAGCGCGGGGACGGCAAGGAAATCGCCCGGTGTGGCGGCCAGCACCCCGTCGCCACCGAGCGTGACGACGATGATGCTGCCTGTCTTTTTGGCATAGTCGCGCATGCGGGCCGGGCGGTCGCGCCCCGAAAGCGCGAGGGCCTCGCCATAGAGATCGAACTCGGTTTCGTTGGCGACGGCATAGTCGGCCTTGCCGAGGAGGCCGGCGGCTTCGGCACGGAACGGGGCGGTGTTGAGCACGCTGATGGCGCCCGCCGCGCGCGCCGCGTCGAGTGTGGCCTCGACGGTCTGCAACGGGATCTCGTGCTGCAGGAGCACGACGTCGCCTTTCTTGAGATAGGCCTTGGCGACATCGCCCGGCACCACCGAATCATTGGCGCCCGGCACGACGGCGATGACATTTTCGCCGTCGGCGCCGACCAGGATCAACGCTGTGCCGGTGGAGGCGAAGCTCTCGCCGACACCGGACAGATCGACATTGCCGGCCTTGAGAAGGGCGAGCGCCTCGGCGGCAAAACTATCCTTGCCGACCGCGCCCACCATGCGCACTTGCGCGCCGGCGCGCACCGCGGCCAGCGCCTGGTTGGCCCCCTTGCCGCCGGGCGCGGTGGCGAAGCCGGAGCCGCGCACCGTCTCGCCGGGTTCCGGCAAGCGGTCGACATTGGCGATGAGGTCGAGGTTGATCGAACCGACAACGATAATCAAAAAACTGCCTCCCGGTGAGGCGGGTCAGCCTGTGCTGAAAGGCGGACCTGCTCCAAAACTTCTGCTTTCTTGCGCAATTCCAGGGGAAATGCATGGCGTGTTTTTTCCCCTGGAATTGCAGGCTGGGCGCGAAGCTAGCCGCAAAGCCCGCCGGTTGCCAGATCATGTCGTCGCTGGCGCGGTCTGGCCCACAGCATCATTCGCAACGGACAGTGACCTCCGCCTGGTAACTGCCGGCCGGGAAGATGCCCGGCGATTTCGTGGCGGTCAGATCGACCTGGATGGT
Organism: Mesorhizobium sp. CA15; assembly: GCF_020165215.1. Classification (NCBI taxonomy): domain Bacteria; kingdom Pseudomonadati; phylum Pseudomonadota; class Alphaproteobacteria; order Hyphomicrobiales; family Phyllobacteriaceae; genus Mesorhizobium; species Mesorhizobium sp. CA15. The sequence goes on from NZ_JAIUHQ010000016.1 coordinate 101,108, forward strand.
ATGGGTGCCGTTGGTCAGCCGCTGCGGCGAGCCGCCTGGGTTATCCAGCCCCGAGCCGTCGAGGCGGAAGACTGAGGCGAAAGAGACGTCGGTGTCGCCGCCGCTCGGAGCCGAGGTGAAGGCGATCGGCGCCGGCGCGGAGACGGTATAGCAGTCTAGCAGGTTCAGGATCGAACACAGCGTCGAGTTCGCGATGATGGTGGCGCCGGCGCTCGACCCGCCCGCCTGCTTGGAACCAAATATGTTGATAGAGGGGTTCGACTTCATCGTTCCCGAGGCACCGATCATGATGGTGCAGGTGCCGATGATCGCCGCCTGTGCCGGGAGACAGAAGCCGGCAAGCGCTGCCGTCGTAAGCAGCGCGCGGCTATTTCCTCTTCTTTTTCTTTTCATTGCCGGTCGTGCCTCTGATGCTCCAGCCTTCGTTGGCCCATCCCGCCGATGCGGCCGAGCGAGCCGTAGGAGCCTCGGAAGCCGTGGCAGCGATGCCCGTCGTGCTCCCCGTTGTCTGACCATCGGCGCCAAGGCCCATTTTCAGGAGCTTCAATTCAAGCTGCAGGCGCTCGACTTCCAGCTCGTAGAGGCGGCTGCAATCGACGCGTTTCGGCGTCCGCCCGATCGGGATCACCACGCGGCCGTATGTTGCGATGTCGCTATTGGCCTGATTGCTGCCGTTGTTGCCCCGGATGACGCCGAGGTCGAGATAGGCGCCGCTGCCGGAGACGGCTGAGCGGCAGGTCGTGCCGTCGCTGGCATGAACCTCGTCCTGGCCCTGAGGCAGGCTGACGCCGGGCAGACTGAAACCGGTCTGGTTCTGATTCAGGTTCAGGATGTCCTCGGCAAGCCCCTGACTTACGACAGCCAAGGCGGACAGCAGGGACAAGGTCAGAACCTGCGATGCCCGAAAAACTTTCCGCATATCTGTGCCCTTATCTGGGTCTGCTCGCTTGGAAAGGGGATACTCTCGGTACAGATACGCACCTTGCGCTCGTTCGCGCCGTCGAACGGGACGACCACCAGAACCGGACGCGACGCCTGGCCGGCCAGAAGGAAGGCGCTTGGCGTGATCTTGGCGTCGACCGGCTGGAAATCCTGGTCATAGACATGAATCTCGACACGAATGCGCTGGTTATACGGGTTGCCTGGGAAGACACGAACGGCGAAGGCATCCGCGAAGGATCGTACCTCGCCCCGCATCGGCGTCATCGACTGGCCGGTCGCGGCTATGGGAAACAGCACGGCAGTCAGGCCCGCCGCCAGAATTGCAATCGTTCTCAAGGATCACTCCTTTCGCGACAAGACTATTCGCAGCGCAGCGTCACCGTTGCTTGGTAGTTGCCGGCGGAGAAGCGGTTCGTGCCGCTCTTGGTGCCGGAAAGATTGACGGCGACCGTGGATGTGCCTGGCACCGTCAGGGCCGTCGCAGTGCCGGTTTCCGCAATCGTCTGGGCGCCGGAAGTGGCGAAGGTGGGGGTCCATGTCGTTGCCGTAACGTCCGAAGCCGGCACGGTCGTCGTGGTTACCGGGTCTACGCTGAGCGAGACGCCGCCCGTGGTATCGACCTGAGCGCTGCCGGCTGAGCCGCCGGCATTATGCGAGCTCAGCGACTGAAGATTGCTGCTGACGGTCATCGTACCGTTGGAGTTGATCGTGACCGTGCAGGTCGCGGTAATCGTACCATTGAACAGCACATTTCCGGTGGTGGCGGCCGATGCTGCCTGGCCGCCGCAGGCGGCGAGCACGCTCGCAGCCATGACGGCGCGAAAGAACTTCATTGAGACCCCGCTTTCGAGCCGGATATTGCGGCTCAATGTAGGGTTATCTTCTCTTTATCGTGGTTAATTTAGCGTTAACTGAAATAACAACGGAAAGCAACTTCAAAGAAAGCGGCGATAACCGGAGGTTGTCGCCGGTTGCATTTCATGAACAAGGCTGTTTATTTGTTTGGCTTGTGCCGCTTTATATTTGATGCGCGGTTTTTCGCAAGGAGGCGCGAAAAAATCGATTGTTTTTCAGGACGTCACTTGTCCCGCTTCCCAACCGAGGATGGCGCGCTTGCGCGTCAGGCCCCAGTGATAGCCGGTGAGCGCGCCGGACTTGCCCAACGCCCGGTGGCAGGGCACCACGAACGACATCGGGTTGGCGCCCACCGCCGCGCCCACGGCCCGGCTCGCGCTTGGCGCGCCGATGCTTGCCGCGATCGAGGAATAGGTGCAGGCCCTACCCATCGGGATGCGCAGCAATGCTTCCCAGACGCGAAGCTGGAAATCAGTGCCTATCATCACCACGCGCAGCGGCTGGTCGGCGCGCCATTGCGTCGGGTCGAAGACCCGCGCGGCGTAAGCCTGGGTGGCGGACATGTCCTCGACGTAAGTCGCGTTCGGCCAGCGGCCGGACATGTCGGCGAAGGCAGCCCGCTCGCCGCCGGCGTCACAGAAGGCGAGGCCCGCCAGGCCCCGGTCGGTGACCATGATGAGCGCGATGCCGAAAGGCGAGATGTGATAGCCGTAGCGGATGGTGAGACCCGCGCCCCGGGTCTTATAGTCGCCGGGCGACATCGCCTCATGGGTGACGAAGAGGTCGTGCAGCCGGCCGGGACCGGACATGCCGAGCTCGAACGAGGTCTCCAGGAGCGGCATGCCTGAATCGAGCAGCCTGCGCGCGTGGTCGAGCGTCACCGCCTGCAGGAAGGCCTTGGGCGACAGGCCGGCCCAGCGCGTGAACAGTTTCTGCAGGCCGGTCGGCGTCTCGCCGACTTCCTCGGCCAGCACCTCGAGCGAGGGCTGGTCGCGATAGTCGAGGCTGATCTTCTCGATGGCGCGGCGCACGACGTCATAGTCGCTGCCTTTCGGCGTGATGTCGTTCTCAAGGATCGCGGTTGGTTTCATCCGCGTATTCATGGTCATCTGAGCGTTCATGGCAATATCTCCTTGACCGCGAATATCGGTCCTCCAGAGCTTTGCCACCACCCGAAACTTGCCTTCCCGCCATCCGCACCCAGATAGAGTCAGCTTCGCGCCGAAGAGGACGATCATGACCGTCGAAAAGGTTGATCTGACCGGGGCAAGAGAGACCTTGCTGATGACGCTCTACGGCAAGGCGCTGGAGAGCCGGCTGGCCAATTCGCTGCTCCAGGATCGCTTTGCCGACGAGGCGGTGCGCAGGATCGACTATGATTTCTCAAGGCTCAAGGTCGGCGGCAACCTCGGGCTAAGATTTGCATCCGGGCGAAGACACTGGACGTATCAGCGCGTCTTGGCGGTCGCCAGCGCGCGCGAAAAGGCGGTGGCAAAACTTTCGCGGTCGTCGGGATTGAGGAAGCCGCCAATCGCGACACTCTTGCCTTGCGCCTCGACGGCCATCTTGGTGATGCCGATCTCAGCATGGCGGGCGATCGAGAACCGCGTCCAGAACGGGTTGAAGCGATGGTTTTCCGAGCGGCCGGAAGGCGCTGTCTTGCGAATGTCGAGACTGGTGCGCGAGACCGAGATTTCCTCACGGGCGCGCGCAGCCCGGTAATTGGCGCGGAAAGCGATGTAGACGGCGACCACGTCAAGGCCGAAGAAGCCAAACACCGGCCAGGCGCCATGCGCCAGGAAGAACGCGCCGGTGACCGCCCAGCCGAACAGAAGCGCTCCCATCAGGATCAGGAAGCCGGTGCGGCCGAGCGAGCGGTGCGGCGTCAGCAAGGCCTGGAAAAATGGCTCGTCGGCCTGGAACGAGGCGTTTGTGTCGCTCATGAGGGAATATTATAGGAGGGAAATGGCGCCTCCCAAGTCGAAAAAATCCGCAGCTGTCAAAAAACCTCAGCCCGCTATCCCGGGCAGCGGACGGGCGCCTGGTCGACGGCCGCGAAAAGCCGCCACGCGGTCGCTCTACAGCCCCGCCGAGGTGCATGAGATATTCCGGCGCTTTTCCGTGCAGCGGCCTGAGCCGAAAGGCGAGCTCGACTATGTCAACGCCTTCACCCTGCTGGTCGCGGTGGTGCTGTCGGCGCAAGCGACGGATGCCGGCGTCAACAAGGCGACCAAGGCGCTGTTCGCCGCGGCCGACACACCGGCCAAGATGCTGGCATTGGGCGAGGCCAAGGTCGGCGACTATATCCGCACCATCGGTCTGTGGCGCAACAAGGCCAAGAACGTGATCGCGCTGTCGAAGGCGCTGATAGACGATTATGCAGGCCAGGTGCCGCAGGATCGCGACGAGCTGGTGAAGCTGCCGGGCGTCGGGCGCAAGACCGCCAATGTCGTGCTCAACATCGCCTTCGGCCAGCATACCATGGCGGTCGACACGCATATCTTCCGCATCGGCAACCGTATCGGGCTGGCGCCCGGCAATACGCCGGATCAGGTCGAACAGGGGCTGCTCAAGGTCATCCCCGCCGAATATATGCGCCATGCGCATCACTGGCTGATCCTGCATGGCCGCTATGTCTGCAAGGCCCGCAAGCCCGATTGCCCGGTCTGCGTCATCGCCGACATCTGCAAGTCGAAGGAAAAGACCACCGACGTGCCCGCCCCGCTGGTGCCGATCGCGCCGCTGGATGAGACGTTTCCGGTCGAGGCCGTCTGACTCAGTAAAGTTTTAATATCCGTAGCCGCGCGCCATGGCCGCGGCAAAAACTGGAATGAGCAGGAAGATAAGGCCCTCGGCGCGGACATAGTTCTTCACCGATGCCAGTTCCGCCGCCGGCACCGCGAAAGACGGATTGCCGCTCGCCTGCCTGTTCCAGGAGAGGAAGCGCATAGTCGGCACAATCGACAGCAGGCCGACGATGACGAAGGCCGCCATCTTTGCCCAGAACACCCAATTGTAGACGTAGAATTCCCAGCCCTTCAGACCGAAGAACACCCGGCAGATGCCGACGATGACGATCAGCGCGGCGATGATGCCGTAGTGGCGGTCGATGCCGGCAAGGCGCTTCAGCGTCGCCGCTGCCAAATCGCCGCGCACCAGCACGAACTCGGCGCCGATGATGCCGGCCAGCGAGAACACCAGAAGGTGATGCGCGATCGCCAGCAACAGGTCTGTGGTGTCCATGGTTCTTCCTTCGGTCGACTTGCGTTTCTGGGTCGGCTTCGCGCGCAAACTAGCATCGCCGGGGAAAAAGCCCATAGCGATGCTGCCGTGCCATGGCTTTTATGGCTGGAAGAGCCAACGCATTGGCCTGGCTCTTGATCGAGCGTGCTGTTTTGCTAAGCGCGGTCGCGTCAATGGAGGGCAATGCCATGAGCATCAAGATCGAAGCCGGCGTGCCGCTTCTCGAAACGGCGCGCACCGTTTTGCGGCCGCACAGGCTGGACGATTTTGAAGCCTATGCCGCCATGTGGGCGGAGCCCGCCGTCACCCGTTTCATCGGCGGCAAGCCGCGCACGCGGGAGGAGAGCTGGATGCGCTTCCTGCGCCATGCCGGCCTATGGTCGCTGATCGGCTATGGATTCTGGGCGATCGAGGACAAGGCGAGGGGGAGCTTCATCGGCGAGGCCGGCTTCCACGACCTCAAGCGCGAGATCGTGCCGTCTCTCGAAGGCGTGCCGGAGGCCGGCTGGGCGCTGGCCTCGGAGGCGCATGGCCAAGGGCTTGCGAGCGAAGTCGTGGGGCGGATCGTCGCCTGGAGTGACGAGACGTTCGGACAGGCAAGAACCGTCTGCATCATCGATCCGGAAAACGGCGCTTCGCAGAAGGTGGCCGAAAGGAACGGCTATAAAGAAATTTTGCGGACCACCTACCACGAGAAGCCGACGATCCTGCTGGAACGGCAGGCCGGATCCGGAAAGCAAAGCGCTTAACCCGCCTTGCGGCGCAAGGCCCCTGCCACTCCGTTCCACGCGTCCGCCTTTGCACCTGGATGGCTGCCCAGCACCGTCGTCGCGTCGAATGGCTGAGGCCTCGCTATGGCATAGCCCTGCGCGTAGTCGACGCCGATCGCCTTCAAGGCTTCGGCGATGCCATCGCTTTCGACGAATTCGGCGATGGTGCGTTTTCCCGTCACCTTGCCGATGTGATGGATCATCTCGACCATCGCGCGGTCGATGCGGTCGTCGAGCATGTCCTTGACGAAGCCGCCGTCGATCTTGAGGTAGTCGACCGGCAGATGTTTCAGATAGGCGAAGGACGACATGCCGGAGCCGAAATCGTCGAGCGCGAAGCGGCAGCCCAGGCCGCGCAGATCGGCGATGAAGCGCATGGCCTCGGTCAGATTGGCGATGGCACTGGTCTCGGTGATCTCCAGGCAGATCGTTTCGGGCGCAATGGCGTGCGCGGCGAACTGCTCACGCATGAAGCCGAGAAACGTCTCGTCGCCGAATGTGGCGCCGGAGAGATTGATCGCGCAGGTGGATATCGGCGTCGCGCGCGGATCGGTGCGTCGCGACGCCAATATGGCGAAGGCGTTGCGTACCACCCAGCGGTCGATCGCCGGCATCAGTCCATAGCGCTCCGCCGCCGGAATGAAGCTCTGCGGGGTGACGAAGCTGCCGTCCTCGTCGGTCAGCCTGAGCAGGATTTCGACATGCGCGCCCGGCTCGGCAGCATCGTCCCGCAGCGGCGCGATCTCCTGCGCATGCAGCCGGAAGCGGTTCTCATCCAGCGCGGCATGCAGGCGCTGCACCCAGGCCATCTCGCCGAAGCGCTCGCGCAGCGCCCTGTCGCCGTCGCTGTGGAGCTGGACGCGGTTGCGGCCCTTTTCCTTGGCCATGTAGCAGGCGACGTCGGCGGCGCGCAGCACCTCCTCCAGCGTCATGCCGACATTGGCGACCTCGACCATGCCGATGCTGACGCTGATGTTGAAGGGACGCCCTTCCCAGGAGAAGTGCAGATCCTGGACCGTGGCGCGCAATCGTTCGGCGGTGGCGGCGGCACAATCGGCATCGCAATCGAAGAGCAGCACGCCGAACTCGTCGCCGCCCAGTCTCGCCAGGATGTCGCCGGGCGGCAGCTCGTTGGCGAGCAGCGCCGAGATCTGGCGCAGCAACTGGTCGCCGGCGGCGTGGCCGCAGGTATCGTTGACCAGCTTGAACTGATCGAGGTCGAGATACATCAGCGCGTGCCGGCGCGACTTCTCCGGGTCTTCGGAGATCGCACTCGCCAGACGCTTCTCGAAGTCGCGGCGGTTGACGAGACCGGTCAGCGCATCATGCGATGCCTGCCACGACAGGCGCTCGATATAGTCCTGCTCGCGCGCCATGTCTTGCAGGGCCAGGACGCAACCCAGGATCGAGCCGGAAACGATCAGCGGAGCGCCGTTCAGCGCCACCGGCACGACCGAACCGTCGGGGCGCTCCAGAAGCTGCGGGCGAACATTGGAGCGGCGCGGCTCGCCCGCCAGCAGGCGCGGGATCAGATCGGTCTCCTCGACGCCGCTGTCCTTGTCCACGAGCCGGAACAACGAGGCGACCGATCTGCCTTTGGCGGCGGGTAAAGAGCAGGCAAGCAGCCTTTCCGCTCCGGCATTCATATAGTCCAGCCGCCCCTTAGCATCGGTGCTGATGACAGCCTGGCCGATCGAGGCCAATGTGATCTGAGCCCGCTCGCGCTCGGCGCTGAGGGCTGTCTGAAATGCCTGGCGCTGTTTTATCAGCTTTCGCGTGCGCCAGACGGCGAGCAGGATAAGCAGCGCGGCTGTCGCGAGATTGGCCGCCGTCAGCGCCGTCTTGATGAAGCGCGATCCCTCGCCGAGACTGTCCGAAAAGTCCTTGGCGAGCGGCCCGATCCGGTGGTCGATCTGGTGGATTTGCACTTTCCAGAGAGCGATCTCGGCTGACGATGGCGGCCCTTTTTCGAGCCTGCGATGCATGTCGTCGCCAAGTCTTTGGATGGCGAGGATCATCTCGTCGGCAGCCGTCCAGTGGCGGATCGCCGTGTCGAGATAGCTGACGCCGCGGAAATTCCGGAACAGCCAGATCAGGCCGGCGACATCGTCGGGATGGTTGTTGCCGCCGAGAAAGCCAAGCCTGGCCGCATTCGTGTCGGGCTCAGCCTGTTCGAGCGCAAGCCGCGCGGCGCGATCGGCCAGCGGCACGGCGATGGCCTGACGATATTCGCTGAAATACTCTTCCCGGCCGGTGTCGGCATAAAGGCTGAGGAAATAGATGGCGTGCTTCTGCCCCTTCGACCATTGGCTTTCGCCGCCGACATAGGCGCGGACGGCTGACAACGTGTGGAGGCTGAGGGTCGCAATCAGCGCCTGGATCAGGACGACCGCGACGAAGGGCCAGACCAGCCCGATGAGACGCGGGGCGGCATCGGTCGATGAGAGCTTCATCCCATTCCCATGGCGCGTGCGCAGGCCCCCTCGGTGTCTGTCCGACTGGCTCATCCGCCGGTTGAGACGATGTTCTTCCCCACATGTCGTCCGGTTACTGGCGACATCAATCCAAATAACGTGCCTGGATTAACGGTCGATAAATTTGCCCAGTATTTGTTTCATGAGTTATTGCTCAGCAACAGAAGGACGCTTACACGCTTGATGCCGATATTTCGTGCCTAATATCGGTTTACGGTGCGAGGGCGCGGAAGAAAAGCCGGCTACATCAATCCGATAGCGCCGCGCGACAGTCTCGTCTCAGCGCCTGGTCTTGGATTTGTTGAGCGCAACGGCCTCGCGGACGAGCGCCTTCAGGGCGTCGGCGTCGATCTTGTCGCCTTCCTTGAAATCGATGGCGCGCCGGGTGTTGCCTTCCAGGCTGGAGTTGAAGAGCTTCTTGGGATCGGGCAGCGCCGCGCCTTTGGCGAAGGTCAGCTTGACGACGGCCTTGTAAGTCTCGCCGGTGCAGATCATGCCGGCATCCTCCCAGACCGGGACGCCGCGCCATTTCCATGTCTCGACGGCTTCGGGCGCCGCCTCCCTGATAAGAGCGCGGAGCCGGGCAAGCGTCTCGCCCCGCCAGTCGCCCAGCTCCTTGATCCGTCCGTCGATCAGTTCGGACGCAGACTTGCCGTCCTGTACGTCGCCTTGTTGCATGTCCGGTTCTCCTCGATGCTAAATAAGAGATCGCCACCATGGCCCTTTCGGGGAGATGGCGCTTGATTTTTCGTGCGCTTACATCCGTTCGCCGGGCAGCCGGCTCGCCTGCTTAACCCAGGAGACGACTTGCTCCTCGTCGATCGGCTCGTTCTCGTGGATGTGGAAATAGCGTGTGTCCTTGCTCTTGGATTCGACAGGCGGCACTGGCTTCAGCGACAGGCCGCGGAAGAACGCCACCTTGATGTATTTGGCGAAGCAATGGATGCCGAGGAACCAGCCTTCGCCTTCCATGCCGTAGAAGGGAGAGTTCCATTTGACAGCCTTTTGCACACCAGGGACGGCCTGCATGATGAGCTGGTCGAGCCGGCGCCCGACCTCGCTCTTCCAGCCCGGCATCGCCGCGATATAGGCCTGCACCGGAGCATCGCCATAGCCCTTGGCGATCTGCGGGTTGCCGCCCGAAAGCAGGACAGGTTTGGCGTCCGCGGATCCGGCAGCCTTCGATTTCGTCTTTGCCATCAGGCCGATCCCGTGCGCTCGCCCGCCGGCTCCCCGCGCCATCTGGCGGCATAGGGCAGCACGAACATATAGAGGCCGCTGAACAGCAGCAGGAAAAGCGGAATCAACGGCGAATAGACGATCCAGGCGGGCGGCGGGCCCATGGCCATGGCAGCGAAATTGGCAATGACAGAGACGGTGAAGATGATCGAAAGCCAGCGGTGAAGCTGCCTGATCCACTTGCTCCAGTTCAATATAACCTCCCTTGCGAATGACGATACGGATCGAGCTCTCTACCAGTGCGCCAGTTGCGAAAGCTGAATGAGGTTGCCACAGGTGTCGTTGAGCTGCGCGATGGTCGCGCCGGTCACCGCGGTCGGCGCCATGGCAAAACTGCCGCCATTGGCCTTGATGCGCTCATGGTCGCTCTTAATGTCGTCGGTGAACAGCATCAGCGCCGGCTGGCCTTGCTTGAAGATGGCCTGCTGATAAGTCTTTGCCGCCGGATTGTCGTTGAGGGCCAGCTGCAGTTCGGTGCCATCCGGATCGTCAGGCGAGACGACAGTCAGCCAGCGAAACGGCCCATTGGTGAAGTCGGCCTTCTTGGTGAAGCCCAGAATTTCGGTATAGAAGCCAAGAGCCTTATCCTGGTCGTCGACATAGATGCTGGTCAGCTTGATCTTCATTTTGGTGTCTCCATTGCTTACGCCTGCGGTTTGCCGCCCCGCCGGAACCGTGTCTGTCTTTTGAGGCTTCGGCGGACTTCAATCGATCCGCGAAAGCAGCTGCTCCAGGGCCGTGAAGTTGCGCTTCCAGCCGACCGTGGCGCCGCGGTAATACGGCTCCTGGTCGGTGCGGAAGCCGACCTGCTCCATGCGCAAACGCGTGCCCTTGCCCGTCGGGGTGAGCGTCCAGGTGACCACGCTCTCGAGATCCTTGGTGTCCCAGCTGTAGGACAGGGTCCGGTTGGGCTCGACCGTCCGCACCTGGCAGTCGACGCCGCCCCATTCGGCGCTCATGTTGAAGCGATGGTCCACGACCGGCTTGAAGCTGTTCTTCATCAGCCACTCCTCGATGAGATGCGGTTGGGTGAGCGCGCGCCAGATCTTTTCCGGCGGAAAAGGTATCTCGCGCTCGACGATGACGGAGCGCGTTGCGGCCTCATTCATTGATCCATCCTTTTGAGCAGGTCTTCCAGATCGTCGAAGCGGCTTTCCCAAAACCCCGCCATGTGGCGCGTCCAGTCCATCAACGGCGCGAGCGCCTTGAGCTGGGCGCTGTAATGGGTCTGGCGGCCCTCATGGCGGTCGCGCACCAGTCCCGCTTCCTTGAGGACGCCCAGATGCTTCGATACCGCCGGCTGCGACACCCCGGCCTGGGCGGTCAGGGCTCCGACCGTCTGCTCGCCGTGACGGCAGAGGCGTTCGAAGATGGCGCGTCGCGTCGGATCGGCGAGCGTCCTGAACAGCATGTCATGCGCGGTCGTCATTTTTAACCGATAACCCAGTGGCTATTGATTGACGTATAACCATTGGGATATGCATGAGTCAAGCAGCGAATGAGGACGCGCACCTGAAGCCGCGGCCGTGGGCCGGCACGCCGGTACGGCCGGACGGCACTGAAAAGATGGTTGCTTATGCCGCGTTTGCTGACGGAACGGTCAAATCCCTCAGCAGCGTGGAAAGGTCCGGTTCGTCGATGAGCAGGGCGGCGTCGACCGCCGGAAGCCATGCGCGCTGCCGGTTCGCGGCTTCCTGCCAGTCGACAAGCTCCTCGGCGACCTCGAGCAGATAGACCACAACGTCGACCCGAATGAAGCCGTCGGGCATGCGTTTCCAATAGGAATAGGTGCCGGCAGGCTGCTTCAGCGTCCTCCCGAGCACGCCGGCTTCCTCCCGGGCTTCGATCATTGCCGCCTTGCGCCCGCTCTTGCCCTTCATCGGCCAGCCCTTCGGCACGATGAAGCGCCGCGTGCTGCGCGAGGTGACCAGCAGCACTTCCAAGCTGCCGTCCTCTCGCAACCGATACGGAATGGCCGCCACCTGGCGGATGCGTTGGCCCTTCTTGGCTTTGCGAACTGCTTTCTTCTTGGTTGTTGCCATCCCAAATTCCGGTGAGAGCAGCGTTTTGCCGCACGCTATCTGCGCGGCAAAAACCCTAAAAGCGCCGCCCTTGCAATCCGGCATTTTGCCAGCAAGTAAGTCGGCTAATAAATTGAAAAAAACAAAATGTCAGCGGCAAACTCTGGAAATCGTGTTGCCGACCGCTTCCATCCGGCACGTCCTTTCAAATATCGGCACATCGGGCTGGCTCCTGGGCGGGGCCGGCCGGTCGAGTTCGCGATAGATTTGCTGCTGCTGCTGGTATTGCTGCCGCTGCAACCTGTTCTGCAACTGCTGCAGCTCATTCTGCTGCACCAATGCGTTGCGATTCGTCGGGATGACGATCTGCGCATAAGACGGCGCAATCAGACACACCGAGGCCGCCAGCACTGTGCCTGCAAGAACAGACAGACTGTGACGAAGCATCCGCGCGGCTCCCATACAAAAAACCATGCATTTCATATAATGCGGGCAGCCAATAGCGCCATGGGTAACCGCGAAACGTGATGCGGCTCACCGAAGCCGGGCGATTGGCTATGCCGCGACGCCGGCGCTGGAGATCGGGGCCGACATCCCGGTCAGCGCCATCGCCAGTTCCCGCCTCTGCGGAAAGGCCGGCGTCGAGTTCTCCACCAAGCAGTGGGAGATCGAGGGGCGTTTCGCCGCCGCCGAGAATCTGCCCGGCAATCCGGCATTGCACTTGACGGAAGCCATCGATTCGCCCCTCTATCGGGTCGGCGCCGGGCTGGAGCTCGAGGGCGTCAACGGCGTCGGGTTGGCTGTCAGGTACGACGACGCCTTTGGGCAAACGATCAAGCAGAATGCGGTCAGCGCGTCTCTGAAGGTCAGCTTCCAGCTGACGCGGGCGGCGGCTAAGAAGGGATCTCATGAGGACGAAATACGCGTATCTCGCGGCGATGCTGGCAGCTGCCTGCATTGCCGGTTTGCCGGCAGCGGGAGTTGCCGCGCAAAATAAGGCCGACAAGGTGGCGCCCGCGGCCGCTCAGTCAGGCGACGCAGCGGCCAAGCCGCAGCTGCCGGGCGGCGCCTCGGCGCTGTCGGAGACGCATGGCGACTGGACGGTCAACTGCCAGGTCACCGGCACCAACAAGGTCTGCAGCCTGTCGCATCAGCAGTTCAACAAGCAGAGCGGCCAGCGGCTGCTGGCGATCGAATTGACGACCAAGACCGGTCAGGACGCCGCCGGCACGCTGGCGCTGCCCTTCGGGCTTGCCTTGGCCAACGGGATCTCGTTCGAAATCGACGACAAGAAGCTGGACGGCACGTTGCAGTTCAACACCTGCCAGGCGGTAGGTTGCCTGGTACCGGTGACGTTCGACGCCAATATCACGCCGTTGCTGCAGAACGGCACCACGCTGAAGGTCAACGCCACGGCGGCCGACACTGCGCAGCCGATCTCCTTCACCATCTCGCTCAATGGCTTCGGCAGCGCCCTGGCGCGGACGGCGGACCTGTCGGCGGACTAGGTTGTCGAAGACCGGCCGGCTGAACGCTTCGTCATCCACGGGCGGAGCAAGGAGCGAAGCGACGCGCGCAGACCCGAGGATCCATTCCGTGACATAGGAGCGCTGCTCACGGTGCAGAATTCTGCGCCGCTGCGCTCTACAATCCAGGTAACGGAATGGATCCCAGGGTCTCCGCGACGCCGCTTCGCGGCTGCTCCGCCCAGGGATGACGAAGTTGGAAGGTTTCGGCCAACCAGCACGGCTTGCCTCAGCTACTCAACCTTGCGCAAACGGTATCCCACGCCCGTCTCGGTGATGATGTAGCGCGGCTGGTCCGGTGTCTTCTCGATCTTCTGCCTCAGCTGGCGCACATAGACCCTGAGATACTGGACGTCGGTCGAGTCGTTCCAGATCTGCTTCATCAGGAACTGATGGGTCAGCACCTTGCCGGCATATTGCACGAGCATGCGCAGGATATCGTATTCCTTGGGCGACAGTTTCACTTCCTTCCTCGACCGTGACGATGCGCTTCACAAGGTCGACCGAAAAGGATAAAAGAATTCGAACAAAAAGGGAACGAAGAAAAATGCTCGACATCGCACCATCGCAACAGGCGGCAACCTGGCTCGGCTCATTCGGCCGGGCGCTCGAGGCCGGCGATATCGAGGCGGCGACGAACCTCTTTGCGCAGGATTGCTACTGGCGCGATCTCTTGACCTTCACCTGGAATATCAAGACCATGGAGGGGCAGGCGGCGATCCGCGAAATGCTCAAGGCCACGCTCCACTTGGCGCAGCCCTCGCACTGGCGGCTGTCCGGAGAGCCCAGCGTCGACGACGGCACCGTCGAGGCCTGGTTCACATTCGAGACGGCGGTGGCGCGCGGCGAGGGAATCCTGCGGCTCAAGGACGGCCGCTGCCGCACGCTGTTCACGGCGATGAGCGAACTCAAGGGGTTCGAGGAACGGAAGGGGCCGGCGCGGCCACTCGGCATCCGCCACAAGGCCGACCCGAACCGCGAGACCTGGGCGGAAGCACGGGCACGCGAGGCGCGCGATCTCGGCGTGCATGAGCAGCCCTATTGCCTGGTGATCGGCGGCGGGCAGGGCGGCATCATGCTCGGCGCCCGGCTGCGCCAGCTCGGCGTCCCTACGCTGATCATCGAGAAGAACGCGCGCGCCGGCGATTCCTGGCGCAACCGATACCGCTCGCTCGTGCTGCACGATCCCGTCTGGTACGATCATCTGCCCTACATTCCGTTCCCGGAAAACTGGCCGGTCTTCACGCCCAAGGACAAGATGGGCGACTGGCTGGAGATGTATACCCGCGTCATGGAGCTGAACTACTGGGTCGCCACCAAATGCATCAGCGCCGCCTATGACGAGGCCGAAAAAGTCTGGACCGTGGTGGTCGACCGCGTCGGCCAGCGCATCACGCTGAAGCCGAAGCATATCGTCTTCGCTACCGGCGCCTACGGCCCGCCGCGGCAGATCGAGCTGCCGGGCGCCGACAGCTTCAAGGGCGAGCTTCTGCATTCCAGCCAATATTCCACCGGCGAGAAGTTTCGCGGCAAGCGCGTGGCGGTGATCGGTGCTGCAAGCTCAGGCCACGATGTCAGCGTCGATCTGTGGGAAGCGGGCGCCAAGGTCACCATGGTGCAGCGCTCGCCGACGACGGTGGTGAAGTCCGACACGCTGATGGATATCGGCTTCGAGATCTTCTCGGAAAAGGCGCTGGCGCGCGGCATCACCACCGACAAGGCCGACATGATCGTCGCCTCAACGCCCTTCGCGCTGGTGCCGAAGGGCCAGCGGGCGCTTTATGATGTGATCCGGGCGCGCGACGCGGATTTCTACCAGCGCCTCAGCAACAGCGGCTTCGCCATCGACTTCGGCGAGGACGAGACAGGACTGTTGATGAAAGCCTATCGGACAGGCTCGGGCTATTACATCGATGTCGGCGCTTGCGAGTTGATCCTGAACGGCGAGATCCAGGTGAAGAGCGGTGTCAGCATCAAGTCGCTGACGCCGGACGGCATCCTGTTTGAAGACGGCAGCGAGCTCGCCGTCGACGCGATCGTCTGCTGCACCGGCTACCAGTCGATGAACGAGACGGTAGCGGGGATAGTCTCGCGCGAGGTCGCCGACAAGGTAGGTCCGTGCTGGGGCCTCGGCTCCGGCGTGAAGGGCGATCCGGGTCCATGGCAGGGCGAATTGCGCAATATGTGGAAGCCGACGGCGCAGGAAGCGCTATGGTTCCACGGCGGCAATCTGGCGCTGTCGAGATTCTATTCGAAGTTCGTTGCGCTGCAGCTGAAGGCGCGCATGGAGGGGATTGCTACGCCGGTTTACGGCGAGCCGAGTAATGCGCGATCCTAGCTTCGTCATTCTAGGGCGGAGCAAGGAGCGAAGCGACGCGGCGCAGACCCTAGAATCCAGGCCGTGACATTCGTGACGTGCGCAAGCGGACAGGAGGCGATTCTTCGCCGGGCGTCTCGAGCCCCATTCTGCACCGCTGCATTCTTCGGTGACAGTCACGGCATGGATTCTAGGGTCTGCGCTCCGCTTCGCGTCGCTCCGCCCTAGAATGACGACGATGAGGGGCCAAAATGCCTCGCCGCCACATCCACATGCGTATGTTGCGCATGGGCCTCGAAGTGCTCCGTCTCATTGTGGTCGGGCGCTTCGTTCGGCCACCATTTGCCGCCGATGACGATGCCTTTGGAGACTAGTCGCTGATCCGCGACCAGTGACGCTCCAACAGCATCGACGAAGGTGAAGCGGCCGGGCTGCAGCTTCAACACGGCGACGTCGCCGGTGCCGCCGACCTTCAGCGTGCCGAGTTCCGGCCTTGCGATCGCCTCCGCCGGCCGCTGCGTCGCCGCGCGCAGCACCTCGACCAACGGCATGCCGAGCGCCATGAGCTTCGACATGCACACCAATATGTCGAAGGCGGGACCGTCGACGCAGTAGAGATGCACGTCGCTGGAGATGACGTCGGGCGCGAGGCCCTCGGCAAGCATCGCCTTCGCCACCTCGAAGTCGAAGGAACCCATGCCGTGGCCGATGTCGAAGATGACGCCGCGCTCGCGCGCCAGCCGCATGTCCGGCCGCACCGCTCCGGAGGCAAAGACCGGCGCGTTGGGGAAAGGCCGGAAGCAATGGGTGAGAATGTCGCCGCGGCGCAGCCTGGGCAGCACTTCCGAGCGGCCGGGCGGCGGCTCGTCGATATGCGTCATCAGCGGCAGGCCGGCCTTGTCGGCGGCTTCGAGCGCGAGGTCGACAGGCGCGATGCCGCTCGAGCCGCCGGCATGCTTGCCGGAACGGACCTTGACGCCGACGACGACATCGGCGTGCTCGCGCACCGCCGCCACCGTCTCGCGCGGCTCGCAAAGCCTGAGATCGCCGCATTCGCCGACGGATACGGTTTTGGCGAAGCCAAATATGCCGGCAAAGGAGATGTTGACGTAAGCGAGGATGCGGACCTTCGAGCGCTCGATGACATGGCGGCGGAAGCCGAGGAAATTGCCGGCGCCGGCGCTGCCGGCATCGACGAAAGTGGTGGTGCCGCTCTTGGCGGCGAGCCGGTCGGCGTCGACGCCGAGCGAGGTGCCGCCCCAATAGACGTGGCTGTGCAGGTCGATCAGGCCGGGCGTGACGATGCAATCCCTGGCATCGACGACTTCACTCGCCGCCTCGGCATTGATGGCGGCGTCGATCGCGGTGACGCGGCCATCGGCAATGGCAACATCGCGTGGCGCGTCCAGGCCCGATGCGGGATCGATGAGGCGCCCGCCCTTGATCAGGAGATCGAACTGCATCGGTGCCCTCGCTTTGTCTGTTCGTTTCACGCAATTCCGGACGGAAGGCTACGGCGAAGTCGCCGAACTAACGCTAAGCACTTTTTCTGGAATTGCTTCAAGCGATCCGAGCGGGCGATCAGACCGGCCGATAGGCGACGGCTTCGACTTCGATCTTGATGTCGATCATCAGGCGCGATTCGACCGTGGTCCGCGCCGGCGGATCCTTCGGGAAATGTTTTGCATAAACGGTGTTGAATGTGCCGAAATCGCGCCCGTCCTCCAGCCAGACGGTGGTCTTCACCACATCGTCCATGGTGCAGCCGGCGAGCGCCAGGGCCGCCTTGACGTTCTGCAGCACCTGCTCGGCCTGCTCGGCGATGCCGCCTTTGATCACGAGCCCGTCGCTGCCCACCGGCACTTGACCGGAAATATAGACGAAATCGCCGGCACGGACGGCGGGCGAGAGCGGAACGTGGGATTTCCCAAAGCACTGCTTGGACAAGGGGAGCCTCCTTCAATCGACGACGGGAACCGGGGGTTGCATAGCCGTCTACGCCTGTCGGCACGATCCTCCTAGAGCCAATGTCGGAAAGCAACATTCTTTCGAAATCCATGTTGCTTTATTACAGAAGCCTGAGCATCTTGCGCTCGACGCGGCTTGAAATCGGCCGCGCATATGAGGGAGATCGGCATGACCTTCGACAAGAATCCGTTTCCGGAAGGCGATGCCGACCGCCACGCGCTGTGGGAAATGCTGGTGCGGCGCGACATCGACGCCTTCCTCGGTCAGGACTGGTCGATGGTCGAGGACGATTTCATCGCGGAAAGCTTCTTCGGCATGCATGCGCATTTCCTTGCCAATGCAGATGCCTGGCGGCTGCAGTTCCCCCGGCTGGAGGTCTATCGCGACGAATGGCTGCGGCAGGCCGAGGAAACCGCGGCGACGAAATTCGCCGAGCCGCTGCGCGAAGCGCTGTTTCGCGTCACCAACATGCGCGACATCGACGTCGACGGCGACCGCGCGGTGCTGCACAAGAAGTTCGACGGCTCGGTCGCCAAGGCCGACGGCGGCGTCGACCGGCTCAAATGGCAGACGCTCTACTTCTGCCGCAAGGTCGGCGGACGCTGGAAGATTGCCGGCTTTGTCGGCTACATGCCGCATCCGCTGGGCAGCTAGGAAGGAGCTATCGGACGCCGCCTGAGCTTAGCCGAAGCGTCTGTCAGTTCGTCATTGACGACGTTAGGGAGGCTTCAGCCGACGAGCTCGCTAGGACAGCCGTGGCAACCGCTCATCGGGCGAGCGGTGGTCGAACACGACGCCCATGGTCTTACCAACGGCGGCCATGACGATCAGTTCGATGAGATGGTCGTCACTGTCCTGGCAAGCCGGGTCGGATCGGCGTATGGCGTCGAGCATCGCCCGGGTCGAGATGGTATCGCCGGCGCGAAATTTCGAAAGAGCAGATGAAACAAGGTCTTGCACCGTCGGATCTATGACGGGCACTTCCGCAGCGACGTTCATCGGCCTCCTCCTGCCATGAACCCTCCCGCAAAAGATGATACGCCAACGGTTGGAATGTGCCAGCAAAATGGTGGTCCGACCAGTGTGGCTGGCGACAGCCTGCCGTGAGATGTGGACACCTGCTGGCTAACGGCAGCGTAAGCTCGACGCACCGCGCTCGGGTTGATAAGCCCGTCGCGCGCAGGGAGACGATCCGAGTCGAAATATGACCGTTGCAATCGAGATGGGGCAGACGAGCGCAGGCGCGTCGGCGGCCCTCGACCTTGAGGAGTTGCTGGCGACCCGCCTGCTGGTGCAGGGCAATTCGGGCTCGGGAAAGTCGCATCTGCTGCGCCGTCTTCTGGAGCAGAGCGCGCCCTGGGTGCAGCAGACCATCATCGACCCGGAAGGCGACTTCGTGTCTCTGGGTGAACGCTTTGGCCATCTGGTGATCGACGCGGAGGAACATACCGAGCGCGGCCTGCAGGCGGCTGGCGAGCGGGCGCGCATACACCGCGTCTCGACGGTGCTCAACCTCGAAGGGCTCGATGCCGAGAACCAGATGCGGCGGGCCGCGGCCTTCCTCGGCGGGCTGTTCGAGGTCGCGCGCGACCATTGGTACCCAATGCTCGTGGTCGTCGACGAGGCGCAGCTCTTCGCGCCCGCCGCCGCCGGCGAGGTTTCGGACGAGGCACGCAAGCTCTCGCTGGGCGCCATGACCAATCTGATGTGCCGCGGCCGCAAGCGCGGGCTTGCCGGCATCATCGCCACGCAGCGGCTGGCGAAGCTCGCCAAGAACGTCGCGGCGGAAGCCTCCAACTTCCTGATGGGCCGGACCTTCCTCGACATCGATATGGCGCGCGCCGCCGACCTGCTCGGCATGGAACGGCGTCAGGCCGAAGCTTTTCGCGACCTGGAGCGCGGGCATTTCATGGCGCTCGGTCCTGCCTTGTCGCGCCGTCCGCTCGGCGTGCGCATCGGCCAGACCGAAACCAGTCCGCGCAACGGTACGCCGCGGCTGATGCCGATGCCGGGAGCCGCGCTCGAAGATGCGCGCGCGATCATTCTTGCCGCGCCGCCGCCGGAGACGGTCAGGCCGATGCGCCGGCCTTCGCCCGACCTGCTCGACCAATTGATGGCGGCCAAGGCCGCGCCGCTGGACATTCGCCCCGAGCCGATGGAACCGCAGCCAAGCGCCGAGGACCTGGCAGAGCGGCGCGAGCGGATGGACCGCATACTGCGCGCCATCCTGGCGGAGCCGGATGCGGGGTTCCGCGTCATCGGCGTGCTCTACCAGGAGTTCGTGGTCCGCTGCCGCATCGAGGGCCTCGCTTCGGTCGTGCCCGACCTTTCGGAGTTCCGCCGCATGCTGACGCGCGCCCGCGCCGGCGTCGGCTCCGACATAGCCGAGGACGACGCCTGGCGCGACGTTTCCGTGCGCGCCTCGCTGCTGCCCGAAGACATGCAGGGCGTTTTCATGATGATCGCGCGCGCCGCCAAGGAAGGCTGGCCTTGCCCGAGCGACGCGGCGATCGCGCGGGCTTACGGTTCGCATTCGCTGCGCCGCGCGCGCCGGCTGCTCGATTATATCGAGGAGCAGGGCCTCATCGTCTGCCAGGTCGACGGAGCCGGCCGGCGCACGGTGACGCTGGTCGAACTCGCCTGGGCGACGGCGCCGGGCGACCCGAACGCCGTGGAGCAGGACAGCCTGGCTGGCTGACATCGGAAGACGCTGGCGACCGCGCTCTGGCAGCCTTTGCGCCATTGGTTGACGGCGAGCCTGCTTTGTCGGTGGCACGCAGCACTACATGTACCGATAAAATTTCCAACAGAAATGCCAGCGACCGAGCGATGGCGAAGTCAACGCTGCGCCATCAAATGGCGCTGCGCCGAAACGGACTCGGGCCGTGCACTTTAAGTCTTTGTTTTGTGCATATCATTCCCTCCAAATCGCAGCCCACTTTGGGAGACACAGGCATCAATCGATGGGGTGGCAGATTTGTTAAATGTTTAATGAATCGTTAACATTACGCGGGGATATATATTCCGTTATGGTTTCCAAATCGTAAAAAGCTAATATACCTGAATATAGGTTTGCTTGTCCCGCGATTGCGGCGACCGAAGGGGGGCACGCCAGCTAGGAACGTTGGGTGCGAGCGTGCAAGCGCTCTGGGGTGGGGTTTTGTCTCTCGGCGAGAGAAGTTTTTACGTTCAATCAGAGTGGCTTGGTCCTGACCAACCGCCGCGGGCGGAAGCATTCGCTTGCGTCGTCCGCACCAGGATCAGCAGTAACCGTCGGGGCGAACACTTTGGTCGTTCGCAAAGGGATCACAGGGGGTAATTGGCAATGGCGACCACAACAGTTTCAGGCTCGACCGTCACGTTTTCGAATTCGGGCGCGGCAGCCAATCTGACGCAATCCGGCAGCGAGGACGGCAGCCTCCTGTTCACATTCGACGTTCTCGCGGCGAGCGGCGGCGGAACCAAGACGACGATCTATTCGGTGGACGACGGCATCAAGAACGATGACGGAGGGGCCGGGATTGTCGTCACCAACAAGGCGTTCGCTGATTACAACAAGGACCTGCTGATCCAGGACGGTGCGAACGTCATCGAAACCAGCAGCACGAGCGGGGCGAAATTCTGGATCGGCACCGACAACAAGATTCATTATGACGCAACCACTCTAGCCCCCCTGATCAACGCGCTCGGCGCTGGCGAGCAGTTCACGGACACGATCCAATATACGATCAAGATGTCGAACGGCACGCTCAGCGTGGGTACGCTGTCGGT
This sequence comes from Mesorhizobium sp. CA15, assembly GCF_020165215.1. Classification (NCBI taxonomy): domain Bacteria; kingdom Pseudomonadati; phylum Pseudomonadota; class Alphaproteobacteria; order Hyphomicrobiales; family Phyllobacteriaceae; genus Mesorhizobium; species Mesorhizobium sp. CA15. The sequence continues at coordinate 122,234 of NZ_JAIUHQ010000016.1, forward strand.
GGTGATCAATGGTGTGAACGACGCGGCGGTGATCACCGGCACCAGCACGGCGGAGCTGACCGAGACCAACGCGGCGCAGAACACCGGCGGCAAGCT
>NZ_JAIUHQ010000017.1:0-104157 GCF_020165215.1 Mesorhizobium sp. CA15
CATCCCGCCCACCCAGTCGACGATCCTCCTGTCCTCGGCCTCGCGCGCCAGCCTCAGGGCCGGCAAGGCGTGGTAGAGCATGGCGGCGGTGTTCGAAGGCGCGTCGCCCTCGCCGGTGAAGCGCTTCATCCATACGCGGTCGACTGCGAGCAGATGGTTGAGCGTGCCGAGCATCGAGCCGAAGACGGCGCCGACGTCGCGACCGAGCTCTTCTTCGGCAAGATCGGCGGCGGCATCATAGAGACGGCCATTGGCCCATTGATTGTAGGCCGCAAACATCATGAAATGCTGCTTCATTCTTCCCACCCGGCTTGACCCGAATCCGGGCCCTTCGTAACCCGCAGCAACGGACCCGCCAATGACCATTCTGCTCTATGACCTCGTCGGCCATGACGTCGCCCGCCCGTTCAGCCCGCATTGCTGGAAGACCAAGATGGCACTGGCGCATAAGGGACTTGCCGCCACCGACGTGCCGACGCGCTTCCTGGAGGTGCCGAAAGTCGAAGGCGGCGTGTCGAAGACGGTGCCGGTGATCCGCGACGGCGAGCGGGTTGTCGCCGATTCCTTCGCCATCGCGCTCTATCTCGACGAAGCCTATCCGGAACGGCCGACGCTGTTTTCCGGCGAAGGCGGCAAGGCGATGGCACGCTTCATCGAGCGCTGGTCGCAGCTCACCATACACCCCTACATCGCGACGGTGGCGCTGACCGATCTGCATGCGATGCAGGACGAACCGAACGCTGCCTATTTCCGCGAGAATCGCGAGCAGCGCTATGGCAAGCGCCTGGAAGACGTCGTGGCCAACCGCGATGCCGGGCTCCCGGCCTTCCGCGCTGCGCTGGAGCCGCTGCGCTCGACCCTCGCCTACCAGCCTTTCATCGGCGGCGAGGCGCCGCTGTTTGCCGATTACATCGTGTTCGGGGCGCTGCAATGGGGCCGCATCGCCTCGCCTTTCCGGTTGCTCGACGACGGCGACAGCATCGCCCGCTGGTTCGAGCGCTGTCTCGACCTGCATGGCGGGCTCGGCCGGCAGGTCGCGGCGGCGGCGTGAAGTCTGCGAGTGTTGGGGGCTGGCATGTTGCGCTATGAGATGCGAGCCGAGATTTGGGTCTACCCGGGCAAGGGCGGCTGGCATTTCGTGACACTACCGGTGGAGTTCGCGGCACGGATCAAGGCGGCGATGGCGGGGCTGGCGCGCCCTTGGGGCTCGCTCGGCATCACGGCGGCGATCGGCAAGACCAGGTGGCAAACATCGCTCTTTCCCGACAAGGCGTCCGGCAGCCTTCTGTTGCCCGTCAAGGCCTCGGTGCGCCAGCGCGAAGGTCTCAAGGCAGGGGATTCGCCGACGCTGACCATTGAGGTCGAGCTTTAGATCAGAGCCGACTGAAGCCGACCGGTCAAAATCCCTATGCAGTGCCATTCGCGTCTACTTTGACGTGTCCTTGTCGTGCGCGTCCCCATTCGGCGCATTGCCGTCGGCCAGCCTCACGCAGATCGGATCGCCCTGTTCCATGCGCACGCACTGCCATTCCGGGCCGAAGCCGAAATTCTGCTCCGCGCGCTGCGGAAAGAACAGCAGGGCGAAGACAGCCAAGGCAAGAACCACGGCCACTAAGACAATGCCCGCCATGTCGCCGCGACTGAGGTAGGGCCAGTTCATCGCCTCAGCTCCAAGCTGCGTCCAGCGCGTTCGCAGCCGTCCAATTATCCCGCAAAGCGCTCGCCTTGACCAGAAGCCGCCTCCCCTTGGCAAGCCGCCGGGCGGCTTGTATAGAGCCCGCCACTCCAATTTCCATTCCCACAACAAGGACGACCCTATGGCGATCGAACGCACCTTCTCCATGATCAAGCCGGACGCGACCAGGCGCAACCTGACGGGCGCCATCACCAAAATGCTGGAAGACGCCGGCCTGCGCGTCATCGCATCGCGCCGCGTGTGGATGAGCCGCCGCGAGGCGGAAGGGTTCTACGCCGTCCACAAGGATCGCCCGTTCTTCGGCGAGCTGGTGGAATTCATGTCGTCGGCGCCGACCATCGTGCAGGTGCTGGAGGGCGAGAACGCCATCGCCAAGAACCGCGAAGTGATGGGCGCCACCAATCCGGCGAACGCCGCCGAGGGCACCATCCGCAAGGTCCATGCACTGTCGATCGGCGAGAATTCGGTGCATGGCTCGGACGCGCCCGAAACCGCCGCGCAGGAGATCAAGTACTGGTTCTCGGACACTGAGATCGTCGGCTGAGGCGCAAGCTCGAGTTTCACGGAACGGCCCGCTCCAGCGGGCCGTTTTTGTTTGCAACGGGTGGTCACATCCGCCGCCTGCCCTAGGTTCAGCGAAATTGGCAAAAGTAGCGCTGGGCGTCGACGGCTGTGAGCCGCGCTTCCGCCGAACCGAGGGAGGGAGGCATGATCAAGCCTCATGTTTCTGAAAGTGGCCTTGCCTATCCGGACGATCTTGTCCTGTTGAAGCGTATCTATGACGAGGTCTGCGAGGAGCGCGGCATCGTCTTAGGCAGTCCCGAGGCGTCGGACCTGGCGATAGAGGCGATGAGACTGTTTTCCGCCGGTGTCTTCGATGAAGTGGCCATCGGCCGCCGTCTCCGAGGCGGTGACGTGGAGAGCCGGGGAGTTCAGTCCCCGTCGCCGTAGCGGATGACTTCCACCTTCTCCCGGGTGATCAGGCAGCTCTTCGTCCTGGTCAGTGCCTTGATCTCGGGGATCAGCGCCTCGATTTTCTCCGGCACGTCGACGATCTCGACGACGATGGGCAAATCCTGCGACAGGCGCAGAATCTTGGCGGTGTGCAGCACGCTGGAGCGGCCGAAGCCGAGTGGGCCCCTCAGCACCGTGGCGCCGGCCATGCCGGTCTCGCGCGCCTTGATGACGATTGCTTCATGCAGCGGCTTGCCGTCGGCCGCCCTGTCATCCTCGCCGAAGAATATCCTGAGCAGCGCGCATTGCGCGGGAAGTTCCATGTTCTCTTCTCCCTGGTCACCTGTGTTGGCCCATCACCTATTGGCCGACTGCCTGTCGACCGGCAGGCGGTTGAGCCTGGACGCCATGAGATAGCCCAGCCACGCGGCGGCGAGCGACAGGCCGACCACACTGATGAGATAGGTCGCGGCCAGCGGCAAGTCGCCCTCGAACAGCATAGTGAAGGTGTCGAGGCTCATCGCTGAAAAGGTGGTGAGGCCACCGCAGAAGCCCGCCATGACGAAATTGCGACTGGCGGGACCGACCATCATGCGGCCGTCCGGCCCGGTGAGCGTGGCGAAAACCACGATGATCCACGAGCCGACGACATTGACGAAAGCGGTCGACCACAGCGCGTTCAGACCGAGCAGCGAGACGATGACATAGCCCGACAGGAAGCGGGCCAGCGAGCCGATCGCCGCGCCGCAGCCGACCGCCAGATAAAGTCGCATTGCCATCTGTCTGTCCACCATCGCTCAGCCCATAGCCCCGGTGGTTGAGCCAACTACCCAGGTGGCTGACTCAGCCACCCAGACCACCGCCCAAAAGCCGAGCGCGACGAACAGCACGCACAGCACCGACGAAGCGACGACGTTGAAGGCGGCGAGCCGCCCCTCACCGTCGACCGCAAGGTTGACCGTCTGTAGGCAGAAGGACGACACCGTGGTGTAGCCGCCGAACAGGCCGACGACGATCAGGTCGCGCACGAGATCGCTGGCGAAGACGCCGCCGACCGAGCGTGCCGCGCCGGCGAAGGCGCCGATGGCCAGGGCGCCGGAAACATTGACCAACAATGTACCCCAGGGAAAGGTCTCGCCGATGGAACGGCCGACCACGCCGGAGAGGAAAAAGCGGGAAATGCCGCCGAAGAAACCGCCGATCAGGACCAGGGCGCAAGCCGCAAGGGTCATCGCTTCAAAGCCTTTCCAAACGCGATCCCAAGCCGGAATCACTTCATAAGAACAGGCACGAAGCGAAGCGGAAAAACAAATCCTGCCGCGCGAGAGCACGCCTGGCAGGAGTCATCAGCCCATAAGGGCGGTTTCGGGGGAACCCCATCCCCATTTTCGAGGGAACCTAGGCGGTCGCAACAGCGCGGTCAATTGCGACGTGCTTAAATGACGGACAGAACGGTTGAGACGGTCCGGAATGCTAGTGGCACTGCACAGGGATTTTGACCGGTCGGCTCTGTTTGCGTTGGCAGGCGGCATGCGTTGGAGATTGGCCGAGACGCCCATCGCGATCGTCATTCCAGGGCGGAGCAGGAGCGAAGCTCCGTCGCGAAGACCCTGGAATCCATGCCGTCACCTTCGCCAAGGATCGCAACGGAACAGAATTCTGCACCGTGGCGGCGCTGCCAAGTCACGGAATGGATTCTATGGTCTGCGCGCGTCGCTTCGCTCCTTGCTCCGCCATAGAATGACGAGGTTGGGGCGGCTTGCTCTTAAACCCGCCGGCCCCCGGCGGGCAGACGTCATTTGGCCTGACGGTCTTTCACATTCGCATGGGCGTTCGCTGCCTCGGTATCGGTAGACGGCGTCTTCGTCTCCTCACCGGTGAACGGACTGCCCTGTCCAGGCGCAAGGTCGCCGCTGTGGCCGGCCTTGTTGGTCTGGAACGGCTGGCTGTCTGGGCTGAGGCCATGCTGCTCGGCATTGAACAGATGATCGTCCGCCCGGGCAACGCCGGCAAGGGCAATCAGCGATACACCCGCGGCTGCGAGGATAAGCGTGCGCTTTTTCATGTCTGGTCTCCTTTGAGTGGCCAGATCGAGCCCGCGCATTCGGTCTGGCGGCTTAAGTGAAGGGACATTGTCCCCTTGCCTGCCCGCCATCTGCATAAGTCAACGCCCGGCGTTGCTGGTTTATTCCGGAGAAAACGGTGTCCAGGCGCAAAAGTTGCGCGGTCGGGGTCGGCGCGCGACGTCAGCGCGCCATTTTCAGCAGAACCGTCTGAGGCTTACCCGCCAGCGGATCGACCTGATGACTTGTAGCGGTGAACATCAGCCGTTCGCCAACGGTAATACGCGCCTGCAGCGTATAGGTCCGGCCCTTCTGGATCGCCTTGGGATCGAAACCGATGTCGAACCTGATCGGCACTTGGCCGGTGGGCGCTATCCTGCGCCTAGCGACCACGGTTGCCGGTGCATCGGCCAGCGAGACATCGGCAAGCTCGACCACGAGCACGGCGTCGGGCGGCAGCGCGATGCGCTCGCGGTAGGTCACCTCGCCCGCGATCGTCCTTTCGCCGGCCTTGGTCGCTTCCGGCACGGCAAGCACGCCGACCACCAGCGGCACCAGCCCGAAGATGAAGAATTCCGCGATGCGGTCCAGCATGAGATTGCTCCCGCCAAGCAAATCAAACCACCCGGCAGGCTTGGGAAGGATTGCGGTCGTTCGATGGCCGAACGGGAGTTTTTTCTGATGCATGTCGTTGCCCCAGAACCGCTGCACAGTTCTGGGCGACATGCATTATTCGCCCTGTTTCTTCCAGCGCTCCGCAGCTTGATCGTCGGCTTCCTTGGCCTCGACCCAACCGCCCTCGGAGCCGTCGGCGCGGTGTTCCTTCTTCCAGAAGGGGGCACGCGATTTCAGGTAGTCCATCAGGAAATTCGCCGCCTCGAAGGCGGCCTGGCGGTGCGACGAGGCCGCGACCACCAGCACGATATTCTCGCCCGGCGCTATCTTGCCGTGGCGGTGGATGACGGTGAGCCCCTGCAGGGGCCAGCGCCCGGCGGCCTCGGCGGCGATGCGGCCGATCTCGGCCTCCGCCATGCCGGGATAGTGCTCGAGCTCGAGCGCCGAGAGCGCGCCCTGTTCGTCACGGCAAAGGCCGGAAAAAGTGACCACGGCGCCGATATCGGTCCGGCCTTTGGCCAGGCCGGCGATCTCGGCGGCGACGTCGAAGTCCTCGCGCTGGATGCGGATGGCAGGCACGACCGCGCCGGCCATGTCAGCCCCCGGTCATCGGCGGAAACAGGGCGATCTCGCGCGCGCCTTCGATCTTCTCGCGATGGCCGACATGCTCCTGGTTGATGGCGACGCGGATGACGTCAGGGTATTGCAGCGCGTTCTCATACTCCTCGCCGCGCGACTTCAGCCAGCGCAGCAGATCGGCGACCGTCTCGATGCCGGCAGGCAAGTCGACGTCCTCTTCCGGCTTGCCGATCCGCTCGCGCACCCAGGCGAAATAGATGAGTTTCGTCGACATCCACGCTTCCTACTCGTCCATGATGTGCTTGAGGCCGGCGCGGAAATAGTCGTAGCCGGTGTAGAGCGTGACAAGTGCCGCGACCCACAGCAGCACGAGGCCGATCTGCGTGGTCAGCGGAAAGATCTTGTCGCCGGCCGGGCCGACCAGCAGGAAGGCGATGGCGACCATCTGTATGGTGGTCTTCCATTTGGCGAGCTGGGTCACCGGCACCGACACCTTCAAGGCGGCCAGATATTCGCGCAGGCCCGAAACCAGGATCTCGCGGCACAGGATGATGATTGCCGCCCATAGCGACCAGCCGGCGATGCCGCCATGGCGGTCGGTGTCGGCGGCAAGCAGGAGCAGGCAGGTGGCGACCAGCAATTTGTCGGCTATCGGGTCGAGCATCTTGCCGATGTTGGAGGTCTGCTGCCAGGCGCGCGCGAAATAGCCGTCAAAGTAATCGGTGATCGAGGCAAGCAGGAAAATGACCAGCGCCGACCAGCGGGCGAAGTCGGACGACTTCAGGTGGCCTTCAAGAAAAAAGCACAGCACGACCAGCGGCACCGCGATGATGCGGGCATAGGTAAGGATGTTCGGCAGGTTGAACGCGCGCTGTGCCATGTCGTCTCGGGAAATCTCCACCGCCAGACGTACTCAAATCAGAAGCCAATGTAGGGGGTCAACAGCCGAGATTCGATTGACCAGGGAAAAATGGCGTGAAGGTCGGCGTGAAGCACCCGCTCTGGTCTGGGCATTCCACGTCAGAGGCAGAGATTGGCAACTTCGATGTATACTCTTCTTGCAACGTTGGGATTGGCGAAGCCTAAGCAACTTCGTCATCCACGGGCGGAGCGGGAGCGAAGCGGACGCGCAGACCCGAGGATCCATTCCGTGACCTCGCGCGGACTGCAACGGAGCAGAACGGAGGTTTTCTGAACCGCTGCAACGCGTAGAGGTAACGGAATGGATTCCAGGGTCTGCGCCGCGTCGCTGCGCTCCTTGCTCCGCCCTGGAATGACGACGTGGTGGGCGTTTGAGCTAATCGCCAAGGTGCAACATCCCTCACCACACCGACGCCTTGGTCAACCTTTCAATGCTCGCGACCAGCCCTCAGCTCTCGTGGAAGTGATTGTAGACCAGCTTCGCCACGTGCTCGGAAATGCCGTCGACCTTGACAAGGTCCTCGACCGCGGCGCGGCTGACCGCCTTGGCGGTGCCGAAGGCGTGGAGCAGCGCGCGCTTACGGCCGGGACCGATGCCGGCGATCTCGTCAAGCGGGCTTTTGACCATCTCCTTCTTGCGGCGGGCGCGGTGGGAGCCGATGGCGAAACGGTGCACCTCGTCGCGCAGGCGTTGGACGAAATAGAGCACCGGATCGCGCACCGGCAGCATGAAAGAGTCCCTGCCCTTGACGAAGAAGCGCTCGCGGCCGGCGTCGCGGTCCGGACCCTTGGCGATACCGATGGCCACCACCCTGTCCTCGACGCCGAGATCGGCAAGAATCTGGCGCACGGCCGTCATCTGGCCCTGGCCGCCGTCGATCAGGATAACATCCGGCCAGGCCGGGAAGCCGCCATTGCCGGCGACCAGATCCTCCTCGCCGGCTTCGTCCTCGACGGCCGAGCCGGGCTGGACGTCGCCATGCTCCTTGAGCAGCCGCGAAAAGCGCCGCTGCATCACTTCGCGCATCATGCCGAAATCGTCGCCCGGCGTGATCTCGGTGGAGCGGATGTTGAATTTCCGGTACTGGTTCTTCACGAAACCTTCCGGTCCGGCGACGACCATGGCGCCGACCGCGTTGGTACCCATGATGTGCGAGTTGTCGTAGACCTCGATGCGCACCGGCGGCTTTGCCAGGCCGAAAGTCTCGGCGAAACCGGCGAGCAGTCGCGCCTGCGTCGAGGTCTCGGCCAACCTGCGGCCAAGCGCCTCGCGCGCGTTCTGCAGCGCGTGGTCTGTCAGTTCCTTCTTCTCGCCGCGCTGCGGCACCGAAATCGTAATCTTGCGGCCGGCATGAGTGGAGAGCGCCTCAGCGAGCAGTTCCTGTTCCTGCGCGGCCTGGGAAAGCAGCAGCGTGCGCGCCGGCAGTTTGTCGTCATAGAATTGCGCCAGGAACGAGCCCAGCACCTCCGCCGGCTCCAGCGCCGGATCGGCCTTGGGGAAATAGGCGCGGTTGCCCCAATTCTGACCGGTGCGGAAGAAGAATACCTGGATACAGGTCTGGCCGCCCTCCTGGTGGATGGCGAAGACGTCGGCCTCCTCGACCGTCTGCGGGTTGATGCCCTGATGTGCCTGCACATGCGAGAGCGCCGCAAGCCGGTCGCGGTAGATGGCGGCGCGCTCGAAATCGAGCTCTTCGGAGGCCTGCTGCATGGCGGCCGAGATTTCGGTCTTCACCTTCTGGCTGCGACCGGAGAGAAAGTCCTTGGCCTCGGCGACCAGCTCGGCATAGCCCTGATGCGAGACCTCGCCGGTGCAAGGCCCGGCGCAGCGCTTGATCTGGTAGAGCAGGCACGGCCTTGTGCGGTTCTCGTAGAAAGAGTTGGTGCAGCTTCGAAGCAGGAAGGCGCGCTGCAGCGAATTGATGGTGCGCCCGACGGCGCCGGCGGAAGCGAAGGGGCCGAAATAGTCGCCTTTTCGCGAGCGCGCACCGCGATGCTTGTAGATGCCGGGCGAGACATGGTCGCCGGTGAGCAGGATGTAGGGGAAGGACTTGTCGTCCCGCATCAGCACGTTGAAACGGGGCCGCAGCCGCTTGATGAGGTTGGCCTCGAGCAGCAGCGCCTCGATCTCGGTGCGGGTGACGACGAATTCCATTGTCGCTGTCTCGCGCACCATGCGGCCGATGCGGGCGGTGTGGAAGCGCCCCTGCGCGTAATTGGTGACGCGCTTCTTCAGGCTGCGCGCCTTGCCGACATAGAGAACGTCGCCGGCGGCGTTCATCATGCGATAGACGCCGGGCTGGTTGGGCAGCCGCTTGACCAGGGTCTGGATCACCTCTGCGCCGACCATGCCGTCGGCGTCGCCGGCATGCGGCGTCCAGTCGATGGCCGTGAAGGCGACCTCGGGGCCGGACGGCAAAGGCTCGGCCTCGACGATCTCCTCCGTCGCCTCGTCCTCAACGTCCATCTCGGGGTCGATATTGGGCGGCAGATCGTCGGCGGCGCCGTTTCGTTTGTCTCTTTGGGCTACGGGACTCATTCCACCATGCCTGTCACATCGGGCGTCTGCCACGCAAGATGCTGGCCGCCATCGAGCGCGATCATCTGGCCGGTCACCGAGCGTGCCTGCCACAGATAGCGGATCGTGGCGCCGAATTCGGGCAATTGCGGGCCGCGCTTCAGGATCAGGCCCTCGACCTGGCTTTCGAAATCGTCGTCGTCCTGGCGCTTGTTCTTCAGTGTCGGGCCGGGGCCTATGGCGTTGACGCGGATGCGCGGTGCGAGCGCCTGTGCAAGCATTTGGGTTTGCGTCCACAGCGCTGATTTCGACAGCGCATAGGAGAAATAGCGCGGCGTCGGCCGCCAGACGCGCTGGTCGATGATGTTGACGATCAGCCCCTCCTCGCCTTGCGGCAGGGCGCGTGCAAAGGTCTGCGCCAAAAGCGCCGGCGCCTTCACATGGATGGCGAAGTGGCGATCCCAGGCCTGCCAGTCGAAATCCTCGACGCGATCGTCGACGAACAAGGAAGCGTTGTTGACCAGCAGCGTGACGGGTCCGAGCGCCGCCTGCGCGCGACCGACAAGATCACCCACGGCATCCATGTCGGTGAGATCGGCGGCGACAACGGCAGCGCGGCCGCCATCGGCCACGATCTTCTTCGCCAGCGCCTCGGCCTCGTCGCCGGAGCGATTGGCGTGGATGGCGACCGCAAAGCCATTGGCGGCCAGATCCTCGACGATCGCCTTGCCGATCCGCCTTGCTCCACCCGTCACCAGCGCGACGGTCGTGGCTTGTCTCATGGTGTCAATCCTCAATCGGCTTCACGATTCCGGGAAGCCGGCACAATGTGACGGGCCAAGCGTTAAATGCCATTTCCACCTGGGGCAGGAATGTGGCGAAGCGGCCCGGACGCGCCTCCGCCCCATCGGATTCGGGGCGCCGTTCACGGCAATATATGTCGCCGGACCCCTTGAACCAAGCGGTGTGCAGCGCAACATGATTAGCCTGCTGACATTCGCTGTTGCGAAGATGCAACGTCAACTTTCGGCCTTATTCGCGCCGGGGAATGACCCAAGTTCAGGTTCGCTTCAGCCGCATTTCAGCACGACATTCGGAACCGTTGAGCGCCAAGCCCGTTTATCCCCCCGGACGGGCCGGGGCGTTTCATGAACAAAAAAGCCTAAGTGTCTTGTGGCTTAAGGAGAGTATAACAATGAAGACCAATCTCAAATTCGCGCCGCTTGCCGCTGCGCTCGGGCTGTTCGCCTTTGCTGGCACCGCCTTTGCGGCCGACGTCGTTTCCGAAGAGCCGCCGGCTCCCGCCCCGGTTGCGGAGCTTCCGGTCGCTTCCTGGGCCGGCCCCTATGCCGGTATCAGCCTGGGCTACGGCTTCGGCGGGCATGCCGACTTCCGCTCCGGCGGTCCGGATGTCAAGACCAAGGGCTTCGTCGGCGGCGTGTTCGGCGGCTACAACTGGCAGCAGGATAACTTCGTCTACGGTGCTGAAGCCGATCTCGGCTACAACGGCGTCAAGGGCGACAGCGCCGGCATCCGCGCCAAGGGCGGTGTCGACGGTTCGCTGCGCGCCCGCCTCGGCTATGCAGTGACCCCGGAAATCCTGCTCTATGGCACTGGCGGTCTCGCTGCCAAGAACCAGAAGGTGGAAGCTCCCGGAGTTAGCGACAGCAAGGCCATGCTCGGCTGGACGGCCGGCGTCGGCACCGACATCAAGATCACGGACAACGTGTTCGGTCGCGTCGAGTACCGCTACACCGACTACGGCGACAAGGACTTTGACGGCTTCGGCAACGTCAAGTCGAAGGACAACCGCGTCACCTTCGGCGTCGGTATGAAGTTCTAAGTCGTAGAAGCCACGACACGAAAAAGCCGGGCCTTGAGCCCGGCTTTTTTTGTGTTTGCAAGCCTGTCTCCTGCCCTTGTCGGGAGCTTGCCGGTTTCGAGAAGTTTGAGCGAGCAGGCAACAAACTTCACGCGAGCCGTATCGCCCACATTTCAGGGAGTCACGGTCGACGGCGCCTGCTGGAAATCCTCATGGACTGGAATCGACTGCAGCCGGTCGAGCCATTTTGCTCTTGAGCGCATCATGACTTGCGCATCCGCATGGTACTCGCCCGGATCGTCCAGCGTGGCGGCGTGGACATGGATCTCGGCAGGCCATCGGTCGGAGCGGAAGTAGAGCCTCGCGCCGCAGGACGGGCAAAAACCGCGAAAAGTATTCGGGCTGCTTTCATAGTGCCTGATGTCGCCGCTCCAGCTCAGCCTGTCCGGCCTCATTCCCAGAAAGGCCGTGAAGGGGGCGGATGTCGCCCGCTGACAATCGGTACAGTGACAGACCAGGTTGCGCGTGATCTCGCCTGAATAGGTCCAGGCCACAGCACCGCACATGCAATGCCCATTGAGTGCCATTGCTTCCTCCCCTGGCCGTGCGTTCCTCGAGGCCAGCTCAACAACACTGACAAATCGCGGTCCGCAAGGCCGATGCGACGAGCGGCTTACGCGCGTTTCTTTGCGACCTTGGCGGGTTTCGGCGGCAAAGTTTCGACGAATGCCAGCGCAAGGCCGAGCCAGCCACGGAGATCCGCCTCCGTGGCTGTGCCTTCCGGCGCGACATGGACATAACCTTCCATCGAGCGGCCGCCCATTTCCATCGGGCTTGCATGGGGCCGTGCGACTGCGGCCGCATGCGCGGCCTTGCCTACACGCACCAGCAAGCCGCGCTTCGACGTGCCGATCAGCATGTTGCCGTCGATCATGAAGCAGGTGCCGCCGAACATTTTCTGCTCGGTGAAGGCGCGCCGGTCGAGCGCCGCACGCAGACGCTCGACCATAGGGTCGGGCGCGAGGCTGGTTGAGGGCTTTGCCATGTCACCACTCCGACTTGGGCGGTGTCAGGCAAGCATGGAAGAGAATGGGATTCAAGGTGGTCTTCCCCTTCTCCCCTTGTGGGAGAAGGTGGCCGAGCGAAGCTCGGACGGATGAGGGGTGCTCCAGCTTGACGCATTCATCAGCGATGGACGGCACCGGGTTCGCCAGAGTCCCACTCCGTCCAACACCCCTCATCCGTCTCGGCGCTGCGCGCCGATCCACCTTCTCCCACAAGGGGAGAAGGAGGCGCCGCCGTCACCCCGGCACGCTGCCCTTCAGCTCCGGAAACTTCTCATCAAACCTCGCGGCCCAGCGCACGAGCCGGCTGCGGCCCTTCTCCCATTGGCCGGGAAAGCGCAGCGCCAGGTAGCCGAGGCAGGCGCGCAGCGCCATATGGCCGGCGGTGATCTTCTTCGGCAGCTTCGGCGGGTTGGCGTTGATGAGGTCGAGCGCGGCGGTGACCTTCGCCCACTGGCGATCGAGCCAGGGCTGGTAGACCATCGTTTCCGGACGCGTGCGCCGTTCGTAGACCATCGACAGCGCGCAGTCGCAGATGCCGTCGGCCAGCGCCTCGAGAACTTCCGCTTCGAGCCGCTTGTCGGGATTGCGGGGGAACAGCGCATTCTTCGACAGCCGGTTGAGATGTTGCGTGATGGCGCGGCTGTCATGGATCGACCGGCCGTCCTCCAGCACCAGCACCGGGATCTTGCCGAGCGGATTGGCCGAGATCAGCTCGGCCGGCTTGTCCTCCGTCTTGACCGGCACGAGATCGATAGCGATGCCGGCATAGGCAGCCGCCATGCGGACCTTCGAACTGTAAGGAGACGTGGGCGCGTAAAGCAGCTTCGGCATGATCGGTTTTCCAGTTTGTCTGCGGCACTGTCGACCGAACGGATCTCCAGGGCAACGGCCCAGCAAGGCCAATCCAGCTTGGCCAATGCGTTTTGGCGAGCGGGCGCGGCAACAAAAAAGCTCCCGGAAGTTTTGCCTGGCAGCAAAATTTCCGAGAGCTTTAGGAGGAGCGTGCGCTCCGACTCCGCTCGCCGTGACACCGAATTGGCGAGAGGGGTGCCTGAGTGGCACCCGCCCTCACCTGTTGCGGTTCGCGAGCGAAGCTGCGCGATTACTTTTTGGCGGCCGGCTTCTTGGCCGGAGCTGCCTTCTTCACGGCTGCCGGTGCCTTGGCGGCGGCGGCCTTCATCGGAGCCTTGGCGGCGGGCTTGGCTGCAGCCTTCGCTGCCGGCTTCTTGGCGGCGGGCTTGGCCGCCGGCTTTGCCGCTGCCTTGACGGCGGGCTTGGCCGCGGCCTTCGCTGCCGGCTTCTTGGCGGCGGGCTTGGCCGCAGCTTTCGCTGCCGGCTTCGCTGCTGCCTTGGCCGGGGCCTTGGCGGCTGCCTTCGGTGCGGCTGCCTTCTTCACTGCTGCAGGTTTCGCGGCAGCCTTAGCTGCCGGCTTCTTTGCCGGCGCTTTCGCCGCCGGCGCCTTGGTTGTCGTCTTTGCCATGCGATGCCCCTTGCGTTTTGCCAATGGTCGTGAGTGACCCGGCGTGTCTATGCATATCTGACTCGCGACTGTCTAGCCAGCGAAGCAACACAATGATTTTCAGTTATTGAATTTTGGTTACACAAAACGCTTTAAGATGCATCTCCTGGAAAAATTGTGAGCGAATCTATCACTTTCGAAGTGACGGCCCGGCGCACAGATTTTCGCGCGGCTTCTATCGCCCGATCCTCCATCGACCAGCGGCATAACCTTGCATCACAATGTGAGCAGAGTGCTCATAATAGACAAGAGGCCGCCGAACGTCGACTTCATCTTGTCCAGCAGAAACATCTACAGACGAACCGGCCAGATGCGACGACCAAAGCTTGGGCGCTTAAAAGTGAGCTTAAAGCTCATATTCACGCGCCGCATTCAAACGCCCGCCGGGTGGCGTCCGCGCCGCAGGCGGCGCGCCGGCTCGGCCTGGTGCAGATGGACGGCGTAGGTGTCCCAGGGCGGCGAGAGCGCGATGGCGGCCAGCATGCGGCCGATTTCGCCGCGATGGTAGCTGCCGTGCAATACGATATGGATCAGCATCTCCTGCCTCGTCATGCAGCCCCTGTCGCCGTCAGTGAAGGTGAAAGCGACAGGATCGGCAAGCCTTTGCTCCGAAACGGCTTCGAGATAGTCGAGATACCAGCCGTCGATCTCGGCCAAGGCGGCGCGCAATGCGCGCGGCTCGGGCGTGTCCGGCGTATTGTCGCTCGCATAGCCATGGGCGACGCCCTTCAGATGCGCGGCAAAAATCCGCGCCACGACATGGATATGGTTCATCAGGCGGATCGCGGCATGGCGTTCCCCGGCGTCGCGAGACGGATCCATCCCGGCAAGCTTCTCCACCTGCTCGTCGTTCGCCCGGGCCTGGTAGGCGAGCATGTCCTTCAGCAAGGTCTTGGCACTCATCTTTGCCGCTCCATTTGCGTTGGTGAATTGAATGTGAGTATCCTGTCTATATTCTCGGGAGACGGGCCAGCATGTCTACTCGCGTTGCAAAGCCGGCTGCACGCATGCGCAAGCAGCCGCGCCAGGCGCGTTCGATCGCCACCGTCGAGGCGATCATCGAAGCCGGTGCTCACGTTTTGAGCGAGCTCGGCTGGGCAGGCTTTTCCACCAACAAGGTGGCAGAGGCCGCGGGCGTCAGCATCGGCTCGCTCTATCAATATTTCCCCGACAAGCTCGCCCTGGTCGAAGCGATTCGGCGCCGCCACTTTGATCATGTGCTGTCGGTGATTCGCGAAGCGGCGGCCGACGAGAAGCCGCTCAGGCAATTCGCGCGCGAGCTGGTGCGCGGCATGATCGGCGCGCACTCGATCCATCCGACGCTGCACCAGGTGCTGCTGGACGAGGCGCCCGGCGACCGCGGCTCGCGCGCCGCCCATGCCTCGTTCCAGGCGCGCTATCTCGAACATTATGCGGCTGCCGTCGCGCAGTATCGCAAGCGCCGCAAGGATACCGAGACGATGGCGCGCGTGCTCTCCTCGGCGATCGAGGGCGTGATCCACAACGCGGCACGGCGCAACATGCTCGACGCGCCGGAATTGCAGAAGCAACTGGTCGAGCTGATCGAGGCTTACGTATCGGGCCACAAGGCAGCCTGAGTGATCGGCAGCGGAGCTGGCTGTGAGCGGGAGCTGCTTGCATGGCTCCGGCGGCGACCTCTGAAAACCAGAAGCCAACTTCCGACAGGTCGGCGGGACAGCGCCCCATCTCCCCACAAGGGGGGAAATCAGATGGCGCGCCGGCTTTCGCCAATCACCAAGGCTGCAGAATGCAGCTGGACGCCGAAGCCGCTAATCTCCCCTCTTGTGGGGGAGAGGCCGGCAGGCCAGAGGGGGGCGCCGTAGAGCGCCGACCTCAATGTCTACCAGCCCGCAAAATATTATCGCAGCACGCGGCAGCGGCCGTTATACACCAGCCACCGGTCGAAGCCGGAGACGCAGAATTCGACATTGTCGCCGATCGAGGCAAAGCCCTGGCCTTCCTCGATCAGGTAGAAGATCGAACGGTCGCGGCCGTCCGTCAGGTTGACGGTGGCGCGGCAATAGTGGCGGCCGATCGGCCATTCATCGCTCGCCGGCTCATAACGATGCTGGCGGATGTTGCGGAAATCAGTGATCGCGACGTCCGGCAGATGCGGCACGTGATGCACCTGATAAGAGAAGCGGTCGGTGATCTTGTTCAGCACCCAGGCCTCGCCGCAGACGCTGCCGTCATCCTCGGTGTAGATGGATAGGTCGGCGGCATGCGCTGCCTGGCTGAAGCCCAGCGATGTGGCCAACGGGGTGCATAGCGAAATCAGCGCGGCAAGGGCGGAATTGGCGAAGCGAGTCATGACAGCCTCTCAAGGTCGGTTCCGCACACTGTGCGGGAGCACTTGGCGCCGGTCAAGCGGTTGCGAAAACAATGGTTTCCGTAAAACTTCGTTCCAGACTTCACCGGCTAATTGGGTTGCATGGAGATTCAGGTCAGCCGGCCTGACCTGAAACCCCATCCAACCTAAACTGTGCCGGCAAGCAGCAGCCCGCCGATGACGGCAATGTTGATCAGGAATGCGTTGCGCAGGACCTGCCTCGCGGGCTCCTCCACGGCCCAGAAGCGTAGCAGCATGACGTTCGTCGCCAGCGTGAAGGTGGCGAGCGCACCGGCGGCAAAGGGCCGAGTTATGCCAACGGCAAGCAGGAAACCGGCAGCGACCTCGACCGTCGAACCGACGGCCAGCATCACGGCCGGAGCCGGAAATTTCTGCGCGGCCAGATAGTCGCGCATCGCGCCGAATTTCAGGAAATGCTCGATGCCGGCGAAGACGAACACGCCGCCGATGAGGAGAGCGCCAAGCGCTTGAACGGATTGAACGGGCATGATGGCCTCCTCTCTCGACGACGCGCTTCGCTTTGCTCAATCCAGCGGAATGAAGGCCGGGTTGTAGACGACCTCCCACAGATGATCGTCGGGATCCTGGAAATAGCCGGCATAGCCGCCCCAGAAAGTCTTTTGCGCCGGCTTGACCACGCGTGCGCCGGCCTTGACGGCCTCGGCCATCACGGCATCGACCTCGGCCTCGCTGCCGACATTGTGGCCGATGGTGAGCTCGGTGGGGCTGCGGCCGCTCTGCGGCACCGTCGCGTCATGGGCGATGCTGGACCGTTCGAAGATGGCGAACTTCAAGCCGCCGGCGAGTTCGAAGAAAGCGACGGCGCCATGCTCGAATTCCCGGCCGATGATGCCTTCCGTCGGCAGGCCGAGGCCGTCGCGATAGAATTTGAGCGACACTTCCAGATCGTCGACGCCGAGCGTCAATACGGTGATGCGAGCTTTCATTTCTCTCACTCCTTTCTATATTCGTGACCACAGCCGCAAACGGATGCGGTCTGAGAGCGCGTGAAGCGCGGTGAAGTTGCGTCCGTTTTGCCATGGATGACGTGGCCGGCCTTGAAGATTTCGGCCAAAATGACCGTCACACCGATCCGGCAACTCCCGCTGGAGCAGATCGGAGAGAGAATGGAACCGGTCCTGGCGCAGACCACCGGCTTCTTTCGCGAGCGGCCCGTCGCTGGCGGCCTTGCCGCTGCCTTCTGCGCGGTCTGGGTCCACCGCATGGACAACCGCGCCGTTCCGCCCATCGTCATCACGCCGGATGCGACGATCGACCTGCAATGGATCGACGGCCGCTTCCGCGTGGCCGGCCCCGACAAGGAGCCGCAGATCGAGCGGCCTGCCGCGGGCGCGGTGATCGTCGGCTTCCGCTTCCGGCCCGGCGCCGCCGCCGGTTGGCTGGGCGTGCCGGCCAGCGAAATCGTCGGCGGGCGGCTCGATCTCCAGAAATTATGGGGTACGCGTGCCCGCGAACTGTCGGATCGCATCAAGGCTGCGAGCGATCTGCCGGCCATGCTGCGGCAGTTGGAAGAGACGGTCGGCATACGCACCGAAGGCCGCGATGCGCTCGACCCGCAGATGGGCCGGGCCTTCGACGTCATTCACAAAGGTTTGCCGCCGGAAACGCCGCTGGTTCCCTTCCTGCAGCGCCAGCTGCATATGAGCGAACGGACGCTGCGACGCCGCTTCGAGGACGCCTTCGGTTATGGCCCCAAGACGCTCGACCGCATCCTGCGCTTCCATCGGTACCGGCGCTTGCAACGACAGCAAGGCGACGCCTCGACCGCGCTGCTCGCCATCGAGGCCGGCTACGCCGACCAGGCGCATCTGATCCGCGAAAGCCGGCGGCTGACCGGCGTGACGCCTACGGCGCTGGCTTAGGCGATGCGGTCGCCTTACTCGCCCGCCAGCCACTCGAGCGACCAGCGCGACGGTTGCCGGAGGGCGAGCGCTTTGTGGAGGGCCGGCAACAGCACCTTCAATTCGCTCTCCAGCGTATAGGGCGGATTGGCCACCACCAGCCCGCTGCCGTCGAGGCTGGGCTCGTTCGAGGCGGGCCGGATCTCGAAGGCGATGTCGAGCAGCTTCGGAATGCCGGTCTCCGTCAACGCCGTGCGGAAAGCGGTAACTGCCTTGCGGTCCTTGATCGGGTACCAGAGCGCGTAGATGCCGCCCGGCCAGCGCCGATGCGCCTTCTGCAGGCCTTCGACGAGCCTGGAGAACTCGCCCTCCTCCTCGAAGGGCGGATCGATGAGGACGAGGCCGCGCTTTTCCTTCGGCGGCAGTTGCGCGCCGAGCGCCAGCCAGCCGTCGAGCTCGATCACCCTTGTCTGGAAATCGCCGGCAAAGACCGATTTCAGCCGCGCGGCATCCTCGGGATGCAGCTCGATCGCCGTCAGCCGGTCCTGGCTGCGCAGGAGATGGCGCACGATCAGCGGCGAGCCGGGATAATGCTTGAGGCCGCCGTCGGGATTTCGCGCGCGTACCGCTTCCAGATAGGGCTGAAGCAGCGCCGCCGCTTGCGGCTCGAGCGCGGACTCGACCAGCCGGCCGATGCCGGTCTGCCATTCGCCGGTCTTGCCGGCCTCGACCGAGGCAAGATTGTAGCGGCCGATCCCGGCATGGGTGTCGATGACGCGAAAAGCCTTGTCCTTCTGCTTGAGATATTCGACGAGGCGCGCGAGCACGGCATGCTTGACGACATCGGCGAAATTGCCGGCGTGGTAGGCGTGGCGATAGTTCATGCGCGCTTACCTTCAGAGAGCATGATGTCGAGCGAGAACCGCTTCACACTTTTAGCCATCATGCTCGTGGCGAACCGTTGCGGCCCCAGCGCGGCGGTGGCGGTTGCGAATTGGGATTTTGCGGGCCGCCGCCGCGGCGCCCGAAGACCAGCGAAACCGCCAGTCCGGCAAGGCCGACGCCCATCAGCGTATAGCCGGCCGGCCGCGCGCGTTCGTCGATCGAGCCGGTGTCCGCGCGCAGGATGAGATCGACCGCGCGCATGGCGATGCCGTCGGCATCGCCGGGTCCGACGGTGAAGAGGTAAGGACCGGGCACGACCTTATCGATGACGCCGGCCTCGTCGCGAAAGATCTTGTCGGGCAGTTGCGGGCTGGCCTGGCGCGGATTGTCCGTGTGGTTGAAGGAGAGCGCCGAGGCCAGCACCGTACGGCCGCCATGCGCTGCGGTCAGCGTCAGCACCGTGCGCTGCTGGCCCGCGACGCGCTCGGCCCGCGCGGTCAGGTCGACCAGCACCCTTACCGGAGCGTCGCTTGCGGCAAGTTGCACGGTGGCGGGCCGGAAGCGGCCGCCCTCATAGACGTGATACGTGCCGATGGGGTGGCCGGAAAAATTGCTCATCGCCCAGGGATAGAAGATGCCGATGGCGGCACCGGCGATGAGGAGAAGGACACACAGGAAGCGCATTCAGAGCCTTGGTTTCTGAGCGAGATCGCTGCTATTTTTTGGCGGGTTCGTTTCGCGCAGCTTCGCGGACCCGCTCCATCTCGTCCAGAAACATTTCCAGGCCAAGCTCAAAAGTCTTGTCGAAGCCGGCGGCGCCGAAATAGGCGCCGGCCTTCACGACGCTCGGATAGTCGCGCGCCAGCTCCTCGTCGCTGACGGTGGTGACCGCCGAAGGCCCCTTGGCATAGCCGGCCGTCTCGTCGAGGATCGCGCCCATCAGATAGTAGCCGGCGGCGCGGAACAGGCGGGCGCTGAGCTCGGGGCCGAAGCCGCCATCCTCGAACAGGCCGATGATGGCGTTGAGCTTGGCGAGGCAGGGCGGCGAGTTCATTCGGTAGACGACGATGAACGGCGCAAAGGCCGGGTGCTCGGTGGCGACGCGCCGGAATTCCTGCATGCCGATGCGGGCCCGCTCGCGCCAGGGCAGCCTATCGTCGGGGATTACAAGCCCGCTCATCTGGCGGTCAACCAGCGCCTCGTAGAGATGCGCCTGCGAGGGGAAGTGGTGATAGATGCTCATCGCTTCGCAGCCGAGCCTGGCGGCGAGCTTGCGCATCGAAAAGCCGGAAAGCCCTTCCCGCTCGATCACCTCGAAGGCGGCGTCCTCGATCATCTCGCGGGAGAGTTTTCCGCGGGGTCGCTTTTTTCTGCTCGGTGCATCCATGGCGCTTGACAACTTACACTGTAAGGTTCATCTTCCACACACCTTACATCGTAAGGCTAACAAAAACCAGAGGAGAATATCATGTCAGTCATTCGCATCATCTCAACCGCGCATTCCTGCCTTAGCTTCGCCTCGCTGATCGCCGCGGCGGGCGTGTCTGCCGCATTGCTCGCCTCCGCGCCGGCCCGCGCCGATGACTATGACGCGGCGCTGAAGGACATCCAGTCGACCATGGGCGGTGTGCCGAGCTTCATCAAACAATTCCCCAAGGCCGGTCTGCCCGGCGCCTGGGCCGAGGTCAAGGCCATCGAGCTCAGCGACAAGACGGCGCTGACGCCGAAGGAGAAGTCGCTGATCTCGCTGGCGGTCGCGGCGCAGATCCCCTGCAGCTACTGCATCTGGTCGGACACCCAGAACGCCAAGCACGCCGGCGCCACCGACGAGGAGATCCAGGAGGCCGTGACCATGGCGGCGCTGACGCGCCATTGGAGCACCATCTTCAATGGCATGCAGGTCGATTTCGATCAGTTCAAGAAAGAGACGGGCGGAGAGTAAGGCTTAATCGGCATATCGGGCGGACGCGATGTCCGCCCGCTTTTCGCCGCCCCAATCGCTGCTCCAACCAAGCTTGTGGATTCGCCGCCGCCGCTGCGCCAGAGCGTTTCACCGTTTCACGGAAACGGCGAACCGCTCTATCTCTTTGTTTTGACGCAATTCCGGACGGAAAACCGCTCACACTTTTCCTGAAATTGCTCTATAGGAACAGCGCCTTGAAAAAGCCGGCACGGATCCGATATCGGACCGGCGCCGGCCAGGCCGACATTCGAGAGCGCCCCCTTTGCAGGCCCTCGAATGGCGCTTCCGCCCCGACCGGCGGCCCGTTGGAGACCTGTTTGAAGCGAGCGATATCGATAATCGTCACTCTGGCGCTGCTGGCATGGCTTGCCAGCGACCAGCGCTGGAAGATGGTCGGCGATGCCTTCGCCTCCATCACGCCGGGCGCCTTTGCAGCGGTCGCGGGGGCGCTGTTCGTCACCTATGTGCTCAGGGCGCTGCGTGTCTGCGACGAGTTCCGCGGCGACGTGAACGGCCGCTTCGGCGCCGTGCTTCGCGTTATCCTGATCCACAATGCGATGATCAACATCGTGCCGTTCCGCGGCGGCGAGACGGCGTTTCCGATCCTTTTGCGCCAGGTGTTCGGCGTGCCGATCGTGCGCGCCAGCGCTTCGCTACTGTGGTTCAGACTGCAGGACGCCTTCGTCGTCGGCGTGCTGGCTTGCCTCGTCTGGCCGGGCCTGCATCCGGCGCTGCGGGCCGCCGGCATCGCGGCGCTGATCGCCGCCGCATGGTACCTGCCGCGCTGGGCGCGCGCGCCGCACAACTGGGCGGCGGGCGGCAGGATCGTCTCGAAGCTCGGCAAATTGCGCGACATCTTCACCGAAGCGACGGGACGCTCGCGCTACGGCTGGTGGTGGACGATGGCCAACTGGGCGCTGAAGCTCGGCGTGCAGGGCTGGCTGCTCGCCATGCTGCTTGACACCTCGTTCCAGACCGCCTTTCCCGGCGCGGTCGGCGCGGAGGCGGCCGCCATCCTGCCGGTGCAGGGTGTCGCCGGCTTCGGCACCTATGAAGCGGGCGCGGCCGCCGCACTGCTCTATTCCGGCATCGCCATGAAGGACGGCCTGCAGGCCGCGCTCGCGCTGCATCTCTTCATCCTGTGCTCGGCGGTCGCAACCGGTGCGATCGCCTGGCTGTTCCCCTCGAAATCGACGCTGCCGGAAACCCCGGCGGCGGGGCCGGCAAGGAAATGACCGCCATGAACGTGCTTCCCATTCCGGCTTCCGGATTGCCCGAGGGCGCCATCATGCCCGAGCACAAGCTCTCCATCGTCGTCCCAATGTACAACGAAGCCGACAATGTCGAGCCGCTGCTGGTCCGCATCCATCAGGCGATGGAAAATTACAGCCAGCCCTGGGAAGTGGTGCTGGTCGACGACGGCAGCACCGACGCCACGCCCGCCGAGATCCGCCGGCTGGCGGCCCAATACGGGCCGCATGTGCATGGCGTGGAACTGGTGCGCAACTACAAGCAGACCGCCGCCATGCAGGCCGGCCTCGACGCCGCGCGCGGCGACGTCATCGCGACGCTCGACGGCGATCTGCAGAACGACCCGTTCGACATTCCGCGCATGGTCTACCGCCTGCTGACCGAGGATCTCGACCTCGTCGCCGGCTGGCGCAAGGACCGCAAGGAAGGTTTCTGGATGCGCCGCCTGCCCTCGCGCATCGCCAACAGGCTGATCGCCCGCGTCACCGGGGTGCAGCTCAAGGACTATGGCTGCAGCCTGAAAGTGTTCCGCGGCAGCGTCATCCGCAGCGTGCGGCTCTATGGTGAGATGCATCGCTTCATCCCGGCCTGGCTCGCGACGGTGACGACGCCGCGCCGCATCGCCGAGGAGGTGGTGACGCATCACGCCCGCATCCACGGCCAGTCGAAATACGGCATCTCGCGCACCTTCCGCGTAGTGCTGGACCTCGTCTTCATGTTCTTCTTCCTGCGCTACCGCACGCGGCCCGGCCATTTCTTCGGCGGCATCGGCATCGTGTTCGGCGTGCTCGGCTCGCTGATCCTTGCCTATCTCCTCGCTATCAAGGTTTTCTGGGGGCAGGATATCGGCACAAGGCCGATGCTGATCACCGGCTTCTTCCTGGTGATCGCCGGGCTGCAGGCGGTGACGTCGGGCGTGCTCGCCGAGATGCTGTCGCGCGTCTATCTCGAGGCCAATGGCGCGCTTGCCTATGTGGCGCGGCCGCAGGCCGCGCATGGCGAGGGCGAAGGCTGGCACTGGCCGCGCAAGCCGGCGACCGAGAAGGCGAAGCCGCGTAAGAAATGATCTTGCCGCTCCGGCATCGATCGCTGCCCGCGTTGCCAATCACGCCGATTTCGCGCAACGATTTTTCGCGATGGGAACTACGCGAATGAGCGATGCCGGGGGCTGACGGATCCATCCTGATTACCGGGGCGCGGGCGCCGGTTGCGCTGCATCTGGCGCGCCTTCTCCATGGCGCGGGCCAT
Organism: Mesorhizobium sp. CA15; assembly: GCF_020165215.1. Taxonomy (NCBI): domain Bacteria; kingdom Pseudomonadati; phylum Pseudomonadota; class Alphaproteobacteria; order Hyphomicrobiales; family Phyllobacteriaceae; genus Mesorhizobium; species Mesorhizobium sp. CA15. The sequence goes on from NZ_JAIUHQ010000017.1 coordinate 23,335, forward strand.
AGGGTGATCCTGGCCGACACGCCGGCACGGCCGATCGCGGCGGCGAGCAAAGCCTGCGCGCGTTATCATCGATTGCCGCCGCCGCGCTTCGAGCCGCGGGCCTATGCCGATGCGATTGAGGAGCTGATCCGGGCCGAGGGCATCGGCCTCGTCGTCCCGACCTGCGAGGAGGTCTTTCACCTTGCGCTTGCCTGGCGCGGCAGGAGCATGCCGGCGCCTCTGTTCGCATCCGATATCGAGCTGCTGGCGGAGGTCCACAACAAGCACAGCTTCATCCGGCTCGCCGAACGGCTCGGGCTGGAGGTGCCGGAAACGACGCTGCTCAGCTCGCGTAGCAATATGGAGGTCGTGCGCGGCCGCTCTCGCGAGCTGGCGTTCAAACCGGTCTGGTCGCGCTTTGCCAGCCATACGCTGCTGCGTCCGCCGCCCGAAGCGCTCGATTCGATCGCGCCCTCGGCCGCCATGCCCTGGGTGGCACAGCATTTTGTCGAGGGCGAGGAGATCAGCGCCTATGCGGTGGCGCGCCAGGGCAGGCTCAAGGCGCTCGCGCTCTACCGCTCGCTCTATCGTGCCGGAAAGGGAGCAGGCATCTTCTTCGAGCGGGTCGCGAACGAGGCCGCGCGCGAGCTGGTCGAGCGGATCGTGGCCGGCACCACGTGGACCGGGCAGATTTCCTTCGACCTGATGCGGGAGCCGGGCGGCCGTGTGCTGCCGCTCGAATGCAATCCGCGCGCGGTGAGCGGCCTCCATTTCTTTCGCGACCCCGCGCGCTTCGTGGATGCCGTGCTCGGCGACGGTCAGGAAGTCACGCCCGACGTTATCGCCCCGCAAACGGTGCGGCTTGCGATGTGGATTTACGGATTGCCGGTGGCGCTGCGTTCGGGCGGGCTTGGCGGATTCCGAAGGGCGATGCGCGAGGGCGATGAGTTGCTCGATTGGCCGCGCGACCCCGCCCCTGTCCGGGCTCAATGGCCAGCGCTGGCGGAGATCGCGCGTGTGGCATTGCGCGAGCGGTTCACCCTGCAGTCGGCTTCGACGCGGGATATCGAATGGAATGGGCCGGGCTAAGCATGCATATTGTAGAAGCTGGCGGGACAGCGCCCCCCTCTGTCCTGCCGGACATCTCCCCCACTTGGGGGGAGATCAGCAGCTCGGGCGCCTCGCTCCTTCTGCCATGCCGGCGATTGGCAAAGCCGGCGCGACATCCAATCTCCCCCCTCGTGGGGGAGATGGCCGGCAGGCCAGACGGGGGCGCGAAGGAACGCGACCTGCCGCCTTATCGGCAAACAATCACAGCTCAATCTCATGCACCCTTGTCTCACTCGCAGCCGCTGGCATCTTCCCATCCATGATCGCGGCGATGTCGCGGCGCAGGAAATCGAGCGGGCCGATCACCGGCAGGGCTTGGGGCGGTAGCCGGGCATTGTCGCTCGCCGATTTCAGCACCCGGCGATCTTGGTGCAGCGCGATGTTGAAAAGCGGCCTGAAGGCCAGCGCCTTCAGCTCGCCGAGCAGGCCTTGGCGCCGTCCGATCAGCCAGCCGACGCCCTCGACGGTGCGCTCGTCGGCCTGGCGCAGATGGAAGGTGGTGGCTAAGACCAGCCCGTCCCTGCCCCAATATTCGAGCTCGGCGATGCCGGGATGGCGGAAGCGGCCGATGGTCTTCGCACGCTCGCCTTCCAAAAGCCGGCTGATCAGGCCCTGCTGACGGTCCTCGCCGGTATAGCAGGCCTCGACCCAGCCCTCGCCGCCGGTCACCTCGACCCGCACCAGATGGCGCTTCGAGGTCAGGCCGCGCAGCAGGCCTTTATGGGTGAAATGGGTATGGGTGGCATCGAGGATGTTTTCCGCCGCATCGATGACCGTCGACTGCGTCGATGAGCGCACCCGCCGCACGATGACATCCTTGCCCTGCATGCAGTGCAGGTAGGGCTCGCTCGTCGGCGAGCCGGAAGAAATGAAGACGACGCCGTCGCGCTCGATCGCGGCGTAGCGGCGGACCCGGTAATGCGGCATGGCGCCGACATGGCCGGGGATCGCGGTGCAGCGTCCCTCGCCGTCATAACGCCAGCCATGATAGGGGCATTCGATCTCCCCGCCGACGATCCTGCCGGTCGACAGCTCGACCAGCCGGTGCGGGCAACGATCGAAAAGTGCCGCAATGCCTTGCGCCGAGCGGAACAGCACCACGGGCGCGCCGTCGAACAGGATGCGCTTCGGCCGCCTGCCGAGGTCGGTCGACAACGCCACCGCCTGCCAATGGGCTTCCCCGCCGCGCTCGCTCACAGTTCGAACCTCCTGAGCAGGGGGATGCCGACCCATGCCAGCACGGCCTCCATGACGCGGATCGCCATGCGTCGGCGAAGCGCAAGATGCCCGGCATAGACGGCGTTGTATTCGATCGCCGCGACCGCGCCGCGCCGGCGTTTGAAATCGGCGGCGCCCGCGCTCATGTTGAAGAACAGGCCGCGCGAAGTCGCGTGGTCCTGCGCTACCGCCATCATCATGCGATAAAGCCCGTCGGCGACCGGCAGGCTGGCGTCATAGCCGACGATGGGCTGGGTCAGCGTGCCGCCATTCTCGAACAGGCCGGTGACGGCAACCAGCTCGCCGCGGCCGGCGCAATCCCGCCAGGCTGATGATGCCGCGCCTGTGCATTTCGGCGATGTAGCGTGCCGTGTAGTGAGGATTGAGCGGCGTGTATTTGTCGAGATAGAGCAAGGTGTAGAGCTGCGCGGCGCGCGCATAATCGGCCTCGGTGAAATCTTCAGTGCCCACTCGCTCGAACGGCGTTTTGCGCAGGCAGGCGCGATCGCGCTTCATGTCGCGCGTCATTGCGGGCGCCGAGCTGCGGTCGGCGAAGATGTAGATCTGGCGCGCCGCCAGCATGCGGAACCCCTCGGCCCTCAAGGCGGCCATGGTCGCCGGATCGGCAATATCGTTCAACGAGCGGATGACGATGGCGCGATCGGGGAAACGCGCGGTCAAGGCCGCGCGCAGCGACGCGATCGCCGGCCGGTCGAGCAGCGGCATCGGATTGGTCGAATAGAGCCAATTGTTGACCTGCGCCTGACGGTCGAGGCCGCTCGCCCTGACCAGCGGCGCGCAGGCTCCAATCAAGGTACTCAGCGCGCGCCGCAACAGAGGATGGGCGGCGAAGTTGCGCGTCTCATCCATCGCGTAGTCGATATAGGCGCTGGTCGGGCAGCAGATATAGCAGTTGTGCGCTTCACTCCCGTCGTTCAACGTCAGCGGAAAAATGCCTCCGGCGATTTCGAGCGTCTCGACTTTCGTGTCCAGATTGGCGATGAGATGGCGCACCGGCATCTCGTTGAAGAACCTTACAAAAGCCTCGACCTTTGCCGGCTTGTTCTCGACCCGGTCGGCCTGCTGCACAAGCCTTTGCGCCATCGCCGCGCAGCTCATCGCGCGCGCTCCAGGCGGGCTTCGACGCGACGCAGCTTGCGGCCTATCTCCAGCGGCAGCGGCGCGCGGACAAGCGTGACGGTGGCGAGCGCCTTTCGCGCATCCAGCAACGCTTGCACCGCTTGATGCGCGGCCGCCGCCGCATCATCCGCGAACGTTGGCGGAAGGCTGAGCTCGACCCTGTCCGGCCCGGTCTGGACAAGACGAAAATCGTCGATGCGGCGATCGGCCTTGAGCACGGCGTTGCGAAGCACATCCGGCGTGACGAGCACCGGACCGTCCGGCGACATGAGCCGGAACACATCATCCATGCGGCCGACGATCTCGTCGAGGCAGCGCAGCGGCGAACCACATCGGCAAGGTGCTTTGGACAAGCGCAGCAGGTCGTTCATCCTGTAGCGCGCCATGATCTGTGTCCGGCGGCGAAAGGTTGTCACCAACGGCGTCACCAGCCCCTCGCCCGCCGGCTCGAATTCGAAGAATACGGCGTCTTCGGCAAGATGCAGTCCGCCCTGCCGGCAGGTGACCGCGAACAAGCCTTCGGTCGCCATGTAGATCTGATCGAGCGGCAGCCGGAAGAAATCCTCTATAACCGGACGGTCAACCGGATCCAGCGTTTCAGCCGCCGAGAAGACACGCTTCGGACGCAGACGGAAACCCTCGCTTGCGAAATGCCGCAGGATTTTCGGCGGCGCGATAATCACCGTCGGATCGAAGGCTTCGAGCGCGGAGCGCCAGCTTTCCGGGCCCGAGATCAGATCGAAGAAGGCGAGCCTTATCAGCCGCGATTTGCGGGCGCTGTCGTAAAGCCCGGTGTTCTGCGGCAGGATGACGGCGACGCGCATGCCGCGCCATAGAAGATCGGGCGCCGCCTTGGCCAGGATCGCGCCCAGCCAGCGGTATTTTTCGGCCTCGGAAATCACGAACAGGCCGCGATTGCCCGATGTTCCGGTGCTGGCGCCGATAGTGAGCGGTCCGGCGCGGCCCTCGCCCGCCAGGGCCGCCCAGGCTTGCGCGGCGGTGAGACGGTGGATGTTGAAATCGTCGAAGCGCGCCATCAGCAGCGCCTTGTCGGTGACCGGCAAATCGATGAGGCGCGCCGGCGCCTTGCCGTAAAAGGGCGCGCGCGGCAGGTCGCCGTTCAGGAAGCGCCGCAAGGCCGCCGCCTGCCAGCGCTCGAAATCCGCGCGGCTCTTCCGCGAGACCCAGCGCGTCAAGGCGAAGGAGCCTGCCGCTTCCGCCAGCCCGTTCATGCGGCCTCCGGTGCGAGGTCGTAAGATGTCGGAGCGGGATCATGGCAGAGCATCACTTCGCCGCCTGAGGCGAGGAAGCGACGCAGCATAGCGCTGGTCGGCTCGATCGCCGCGGCATCCTCGGCGATCAACGTGGCCGGGAAACCTGGCGTGCGGCTCTCGGTCAATGCGGCGAGCAGCCATTGCGCATCGACGGCGTAGAGCAGCGGCCGGGCCGGTTCGGTAAACAGCAGGCCGAACTGGCCGTCGGCATGTCCTGGAAGATCGACCGCGATGACGCTGCCGTCGCCGAAGAGATCGGCGCCGCCTGGCGCGCCTTCGCGCGCCTCGACTCGCCGCTTAGCGGACAACGCCTCCAGCCGCGCCTCGAAATCCGGCGGGAAGAGTTCGGTGAAGACGCCATGCCGCAGATTCCGCTCCGGGCCTCGCGCCTTGACCCGAGCCCAGGCCGCATCGCTGGCGATGAAGTGCGCGTTGCGGAACAGCGACAGGCCCGAAATGTGGTCAGCATGAAAGTGGGTGACGATGATTGTGCGGATGTCGTCCGGCGACAGACCGAAACGCCGCAGCACCGGCAGGACCTGCTCGGCGGCGTTGAGCTCGGGTTTCAGCAGCGCACCGTAGAGCCGAAGCGTGCGGCTACGCTGCTCACCGCTCAGCGCCTCAGATGTGTAGCCGGTGTCGATGAGCACAGGCCCGGCAGTTGGGTGAAAGATCAGCCCATAGCGGACACGCAGCCTGACACTTTGCCAGCGGCCGCCGCGCAGGATCAGCCGTTCGGCGGCGCTTACCCAGGCGCTGTTGGCGAAGACGATCCTCATGCCTGCGCATCACCGGAAAACGTGCGGTCAAGCCCTTGCTCGAACGAGATCTTCGGTGCCCAGCCAAGCATCCGCTTCGCCTTGGAAATATCGAGGCTTTGCGCATAAGCGAAGAGGCCGAGCCCATAGCGGGTGACCGGCGGCTCGGGGCTGCCAGGCAACCGGAGCGCCACTGCTTCCATCAGGCCCGCCGCCAGCATCGCCGACATGAGCGGCGTCGGCCGCCAGCGCGCCTCGAGACCGGCGCGGGCGCAGGCCTCGTCGGCAATGCGGCGGACCGGCAGCACCTCGCCGCCGGAGATGTTGAAGATTTGGCACTCCGCTTCCACGGTCGCGGCAAGCGCCGCCATCACCGCGTCGACGACGTCGTCGACATAAGTGAGGTCGATGGCCGCCCGGCCATTGCGAAACAGCGGCAGCGGCCGGCTTTTTGCCGCCTTGATCAGGCGCGGCAGCAGCGCGTGGTCGCCTTTACCGTAGATGCCGCGCGGCCGCAGCGCCAGCGGATGGATGGCGGGCTGGCCGAGCACGATCTTTTCGGCCTCGCGCTTGGTGCGGGCATAGTGATTGACGGGCTCCGGCAAGGCCACGTCCTCGCTGAGCCCAAGCTGGTCGCGGAAGGCAAAGCAGACGGACGGGGTGGAGATGTGGACGAAGCGGCTGACGCCTTGCCGCTGTGCGAAATCGACAAGGTTGCGCGTTGCCGTGACATTGGCCGCCTCGAAATCCGCGAGGCGTCCGAAAGGCGAAGAGAGCGCCGCGCAATGGATGATCCGTTCGACCCTGCCAAGCCTCGGATCGAGCGCGGCGTCGAGCGGCTGCGCGAGATCGTGGCGGACGATGCGATGGCCGGCGGCCTCCAGCGCGGCGCAGCACGCTTCATCGCGGCCGAGCCCGAGCGCCAGCGTGCCTGACGCAGCCAGCCGCTCTAGCACATGCGAGCCCAAGAAACCGCTGGCGCCGGTGACGAGCACGGCCATCCTCAGACCTCCAGCGCCATGCCGCCGAAGGAGACGCCGGCCGACGTGCCGAGGATGAGCAGCTTCATGCCCGGCGCCACGCGGCCCTCGCGGCGCGCGACGTCCAGCGCGAAGGGAATGGAAGCCGCGATCTGGTTGCCGAAGCGGGCGGAGATGTCGACGAGCTTTTCCGGCGCAAAGCCGGTCTGGCGCGCCATATGGGCAAGCGCGAACGGGCTCGCCTGGTGCGGCACGACGAGATCGACATCGCCATGCCGCCAGCCGGCGCGCTCGAGCAGAGCGGCGACGAAGCCGTTGAAATGGCGCGCGGTGAGCCTGAACAATTCCTTGCCGTCCATGTGGAACAGGCTGTGCGCGGCGAACGCTTCCTGCTCCTTGCGGAAATCGAAGCGCGTGCCGCCCGAACCGATGCCGCAGGCTTCCCAGCCCGACGGATAAGTGCGCATCAGGCTGGCCGCCACCTTGCCCTCGCCTTGGCCGCCTTTGCGCAGCACGGCGGCCGCGGCGCCGTCGCCGAAGAGCGCGGCGATCTCTGGCGCATCCTGCCACGGCAAGGCGCGCGAGGCGATCTCGGAGGAAAACACCAGCGCTGTCTCGCATTGCCCAGCCTCGATCATGCGGCCGGCGGTCTCGAAGGCGGTGAGGAAGCCCAGGCATGTGCTGTTGACGTCGAAGGCGGCGGCCGAGCCGTCGGCCAGCCCAAGGCGCTGCATGACCAAGGGCGCGGTCGCCGGCAGCGGCTGGTAAGGCACGCCGCAGCCGCCGATGATCAGGTCGACGGCGCCGGGATCGAGGCCGGCATCCTCAAGCGCCAGCGTCGCCGCGGCGCAAGCTAGATCGATTTGCGATTCGCCCTCGCAGACATAGCGCTCGACGACACCGGTCGCGGTTTCTAGCGCGCCCTCGCCGAGGCCAAGCCGCTTCTCCAGCGTCCGCGTCGTGACGCGCTCAGCCGGTACCGTCCTGCCGGTTCCGACGATCCTGATCCGCATTCTCCCCCCGCCGCATGAGCTTGGCCTTATCTAGCGCAAAAAGCGACCGATAGCGACGTTTCCACGCTCATGCGGCACTGCCAGGTCATCGCTTCGGGAGGAAACCCGTCACCGCCTCCATGAACTCCGCTGGGCGTTCGACATTGAGCAGGTGGACGCCGGGCAAAAGCAGGAGTTCCGCGCCGGGGATCGCCGCCGCGATCACCTCGCTGTGGCTTGCCAGCGTCACCTTGTCGTCCTCGCCGCCGATGACCAGCGTCGGCGCGGTGATCAGGGAAATCGGGCGGCGCAGGTCGGCGTCGCGGACCGCGGCGAAGCATCCCGCTAGGCCTTGCGGCGACATAGCGAGGATCGCAGCATGGAATTTGTCGACGGTCTCGTTTTGACCGGCAAGCATGGCGGCCGGGAACCAGTTGCGCATGAACATGTCCGACGTCGCCGACAGGTCGTCGGCCGCAAGCACGTTGCGTATCTGCTCGTCGAAATAGGATGCCGGCCCGAGATGCGGCGAGGTGTTGGAGAGGATCAGGCGCTCGATGCGCTCCGGCGCGTGGATGCCCAGCCACTGGCCCACGAAACCGCCCAGCGACAGGCCGAGGAAATGCACGCGGGCAAGCCCGAGGAAATCGAGCAGTTCCAGCACGTCGCGGCCGAGACGGTCGAGCGAATAGGCGCCGGCCGGCGCGTCGGAGCCGCCATGGCCGCGAAAATCATAGCGCAGCACGCGGAAGGATTTGGCAAATTCCGGAACCTGGCCGTCCCACATGTGGAACGTCGTGGCGATGGAGTTGGAGAGCATCAGCACCGGACGGTCTTCCGGACCGTCCAGCCTATAGCCGATGCGGGCGCCATCGCCCGCAGTGAAGTGCAGCGTGTCGGTCATTTTGGATCCTCATCCTTTCGGCGCTTTTGGAAGGCTTTCGATGAGGCAAAGTAAGCATCGTAACCATCGAAGAAAATTACTATGATGTGACAATCTTTGTAGGATCTGTCGACTATGGATGGCGTGAAACTTCACGATCTCAGATGCTTCGATGCCGTCGCCCGCCGAGGCAGCTTCCAGGCCGCGGCACAGGCCTTGCACCGGACGCATCCCTCGGTGTTCGCGGCCGTCGCCCGGCTCGAAGAGCAACTTGGCCTGAGGCTGCTGGACCGCAGCGGCTACCGGGTGAGCTTGACCGACGAGGGCCGCCTGTTCCATGCGCGGGCGCAACTGACGATCCGCGAGTTCGAGCATCTTCGGACCTATGCCGGCCAGCTGGCGAGCGGCGAGGAAACCATGCTGCGCCTCGTCATGGGCGACGTCTGCCCTCGGCCCAGAATACTCGGCCTGCTCAGCTGCTTCTTCGCCGAGCGGCCGCGCACGCGCCTGCATCTCGACTATGAAGCAATCGGCGGGCCGGTCGAGCGATTGATGGACGGCGAAGCGGACCTCGTCTTCCACCGCGCTAACTCGTCCGATCCGCATCTTGAGAGAATCAACCTGTGCGAAGTCGCCTTCGTGCCGGTGGTGGCGCCTGGCTTCCTGCCGTTCGACCCGAGGAATGACGTCACGCCAGAAGCGATGCGGCCCTTCACCCAATGCGTGATCCGAGACACGGCGCGGCGCCCCTCATCCGAAAACTTCTTCGTTATCGACGGCGCGCATTCCTGCTCGGTGCCCGACCATATGATGAAGAAGGAGCTGATCCTGCACGGGCTTGCCTGGGGCCACCTGCCCGACTGGTTGATCGAGGACGACTTGCGCGAGGGACGGCTGATCTCGATTGCCGGCCGGCACATTCCCGGCCGCACCGAAACCGTCGCCGCGGTGCGGCGACGCGACAAGCCGCACGGACCTGTGGCCGAGGCGTTGTGGCGGCATCTTCAGGATAGTGCCGGACTTGCGAGCTAAGCCTTGCGCTCCCACCGCCGGTCGGCGGTCTGCTGCCAGTAGGTCACGGCGTGGCCGGCTTCCTTCATCGTCTTCCAGTGGCCGCGGGCGGCTTCGAGCTGTGCCGCGTCATGGCCGTCGAACAGGAAGACGGCGCGCTCGTAGCCGGACAAGTCGGGAGGCGTCGCGCCGTCGACCAGGAAACGGATCTGCGCGGCATTCTGGTTGCCCTCGCCCGTGGTGAGCAGGATCGGCTGCTCGGCCGGATAGGCTTCGCGGTCGGTGGCATGGGCCAGGAAGGAATCGTCGCGAAAAATCCACAGATGCTGATCAAGCGCGTCGCGGCGATCTTCCGTGCCGGTCTGCACCACCGCGCGCCAGCCGCGCTCGACGCTGCGCTCGAGCAGGCCCGGCAGCGCCTCCTCGAGCGTCGATTCGGTCAAATGGTAGAACAGGATGTCGGTCATCCCGGAAACCTAACCCTCATAGTGATCGCGGACCAGGCGGTCGAGCAAGCGCACGCCAAAGCCCGAGCCCCAGGACTGGTTGATCTCGCTCGACGGCGCGCCCATCGCGGTGCCGGCGATGTCGAGATGCGCCCAGGGCGTGTCCTTGACGAAGCGCTGCAGGAACTGCGCGGCGATGATGGCGCCGCCATAGCGGCCGCCGATGTTCTTCATGTCGGCGTTCTTGGAATCGATCAGCTTGTCGTATTCGGGTCCGAGCGGCATGCGCCATAGCCGCTCCTGCGATGCCTGGCCGGCGCCGAAAAGCCGGCCGGCAAGCTCGTCATTGTTGGAGAAAAGGCCGGCATAGTGCTGGCCTAGCGCCACCATGACGGCGCCGGTAAGCGTCGCCAGGTTGATCATGAACTTCGGCTTGAAACGGTCGTTGGCGTACCAGAGCGCATCGGCCAGAACGAGGCGGCCTTCCGCATCGGTGTTGAGCACCTCGATCGTCTGGCCCGACATCGAGGTGACGATGTCGCCGGGACGCTGGGCATGGCCGTCGACGGCGTTCTCGACCAGGCCGATGACGCCGACCACATTGGCCTTCGCCTTGCGCGCCGCGAGCGCACGCATAAGGCCGGTGACGGCGGCGGCGCCACCCATGTCGCCCTTCATGTCCTCCATGCCCGAGGCCGGCTTCATCGAATTGCCGCCGGTGTCGAAGGTGACACCCTTGCCGATGAAAGCGAGCGGCGCGTCCTTGGCCTTGCCGCCGTTCCAGCGCATCACCGCCAGGCGCGCGCCGCGCGGCGAGCCTTGCGCGACGCCAAGCAACGAGCCCATGCCGAGCTTCTTCATCTCCTTTTCAGCCAGGACCTCGACCTCGACGCCGAGCTGCTCCAGCGCCTTGACGCGCTCGGCGAATTCGACGGGCCCAAGCGCATTGGCCGGCTCGTTGACCAGATCGCGCGCAAGCAGCACGCCGTCGACCACCGCTTCCTCGCCGGCAAAAGCCTTCTTCGCGGCAGCGGGATCGGCGCAGTGAACGGTTACCCTGGCGGGCTTGCCCGACTTCGTGTCGGATTGGCCGTCTTCCTTGTCTTTCCTGGTCTTGTATTTGTCGAAGGAATAGCTGCGCAGCAGGATGCCGGCGGCAAGGCTCGCCGCCTGGCGACCGTCGGGCTGATACTCCGGCAGATCGAGGATGACGGCCACCTCGGTCGCCTTGCGCAGCGAAGCGGCAACGGCGCCACCGAGCTTCAGCCAGGCATAGTCGTCGAGGCTCGAGACCTTGCCGGCGCCGACCGCCACCAGCCGGTCGACCGGCGTTCCTTCCGGCGCCAGCACCTCGGCCGAGCTTGCGAATTTGCCGGAGAAATCGGCGACCGGAAAGGCGCGAGCCAATGCACCAGCCGGATCGCAGGCCTTCGCCGCCTCGCTGAGCCCGCCGTCATCGGCCGCCAAGACGAAGACGCTGCCCTTTTTGGGCGCGGCGAATTTGGCGAAGGAAATGGATGGTCTCGACGTCATCAGGTCCTGCTTTCGGGGATGGCCGTAAGGTGCCGGCAAAGGTAATTTTCAACGGGCGAGAGGTTTGGCAAGAGTGCGCGACATTTGGTCGTTTTCCGCCATTTGGCAAGACTTTGGCCGAAATCGCGGTCTATATCGGCGCCACCATAAACAAAGGATTCGCCTCGGCACGGCCTTAGCTTGCTGCCGCAACCTGCTGTTAACCATCGATGTTTCGCATTTCTTATTCATTGGCGCGGAGACTCCGCCACGCCGGGGCACGTGGCGTGGGGCGACAAACCGGAGCGAGCCGCCCATGACGCAGTTGTGCGGGCGCCGCCGGATCACTACCTTGTCGGCGGGCATGATGCCGTTCGGCAAAATCGAGAAAAGCCTTCATGAAGGTCGTTGAACGCTACATCATGCGCCGCGCGCTGACGATGTTCCTCGCGGCGCTGGTCTGGACGTTGGCGATCGTGTGGACCACGCAGGTGCTGGCCAAGATCGACCTCGTCACCGACAATGGCCAGTCGGCGCTGACTTTCTTCGAAGTCGCGGCACTCATCATCCCCTCGATCATCCCGATCGTGGTGCCGTTCGCCCTGGTGGTGGCGGTGGCGCAGACGCTGAGCGCCATGAACACTGATTCGGAGCTGGCCGTGCTCGGCGCCGCCGGCGCCTCACGCTGGACGATCGCGCGGCCGATCCTGCTGCTCGCGATAGCGGCTTGCGCGTTTTCCTTCATCGTCGACAACGCCATCGATCCCTATGCCAGGCAGAAGAACCGCCAGCTGGTGGCAGCATCGCGCGCCGACCTTCTGTCGCTGATCATCCAGGAAGGCACGTTCCGCAAGATCGACGAAGGCCTGTTCCTGCAGGTTGGCGAGCGGCTTCCCGGCAACCGGCTCGGCGGCATCTTCGTGGCCGATTCACGCGAGGAAGGCGCCAGCCTGACCTACTACGCCAAGACCGGCAGCATCGTCGAAAAGGGCGACGAGAAGGTGCTGATGATGAATGACGGCGTCATCAACCGCAAATCGGTGACAGGCGACCTCTCCGTCATCCGCTTCACCTCCTATGCTTTCGACATGTCGGCGTTCATGTCGGCGGCGAACGACATCACGCTTTTGCCCAAGGACCGCACGACGCAATATCTGCTCAGCCCGGATCCCAACGACAAGATGTTCCAGCGAGAACCGGGCAGCTACCGGGCGGAGCTCAACCAGCGTCTCGCCGAATGGTCCTATTCGCTGGTGTTCGCGCTGATCGCGCTTGCCGTTGCGGGCGACGCGCGCTCGCACCGGGAGGCGCGCATCAATCCGCTGATCACGGCAATCGCGATAGCGCTTTTCGTGCGGTGGCTGGGCTTCTTCGCCGCAGGCAAGGCCGACAGGGTCTGGTACTATGTCTACCTGCTCTACGCTATACCGCTCATCGCCTCCGCGGTTTCGATCTGGTTCATCGTATCGTCGCGCACCATGGAATTGCCGGTCAGTTGGGCAGACTGGCTGACGGGCCTCGCCAAGCGTGCCGGCGACAACTGGACAACATTCAAGCTCTGGCTCGTCCGGCGCACTTCCGGCCAGGGAGCCTGACCATGGGCTGGACGCTGGGCCGCTATTTCTTTTTCCGTTACGTCTCGATCACCTTCTGGTTCTTCCTCGGCCTGCTGGCCCTGGTGTTCCTGATCGACTTTACCGAGCTTTCCGGCCGCACGACCGGGCTGCCCGGCTTCACCTACGGCACAGCCTTCGCCATTTCGGCGCTCAGGATGCCGATGATCATGCTGCAGACGGTGCCGTTCGTCGGACTGTTCTCGGCAATGGCAACTCTGGTGTCGCTCAACCGCCGTTACGAGCTGGTGATCGCCCGCTCGGCCGGCGTCTCGGCCTGGCAGTTCCTGTTTCCGTGCTGCGTCGGCGCGCTGATGTTCGGTGTGCTGTCGGTCGCCGTGATCAATCCGATCGCAGCGCATGGCTTTTCCTGGTCCGAGCAGATGGAGAACGACCTCAGGGCCGGCAAATCGAATGCCGTCACGACCAACGTCACGCCCTGGCTCAGGCAGAAGACCGAATCGGGCGACACCATCATCGGCGCCCGCGCCATCCTCAATCAGGGGCTGGAGATGGCGGACGCGGTGTTTTTCATCCTCGACCCGCAGGGCAACATCGCCGAACGCAAGGATGCGGCCAAAGCCCTCCTGCGCGACGGCTATTGGGAATTGCAGGACGTAAAGGTCTTCAAGGGAGGCAATATCCAGACGCTGGCGTCCGACAGGGTGCCGACCAATCTCAAGCCGGAATTCGTGCAGGAACGCCTGGCGCGCCCGGAAACCATCCCCTTCTACGAGCTGCCGCGAAAGATCGAGGTTGCCCGTTCCTTCGGACTCAAGGCGAATGCCTTCGCCATGCAGTTTGATTCGCTGGTTGCCTTGCCGTTCCTTCTCGTCGCCATGACGCTGATTGCTGCAACGGTTTCAATGCGATTTGCACGAATGGGACAGTCGGCAACGATGATTCTGGGTGGCGTCGTGGCCGGCTTTCTGCTTTATGTCGTTTCGGTACTGGTCAAGGCATTCGGTGTAGCCGGATTCGTGCCTACTGTAGTGGCTGCATGGGTTCCGGTTGTCGTGGCTATGTTCTTTGGGGTGACGTTTCTGCTATACAAGGAAGACGGCTAGTGAGGGAGGCGGTTTTGCGCAGCCATAGGCAGGCCGGTTTGGCACGCCTCTATGGGGCGACTGCCTTGGCGTGTCTGTTCGCTTGCGCGGTGCCGACGGCATCCGCGCTGGCGCAGCAGATCACTGCCAAGTCCGTCCCTTCCGGCACGCAGATGCTGCTGGCCGCCGACACGCTTGTCTACGACAACGACAAGCACACGGTGACGGCCGTCGGCGGCGTGCAGATCGACTATGGCGGCAACAAGCTGGTCGCCCAGCGCGTGGTGTATAACCGCGACACCAAGCGCCTCGTCGCCAGCGGCGCCGTCGAGTTGATCAACAGCGACGGCACCAAGGTCAATTCCGACCATATCGACATCACCGACGACTTCGCCGACGGCTTTGTCAACGCGCTGCGCGTCGAGACGATAGACAAAGCCTATTTCGCCGCCGAGAGCGCGGAGCGCATGGGCGGCGTGCTCACCACCTTCCACAACGGCGTCTACACCGCCTGCGAGCCTTGCGAAGACAAGCCGGACAAAGCGCCGACCTGGCGCATCAAGGCGCGAAAGATCATCTGGAACGGCGAGAAGAAGACGGTCCGCTTCGAAAACTCGAATTTCGAGTTCTTCGGCTTCCCGCTCGCCTATCTGCCGGCCTTCGAGATCGCCGACCCGACGGTGAAGCGCAAGAGCGGCTTCCTGATCCCCGGTATCGTCTACAACAACCATCTCGGCGTCGGCATCAAAGTCCCTTATTATTTCGCTCTGTCTCCGACCTATGACCTGACCGTCACCGGCAGCGGCTATACCAAGCAGGGTTTCCTCGGCGAGGCCGAGTGGCGCCAGCGCTTCAACAACGGCCAGTACACGCTGAAGATTGCCGGCATCAACCAGCAGGATCCCGGCGCATTTGTCGATTCCGCCGGCCATAATGTGAATTCGGGGCCTGCCAACGATCCGAACAAGTTTCGCGGCATGATGGGCACCAAGGGCCAATTCGCCATCAATGAGCGCTGGGACTTCGGCTGGGACGTGCTGCTCCAGACCGACAAGAATTTCTCGCGCACCTACAACATCGAAGGCTACAACGACCTCGTCCATCAGTCGTCGATCTATCTGACGGGCTTGAGCGACCGCAATCATTTCGACGTTCGCGCGATGCGCTTCGAGGTGCAGGAAGACACGCTCTCCAGCGACCTGACGGCGCGCTCGGCCAAGCAGCCCTGGGTGCTGCCGTCGCTCGACTACGCCTATATTCCCGACACGTCGGTGGCCGGCGGCCAGTTGTCATTCAACGTCAATACACGCGTGATCAGCCGCAACCGGCTGGATGCTGTGCTGGCCAATCCAATCGACAGCACTTCCATCAACAATGTGCGCGGCATCGAAGGCGAGTCGAGCCGGTTGACGGCGGAAGCCGAGTGGAAGCGCACCTTCACCACGGATGGCGGCCTGCAATTGACACCGCTGCTCGCCTTCCGCGGCGATGCCGGTTACGTCAACGCCAATTCGGCTTCGCTCGCCGCCGTCAACCAGATGGGGACGAATCTCGGCGAGGACGACGACATGCGTTCCTCGCTTGCCCGCTACATGGCCACTCTCGGCCTCGAGGCGCGTTGGCCGCTCCTGTTCTCGATGGCGAACTCCAGCCATGTGCTGGAGCCGACGGCGCAGGTCTTCGTGCGCCCGAACGAGCAATATGTCGGCGGACTGGCCGTCCCGAACGAAGACGCGCAGAGCTTCGTCTTCGACGCCACCACGCTGTTCGAACGCGACAAATTCTCGGGCTATGACCGCATAGAAGGCGGCACGCGCGCCAATGTCGGCTTCCGGTATTCAGGCGCCTATGACAATGGCTGGGCCACGAATGCAATTTTCGGCCAGTCCTACCAGCTTGCGGGCGAAAATTCCTTTGCCGCGCCCGACCTCGTCAATGTCGGGGCCGAGTCCGGCCTGGACAAGCAGACCTCGGATTATGTCGGCCTTGTCGGCTTCAACAGCCCGAGCGGCTTCTCCGGTTCGCTGAGCGGGCGTTTCGACGAGCAGACATTCGAGGTCAGGCGCGCCGAAGTGAAGGCCGCCTATTCCAGCCTGCCGATATCGCTCAGCGCCAAATATGCCTTCATCGAGGCGCAACCGCTCTACGGCTTCACCACCGACCGCCACGAGCTCACGCTCGGCGCTTCGACCCATCTGGCGCAGAACTGGCGGCTGTTCGGCACCGGCACCTACGACATCGAGACAAATGTGCTGGTCAAGGACGGCGTCGGCTTCGCCTACAACGATAGCTGCTTCACTTACATCATGACGTATTCGCAGACGCGCGACACCGTCACCAAGGAAGTGTCGCAGAACATCGGTTTCAACCTGTCGTTCCGCACGCTCGGCGATTTCGGTTCGTCAACAAGCGCGGTCGATACCATCCAGTGATCAAGCGGCGGGCGCGCGGTCTCCGAGCCGTGCGCCGGCTGGGGCGCTGATGGGCTTTGGTCTTGATTTGGAGCGTGTTCCTTCGAAAATGGGCGCGTTTCCCAGGGCCATGCGGCGGCGACATCGTTTCGCCGCATAAGATGGGCATGGGGTCGACTGCATCCGGCAGGCGTTCGGAGGACGCGCGGCGCCGCGATGGCGGGAAACTCGAGATGGGGAAAAATTAGGAAGGTAAGATGAGGAAATACCTGTTTTCAGCGGGATTCGCGCTTCTGGTGGCGGCCTCCATTTCGGTCACGGCTGTCGTACGGCCTGCTTTCGCCGCTGAGATCAAGTATGTCGTCAACAACATGCCGATCACCACCGGCGACATCGCGCACCGCGCCGCCTTCTTCAAGCTGCAGCACAAGAAGGGCGATGCCGCGCAGGAGATGATCGACCAGACGCTGCGCCTGGCCGAGGCCAAGCGGCTCGGCATCCACATCACCGACCAGCAGGTCGACGCCGCCTACCAGCGCTTTGCCTCGGGCAACAAGATGCCACTGGCGAAACTCGACGCGATCATGGCGCAGTCGGGCGTCACCAAGGAACATTTCAAGGAATTCATCCGTGCCCAGATGGCCTGGAACCAGGCGCTCAGCTCGCGCTACCGCTCCGGCGAAGGCGGCTCGGTGACCGAGCAGGACGCCGTGCGGCGCATGCTGGACAAGGGCGGCGCCAAGCCGACCGCGACGGAATACATGCTGCAGCAGGTGATCTTCGTGGTTCCGGCATCGGAGCGCGCCGGCACGCTCGCCAAGCGCAAGCGCGAGGCCGACGCCATGCGCGCCCGCTTCAGCGGCTGCAACACTACGCGGGAATTCGCCAAGGGCCTGATCGACGTCACCGTGCGCGACCTCGGCCGCGTGCTGGCGCCGCAATTGCCGTCCGACTGGGCCGAGCAGATCAAGGCGACCAAGGTCGGCGCCGCGACGCCGACGCGCGAGACCGAGCGCGGCGTCGAGTTCATCGGCATCTGCTCCTCGCGCGAGGTTTCCGACGACAAGGCCGCGCAGATGGTGTTCCAGGCTGAAGGCAGCAACGACAAGGACGCCGACGAGCTCAGCAAGAAATATGTCGCCGAGCTGCGCCAGAAGGCCAAGATCGTCGAACGCTAGAGCCGGATGATTTCAGGTCGAGTCGACCTGAAATCTGAATCCGCCTCTAAATCAAAGAGATAGAGCATGATGTCGTCCGAAAACCGCTGCACACTTTTCGGCATCATGCTCTGAGCGACAAGCGTGCGATGCCGCAGCCAGCCGACCGCATGAGCACGCAGAAGACCCACGCGCCGCTGGCGCTCAGTGTCGGCGATCCCTCGGGCATCGGGCCCGAGATCGCCATCGCCGCCTGGCAAGCTGGCGACAGCGCCGGTGTGCCGCCCTTCTATCTGCTTGCCGACCCCGCTTTGATCGAAGCCCGTGCCCACCTGGTCGGCGCGAATGTGACGATCGCCGAGACCTTGCCCGGACAGGCGGCGCACCACTTTGCCCGGGCTCTGCCTGTCGTTCCGCTCGATGCGCGTCATTTCGACAGCCCGGGACAGCCGAACCCGGCCAACGCCGCCGGCACCATCGAGGCCATCGACCGCGCCGTCGCCGACTGTCTCGCCGGCCACGCCGCGGCGATAGTCACCTGCCCGATCTCCAAAAAGCCGCTTTATGATGCCGGATTTGGCTTTCCCGGCCACACCGAATATCTGGCACACCTGGCTTCGCGCCACACCGGCAGGGATGTGACGCCGGTGATGTTGCTGGCGGGACCGGATCTGCGCACCGTTCCGGTGACCATCCACATCGCTTTGGCCGAAGTGCCGAAGCTGCTCACGACGGAGCTGATCGTCGCGACCGCGCGCATCACCGCCGCCGATCTCGAGAGCCGCTTCGGCATTGCGCGGCCGAAGCTTGCGATCGCCGGACTCAACCCGCATGCCGGCGAAGGCGGCGCCATGGGCCTGGAGGATGCTGCGATCGTGACCCCGGCCGTCGAGATGCTCAAAGCGGAAGGGATCGACGCGATCGGACCGCTGCCGGCTGACACGATGTTTCATCCGCGCGCGCGCGCTTCCTATGACGCGGCGCTCTGCATGTATCACGACCAGGCGCTGATCCCGGCCAAGACTTTAGCCTTCGACGAGGCGGTGAACGTGACGCTGGGCCTGCCCTTTATCCGAACCTCGCCCGATCACGGCACCGCTTTCGGCATTGCCGGCAAGGGTATTGCGCGCGCCGACAGCCTGATCGCCGCGCTAAGGCTGGCGCGCCGGCTGGCCGACAGCGGACGGCAGGCCACCGCCGCGTGAGGATCCATTGAGCGGGCGCACCACAATCGACGGGTTGCCGCCGTTGCGCGAGGTGATCGAGCGGCATGGCCTGCAGGCCAAGAAGGCGCTCGGGCAGAATTTTCTGCTCGACCTCAACCTGACAGGCAAGATCGCGCGCGCCGCCGGCGATCTCGGCGAGGCGACGGTGATCGAGGTCGGCCCAGGCCCGGGCGGATTGACGCGGGCGCTTCTCTTCAACGGCGCGCGGCGCGTGATCGCCATCGAGCGCGACGAGCGCTGCCTCGAAGCGCTGGCCGAGGTCTCCAGCCACTATCCCGGTCGCCTGGAGGTCATTCCCGGCGATGCGTTGAAGACGGATTTTGCCGCGCTTGCCGGCGCGGCGAACGGCGGGCCGGTGAAGATCGTTGCCAACCTGCCCTACAATATCGGCACCGAGCTTCTGATCCGCTGGCTGACGGTGGCCGATTGGCCGCCCTTCTACCAATCGATGACGCTGATGTTCCAGCGCGAGGTGGCGGAGCGCATCACAGCGGTCCCGGACAGCGACGCCTATGGCCGGCTCGGCATCCTGGCCGGCTGGCGCACCGAGGCGAAGATCGCCTTCGACGTGCCGCCGCAGGCATTCACGCCGCCGCCGAAGGTCACCTCATCGGTGGTGCATCTGGTGCCGCGCTTATCTCCCCTGCCCGTGGACGCCAGAAAGCTGGGCCGCGTCACCGAGGCCGCCTTCGGCCAGCGCCGCAAGATGCTCAGGCAAAGCGTGAAGAGCCTTGGCGGCGAGGCGTTGCTGACGCGGGCCGGGATTGACCCGACGCGGCGGGCCGAGACACTCAGCGTGGAAGAGTTTGTAAGGCTGACCAACGCGGTTTGACCGCCAGCGTCACTGGAATCCAGAACCCGGCGCCATAGATAGTCAGGCGAAACCAGCCGGAGCCTGCAATGCCTGCCTATGTCATTTCCGATGTCACTATCCGCGACAGGGAGGCGTTCGAAACCTATCGAACTCGCGCCGCCGCCTCCATCGCCGCGCATGGCGGACGCTATCTCGTTCGTGGCGGCGAGGTGGAGACACTGGAGGGGAGTTGGAAACCCGGGCCGCTCATCGTCGTCGAGTTTCCCGACATCGAGACCGCGCAGCGCTGGTATCACTCCGGCGATTACGCGGCCGCACTTGAGGTTCGCGACGCTGCGCTTAGCCGCAACCTCATTCTGATCGACGGGATCAGTTCGTGACGCGGCGAATTGCCCGAAAACGGCCGCGCACGATCAAGCTGAGGCGCTTTTTGCCGAGAAACGGGGGGCAACGGGTCGCAAATAGAGGTCTGGTTCACTTTTGCTTTTTGTACCGCCGCAGGCCGGCGCTGCCCCTCATCCGACCTTCGGGCCACCTTCCCCTCGTAAGCGGCGAGAAGGAAGAGTCACCCCGTCTTCTCGTCCAGCAATCCCGAAATGAAGTCGAACAGCCCCGGCCGCCGATCGCGCCGCAGCCGCTCCGCCGTGACGATGGCACGGACCTCGGCGAAGGCGCGGTCGAGATCGTCGTTGACGATGACGAAGTCGTATTCCTTCCAATGCTCGATCTCGAGGCGGGCGTTCTTCAGCCTGGTCTCGATGACCGATTCCTGGTCCTCGGCGCGGCGCTTCAGGCGCGCCTTCAATTCCTTCATCGACGGCGGCAGGATGAAGATCGAGACGATGTCGGCGCGCATCTTCTCCTTGAGCTGCTGGGCGCCCTGCCAGTCGATATCGAACAGCATGTCGCGGCCTTCGGCCAGCGCGATTTCAGCGGGCTCGCGCGGCGTCGCATAGCAATTGCCGTGCACTTCGGCCCATTCGAGCAGCGCATCGGAATCGCGCAGCCGCTCGAACTCGCGCATGGTGCGGAAGTGATAGTGGACGCCTTCGATCTCCGAGCCGCGGCGCGGCCTTGTCGTGACGGAGACCGAAAGCTCGAGACTTCCATCGCTTTCGAGAAGATTGCGCGCGATGGTCGACTTGCCGGCGCCCGACGGCGACGACAGCACCAGCATCAATCCGCGGCGGCGGATGCGGGACCCCAGATCCCTGGCGGCCGTCGGCTCCTTGGCAACCATCCCGTCACTCCAGATTCTGGACCTGCTCGCGAAACTGGTCGACCACCGCCTTGAGCTCCAGCCCGATTGCGGTAACCGCGGCAGCGTTCGACTTGGAGCATAAGGTATTCGATTCGCGATTGAATTCCTGTGCCAGAAAATCGAGCTTGCGGCCAACGGCGGCGCCGCTTTTGAGCAACGCGCGCGCCGAAGCGACATGCGTCTTCAGCCTGTCGATCTCTTCGCGGATGTCGGCCTTGCTGGCGAGGAAGGCCGCTTCTTGATGCAGCCGGATGGCGTCGAGATTGGCCGAAGCATCCGTCAAGAGGCGCACCTGCTCGGCGATACGCTCGCGGATTGCCGCGGGCTCGCGCGACGGGTCGGCCTCGGCCTTCAGCGTCAGCGCCTCGATGATATCGACATGGCCGGCAAGAAGCGCGCCCAGCGCCGCGCCTTCGCTGCGGCGCGCCTGCTCCAGCCCGGCGAGCGCCATCTCGAGCGCAGACAGAATCGCGGCGTCGAGAGCGGCCCGCTCCTCCTCCGTCTCCACGGCTTCGGGAATGTCGAGCACACCGCGCAGGGAGAGCAGGCCGTCGGCCGTGGCGGGCTCGGTGCCGAACTGCTCTTGCAAACGCCTGGCCAGCCCTGCCAGGTCCTTGAGGAACGCCTCGTTGACCACCGGCTGGATTTGCCTTGCGGCGGCGCGGCCGACGGTCAACGTCGCCTGGAAATTGCCGCGCGCGAAACGCTTCTGAACGGTCTGCCGGACGGCCGTCTCCAGCCGGTCGAAACCCTGCGGCAATCTCAGCCTCACCTCGGCGCTCTTGCCGTTCACCGATTTCACCTCCCAGGCTATCGAGGTGCCCTCGCTTTCAGCGGCGCACCGCGCAAAACCGGTCATGCTTTGCAGGCTCATTGCCCTGTCGTCCCCCTGTCGCAGCCAAGGCATGCGTTGCCCAGCGCTGCGCGCCCAAAAATCGCCGGATGATCGGCCGGCGTCCCCTCAAAACATGAATATGGCCTCGCGTCAAAGGACGCGATCTTCTGCGTGGTGCATGTCGTTTCCCAAAACCGCTGGCGCACTTTTGGGCGAATGCATTGCGCCTATTGCGCGTCGTCGCCGCCGGCGTCGCCATTCTCGCCATTGGCCCCGGCGTCGCTGCTGTCGGCCTTGTCATCGGGGGCTGCCGGCGCCGTCGTCTGGCCCGAGGCCTTGGCGGCGGCATCAGCCTGCTTCTTCTGCAGCGCCCGGTAACGGGCGACGTTCTGGTTGTGCTCTTCCAGCGTCGCTGCAAAGACATGGCCGCCATTGCCGTCAGCGACGAAATAGAGGTCGTCGGTCTTGGACGGATTGGCGACCGCTTCAAGCGCCGCTCGGCCCGGATTGGCGATCGGCGTCGGCGGCAGGCCCTTGATCATGTAGGTGTTGTAGGGCGTCTGCTTGTCGAGGTCGGACTGGTAGATCGGCCGATCCGCCGGCTTTCCTTTGCCGCCGAACAGGCCGTAGATGATGGTCGGGTCGGACTGCAGCCGCATGCCCTTGGCCAGGCGGTTGAGGAACACCGCGGCGACGCGGGAGCGCTCGTCGCTCCTGCCCGTTTCCTTCTCGACGATCGAGGCGAGCGTGACGAAGTCGTCGATGTTGGCGATCGGCAGGTCGGCCGCGCGATGCGACCAGACATCCTCGACCAGCTTCTTCTGGTCGGCAACCAGCTTGTCGACCATTTGCTGCCTGGTGGCGCCGCGGGTGAAGCGCAGCGTGTCGGTGGCGATGGTACCTTCCGGCGGCAAGGTCGGCGGCATGTCGCCGGTGAGCGCCTCCTGATCGGCGACGCGCTGCAGCGCCTGCTCGACCGTCAGCCCTTCAGGAATGGTAAGCGAGTACATCACCGACTTGCCGCTCTTGAAGAGCTCCATGATGTCGCGCATCGAGGCGCGCGGCTTGATGGCATATTCGCCGGCCTTAAGCGCCGATTCATTGCCCGTGGCGCGCACGCCGAGCCGGAAGATGCGGGCATCGCTGATCAGGCTGCGGCGTTCCAGCTGGTCCGCGATCTCCTGCACGCCGGTGTTCGGCTTGATCATGAAGGTGTCGCCATTGGTGGATGGGCCGGGCTCGACGAAAGCCTGCATGCCGAAATAGAGCGCGGCACCCGAGGCGATGACCGCAAGGATAACCATGGAGAGGAAGAAGTTCAGGAACACGACGAACTGGCTGCGCGAAGCGCGCGAGCGCTTCGACGGCGGCGGCGTGCCGGCTTCCGGGCGCAACGCCTCGGCCGCAGTCTTCGGCATGATCGGCACCTTTGTGCCCTGCCGTGCGAAATCCCCGTCGCCGCCCGGATTTGTGCTCCCAGGATTTGTGCTCATGGCGCCCTACCGTCTGATCTTGCAACGAATCCCCTAGCTACAAACTAGGGGAGAATTTGGCAAAAATGACGGCAGGTGGCGGGACTGCCGGCTGGTTGTCTTTTTCTGAGCAATCCCGGGGCGGAAAGCGCTGAGCACTCTTTCCGGGATTGCGCCCGTTGACCTTTCAGCCATTGTAGCGCTGGAACACGAGCGAGGCGTTGGTGCCGCCGAAGCCGAAGGAATTCGACAGCGCGACATCGATCTGACGCTGGCGCGGCTTGTTCGGCACGAGATCGATCGCCGTCTCGCGTTCCGGATTGTCGAGATTGATGGTTGCCGGCGCGACGTTGTCGCGGATGGCGAGGATCGAGAAAATCGCTTCCGCGGCACCCGCGGCGCCCAGCAGATGGCCGATCGACGACTTGGTCGACGACATCGAGATCTTCGAGGCGGCATTGCCGACCAGCCGCTCGACGGCGCCGAGCTCGATCGTATCGGCCATGGTCGAGGTGCCGTGCGCGTTGATGTAGTCGACGTCGGCCGGCGAGAGTTTTGCCCGGTTCAGCGCCGCCATCATGCAGCGGAAGGCGCCATCGCCATCTTCGGCCGGCGCGGTGATATGGTGGGCATCGCCGGTCAGGCCATAGCCGGTGACCTCGGCATAAATCTTGGCACCGCGGGCCTTGGCGTGCTCCAGCTCTTCCAGGACGACGACGCCCGCGCCCTCGCCCATGACGAAGCCGTCGCGGTCGCGATCATAAGGACGCGACGCTGTTTCGGGGCTGTCATTGCGCTCGGTGGACAGCGCCCGGCAGGCCGCGAAGCCGGCAATCGACAGCCGGGTCACCGGCGCCTCGGCGCCGCCGGCCAGCATCACATCGGCATCGCCCCACATGATCAGCCGGGCGGCGTCGCCAATGGCGTGCGCGCCGGTCGAGCAGGCAGTGACCACCGCATGGTTCGGGCCCTTCAGGCCGTGGCGGATGGAAACCTGGCCCGAGACCAGATTGATGATCTGTCCGGGGATGAAGAAGGGGCTGATGCGGCGCGGGCCGCGTTCCTTCAGGATCATCGCGTTCTCGGCGATGCCGTCGATGCCGCCGATGCCGGAGCCGATCAGAACGCCGGTGGCGCACTGGTCCTCATGTGTCTCAGGCTTCCAGCCGGAATCGGCCAGCGCCTCGTCGGCGGCGGCGATGCCATAGAGAATGAATTCGCCGATCTTGCGCAGTTCCTTCGGCTCGAGCACAGCCTCCGGATTGAAGGTGCCGTTCGAGCCGTCGCCGCGCGGAATGATGTGGGCGATCTTGCAGGCAAGATCGTCCACCTCGAATTCGGTGACACGCCGGCAGGCGCTGCGGCCGGAGAGCAATTCCCGCCAGCTATGCTCGACGCCCATGCCGAACGGCGAAAGCAGGCCAAGGCCCGTGACGACGACACGCCTCATCGCAGGTCCTCCCCGGTTATGCCTGCGAAAGAACTCAGGCCGAGGCCTTGTCGATATACTTGACGGCGTCGCCGACGGTGAGGATGGTCTCGGCCGCATCGTCCGGAATCTCGACGCCGAACTCTTCTTCGAACGCCATGACGAGTTCAACCGTGTCGAGGCTGTCCGCGCCCAGATCGTCGATGAAGCTCGCCTGCTCCGTCACCTTGTCGGCATCGACGCCGAGATGCTCGATGACGATCTTCTTGACGCGCTCTGCGGTGTCACTCATTTGGGGCAATCCTCGTCTTAGGTTGTCTATCTTCGTTAGCGGGCGGAATGCCGCTAATCAAGCTGAAAGATGGTCTTGCGGGCAACGCAACGCCACAGGACCGGTTTTTGCCCGAACCGCCGGGTTGCGGGCCGCATTACACGAAAAATGACGGGCGTCCAAGCCGAAATGGCTGTTTTCACAGGCGCCCGCCCTGCCTCAGATCATTGCCATGCCGCCGTTGACGTGAATGGTCTGGCCGGTGACATAGGCCGCCTCGTTGGAGGCGAGATAAGCGACGGCGGACGCCACTTCAACGCTGGTGCCCATGCGCCGGGTCGGGATCGCGGCCATGATCGTCTCTTTCTGCTTGTCGTTGAGCTTGTCGGTCATGGCCGATTCGATGAAGCCCGGGGCGACGCAGTTGACGGTGATGTTGCGGGTGGCGATCTCCTGCGCCAGCGACTTGGAAAAGCCGATCATGCCTGCCTTGGAGGCGCAGTAATTGGTCTGGCCGGGATTGCCGGTGACGCCGACCACCGAGGTGATGTTGATGATGCGGCCATGGCGGCGGCGCATCATCGGATGCGTCAGCTCGCGGGTCAGCCGGAACACGGCAGTGAGGTTGACCTCGATCACCGAATCCCAGTCGGCGTCCGACATGCGCACGAACAGGCCGTCCTTGGTGATGCCGGCATTGTTGACCAGGATGTCGACGCCTTCGAGATCGGCCTCCGCTTTCTGGCCGAGCGCCTTGACCGCGTCGCGGTTCGTCAGGTCCGCCGGAAACAGTTTTACGCGGTCGCCCAATTCGCCCGCCAAGGCTTCCAGCTTCTCCACACGGGTTCCGTGCAGGCCGACGATCGCGCCCTGGCTGTGCAGCACCCTGGCGATCGCCTCGCCGATGCCTCCCGATGCGCCGGTGACGAGCGCCTTCCGGCCGGTCAGTTCGAACATATCTTCAACCTCATTTTTCCAGACGGCTGCAAGCAGTCGCGTTCCGTATACGTCATATCGTCCAAGTCACGCTAGACAAGCGTCGGACATTGGCGAAGGCCTCCTTCCCGTCGTCATCCACGGGCGGAGCGGGAGCGAAGCGGACGCGTAGACCCGAGGATCCATGCCGTGACATTGGCCGAAGGATGCAACGGAGCAGAATTCTGCACCGCGGCGGCACTTCCAAGTCACGGCATGGATTCTAGGGTCTGCGCTGCGTCGCTTCGCTCCTTGCTCCGCCCTAGAATGACGAAAACGGGGCCTCACCCCAAAGCCGCCAGCGCGGCCTCGACTTCCGCCGCCGTGCCCACGGCGCCGGTGGCGATGTCGCGGTTGATGCGGCGCGCCAGGCCCGACAGCACCTTGCCTGCGCCGACTTCATAGAGGCTCGCGACGCCGTTGGCGCCAAACCATTCCACCGTCTCTCGCCAACGTACGCGGGCGACCACCTGCTCGACCAGGCGGCGGACGATCTCATCGGGGTCGCTGGTCGGGGTTACGGTGACGTTCGAGACGATCGGAACCACCGGCGCGGATTTCGCGACACCGGCCAGCGCCTCGCGCATTATGTCGGCGGCAGGCGTCATCAGCGCCGAATGAAAGGGGGCGGAAACCTGCAGCATCAGCGCCCGCTTGGCGCCTTTTTCGGTGCACAGCTTCGCCGCCAGCTCGACCGCCGGCCTGGCGCCGGAGATCACCAGCTGGCCGCCGCCATTGTCGTTGGCGACCTGGCAGACGGAGCCGTTGCCGACCTCGCGAGCTGCCTCGGCGCAAGCGGCCTCGACGTCGGCCTGTTCCAGCCCGATGATCGCGGCCATGGCGCCCTCGCCGGCCGGCACCGCCGCCTGCATGGCGTTGCCGCGGGTCCGAAGCAGCCGCGCCGCGTCGCCGACCGAAACGAAGCCGGCCGCAGCAAGCGCGGAATATTCACCAAGCGAATGGCCGGCGACATAAGCCACCTTGTCCTTCAGCGAGAAGCCGCGCGCTTCGAGCGCGCGCATCGCCGCCAGCGACACCGCCATCAGCGCCGGCTGGGCATTGGCGGTCAGCGTCAGCGTCTCTTCCGGCCCTTCCCAGATGCGTTTCGACAGTTTTTCGCCGAGCGCTGCGTCCACTTCCTCGAAGACGCGACGCGCTTCGGGGAATGCATCGGCGAGGTCCTTGCCCATGCCGACGGCTTGGCTGCCCTGTCCCGGAAAGGTGAATGCGACGGCCATTTTGAGGTCTCTCCAGAGGCTGGTTTTGTCTGCCTCTGGCGCAAGGCGGACAGCCAAGTCAAGCCCGCAGGCGTCTCTTCGGCCTGCATTTCGGTCGGAAATCCTGCTGACTGCCTGTTCCAAAAGGCCTTTTACTTGATCACACCTGATGAAAACCGCTCACGTTTAGTTTGCTGGCTCTTCTTATTTCCGCCACAGGCGCTAGCTTTGCGTGACATTTCGATGACAGTGGCGTGACGCGGGTGGAAGACGCGTGACAAGGGCCGGGGAAGTAAAGTGGCAAGGATCAGGAAAGGCGCGGCCAAACCCGCGCCGCAATTTTTGGAAGACGATCCGTCCACCGGCTATCTGCCGGGACGAGCCTGGCCGACCGTACGCTACGGCCTGTCGACGCTTCTTGCCTCAGCCCTGCTCGTCTTCGCGATCGAGCTGATCGTACGCGGCGATTTCTTCGGCACAGTCGATTTCTTTATGCAGCCCTTCAAGCCCGGCTGGACCACCATCATCGTCTTCGCCCTGGTGCTGCTCGGGCTGGACGCCATACTCGGCCGAAGCCACCAGAGCCTGATGATCGTGGCGCCGCTGACGCTGGCGCTGGCCTTTGTCGGCCACCAGAAATCGCGTTACCTCGGCGACCCGCTCTATCCCACGGATTTCCTGTTCGCCCGCCAGATCATGGCGCTGATGCCGCTCCTGGTGCGCGAGCGCCCGTGGACGGCCGTCATGCTGGCGGTCGGCATCGTCGGCGGTCTGACGCTGCTCGTCTACGGCTGGCGGACCTGGCGCCGGCGAGTACCCATCCTCAGCCGCAAGGGCCGCCTGGCGCGGCTGGCGCTTGCCGTGCCGCTGCTCGCCTTCTTCGTCTCGATCATGGACTACGCCACCTTCTCGTGGACGCGCGACCGGCTGCAGATCATCCCGATTATGTGGGACCAGAAGGAGAACTACGCCTCCAACGGCTTTGCGCTGGCCTTCGCGATGAACGTGCCGATGGCGCATGTCGCGGCGCCGCCCGGCTATTCCGAGAAGACGATGGCCGCGATCCAGCGCCCCGACGTCGCCGCTTCCATGCCGGACGAGAAGCCGGATATCGTGGTGGTGATGAGCGAATCCTTCTGGGATCCGACGCACCTGCCCGGCGTCACCATCAAGCCCGACCCGATCCCGACGGTCAGGGCGTTGCGCTCCGGCTCGATGTTCTCGCCCGAGTTCGGCGGCATGACCGCCAATATTGAGTTCGAGGCGCTGACCGGCTTTTCCAACGCCTTCCTGCCGGCCGGCTCGATCCCCTATCAGCAATATGTGCGCACCCCGACCCCGTCGCTGGCGACCTTCCTGAAGAGCCAGGGTTACCGGGCGCGCGCCATCCATCCCGGCACCAACTGGTTCTGGAACCGCGGCGCCGTCTATGCCGATTTCGGCTTCAACGACTTCCGCTCCGAAGAGACGCTGCCGCCGATGGAAAAGCGCGGGCCGCTGGCTTCCGACGCGGCGATGACCGACGAGATCATCCGCGAGGCCGACACCAGCGACGATCCGGTGTTCCTGTTCGCCGTCAGCCTGCAGAACCACGGTCCTTACGAGCCCTACCGCTACTACAACCCGACGCATTCGATCGACGCGCCGATCAGTTCCTGGGCGCGGGAATCGCTGCTTTCCTATGCCGAGGGGTCGGCCGACGCCGACCGCGGCCTGCAGCGCCTGATCGACTGGGCGAAGGCCCGCCAGCGGCCGACCATCATCGCCTTCTTCGGCGACCATCTGCCGCCGCTCGGACCCGTCTATGTCGAGACCGGCTTCCTCAAGGACAATGTCGCGCCGCGCAAGGAGCCGGCGGTCGCCGCGCTCGAACACCACGATACGCCTTTGGTTATCTGGTCGAACCGCTCCGGTCCGGTCGAGAACATCGGCTCGGTGAGCCCGGCCTTCCTGCCCTATCATATCCTGACCACGGCAGGCATCAGCCACCCCTATTACACCGGCTTCCTCGGCGCGCTGCGCGAACACTACCGGGTGGTCGACCGCAACCTGCTCCTGTCGCCCGTGGGCGAAGCAACGCCGGATTGGGCGAGGCAGAAGCAGATCGATCCGAAGATCAACGATTTCCGACTCATCCAATACGACATGATGTTCGGCAAGCGGCTCTCGGCGCCCGATTTCTTTCCCGAGACGGTGAACAGGCTGGTCGCGCATACAAGCTGAGCTGACCGGCGGTCACAGCCGATCGCGGCTATCCCGGCGCGAAACGATGTTTCGATGCCGGGCCTTGGAAAGGTTTTGTCGCTGCGATTTAGAGCAATTCCAGGAAAAGTGTGAGCGGTTTTCCGTCCGAAATTGCGTAAAAAACAAGGAGATAGGGCGTTTCGCCGTTTCCGTGAAACGGTGAACGCGCTAGACGTCAAAAGCCTGGAACCGGCTGGACCTTTCCACTCAGCCGAGCGCCAAGCGTCAAAGCGGCCGGAAAATTCTTGATCACGGCGCGCATGGCCGACGCGCCACCTGGCCCAAGCGCTATTTTGGCAATCAAGGCCGCGGCACGCAGACGGGTCGAGAATTGCCGACGCCATTCGCGTTCGTAGCGATGCCCGGCGGCGTCGCGGTCCTCGCGACGTTTGCCCGATACGATCAGTTCTCGCGCAAGCAGCCAGCCCGATTGCAGCGCCATCGAAATCCCTTCGGCGATGACAGGATGCGACTCGCCCGCGATGTTGCCGACACGGAAGATGCCCTGATCGTAACCGGCCCGGATGCCCGGATGAATCGGTCCCGCAGCCAGCCATGGGCCATCCAATTCGGCACCTGCCAGCGCAGTTCGCACGCCTCGGCACGAGGCCAGGACGTGGCGCGACACCGCATCCGCCGCCGCAATATTCCCTAAGCGCCGGCGCAGCCCGGATAGAACATCGCGGCGGATACAGCAGGAGATTGAAACCCGACCATTGTCCGCAGTTACCATCCCGCCATATCCGCCTGGGAATACCAGCAGCGGCATCAGATCGGGCGCCAGCGCGGCGCCGGTAAAATGCGCCTTGAAGCCGAAAAGGTCGGAGGGTTGGCTGGTTCTTTCAAGTTGGCTCGGAAGTTTCCCGGTTTCCCAGGATCCGTGCGCGGCAATGATGACGGGTGTGCTGAGCAGCTTCTGTTGCTGGTCGGATTCCACAGTCAGAAATTGCAAGTCATCGCGCCGGCAGATGGCGACTGCCTTGCAAGGCTGGAGAATCTCGACACCCGCACGTTCGGCAGCCTGCAGCAGGATGGTGTCCAGACGATCGCGGCCGAGCGCGCGGCCGAGACTCGTCTTGGCGCTCGGCATTCGCGCCTGCGCCGAGACATCGCCCGAAAAGAACCCGACGCGCCTTATCTCGGGGCCGGCTTCCGCGCGCCAGCTCTCGCCGACGCCCAGCTGATCGAGCAAGGCAAGGCTGGTGCCCGACATGAATTCGCCGCAGACCTTGCGGCGAGGAAATACCACCTTCTCCACCATTGCCACCGACCAACCATGTTGGGCGAGTGCAATGGCGGTGGAACTTCCGGCAGGACCGGCACCGATGACAATTGCGTCGTGCATCATTTCGTGTCGGGCATGCTGGCGCCGACAAAACCTTGCGTAAACAGGCCTCTGCGGCCCTCCATCACGGGCGTTCCACCTGACAGTTGCCACGATTGTGAAAGTTCCGTGCCGCGAAAACCGGCGCGCACACTTTGCGCTGCATCATTCAGCGTTACCGCACAAGCGCCGATCAATCGCAGAAACCCTGTCGCCACAAGCGGCACCTTGGCTCTCAACGGCTCCGTGGCGACGAGCATCGGGGCCATCGTCATCATCCGAGAAAACAGCTCCTGCAGGCGCATGTCGTCGAAGTGGTGGAGGATAAGGTTGGCGCAAACAAGGTCGAAGGGCCTGTCCTGGGTCCAATCGAACAGATCCGCAGTCACGGGCTGCGCCCGCCAGCCCAATTCAGCGAAAGAGCTGCGCAAGTCCTCGCCTATCAAGCCGATCCTGTCGACCATGACGATCTCGACGTCGGGCCAATGGCGCGCCATCAGCCGCGCCACCGCCAGCATGAACTTTCCGTCGCCGGCGCCTATTTCGAGGATGCGCAGCGGCGGCTTTTGCACGTTTTGCCGCATCAGCGATGCCATGATCCTGGCCTGGAACATCAATGCATTGATGCGAACGAGATCGCGACGGGATGCAATCGCACGGGGATCGTCAGCCGGGAGGCCGTCGAGGAGTTCTGGCTCCAGATGCCGGATGTCTATGTCGGTCATGCGATGGATCGGAAATCTAGGTTTCAGCCGGCAATCCGGCAAATAGAATTCGCTCGTATCTTCAT
The DNA here is from genome assembly GCF_020165215.1 of Mesorhizobium sp. CA15. Lineage (NCBI taxonomy): Bacteria > Pseudomonadati > Pseudomonadota > Alphaproteobacteria > Hyphomicrobiales > Phyllobacteriaceae > Mesorhizobium > Mesorhizobium sp. CA15. The sequence continues at coordinate 54,723 of NZ_JAIUHQ010000017.1, forward strand.
GGCCGCGCGCTGCTGGGCCGCGGAACCCGCATTTGAACCCAACCCGGATAGCGAAGTCGGTCCCCTTCATGCGAGATCGGAGGCTGATATCACAGTTTGCTAATGAGAAATATCGGCACCGCGCAATAAAATGCTCTATGCAGGCGTTTACCTTAGGAATGCTTCTCTAATTCGCAGACCTTATGAGCCCGATTGCGCTCATGCTCGGAGCTATTTTGTCCCCTCAAGCGTATATGAACGGCATTGCCACGTGTGTCCCCGAACATGACGTGCATCGGTTCTTCCTCGGCTATGGAGCCTCGCTGCTTGAAAACGACGCGCAGCGCCTTGCGCTCTTCGAGCGAATGGTCGCTCTGGCCGGGATCGAACATCGCTATTCCTGCTTTGCGCCTGCCGACGATCCGCGCGGCGGGGCAATCGACCGCGACGGCACCTCGGTCAGAGGCTCGTTCGCCAGCACCGCAATGCGTATGCGGATGTACGAAGCCGCCGCACCGGAGCTCGCGCAAAGGGCCGTCGACAGACTTCTGGCCAACGACGACCGCTCGCTGATCACGCATTTGATCGTGACGAGCTGCACCGGCTTTTCGGCGCCCGGCATCGACCTCGAGCTGGTGCAGCGATGCGGCCTGTCGACGTCGGTCGAGCGCACCATCATCGGCTTCATGGGATGCTATGCCGCCATCAACGCCTTGAAGCTGTCGCGCCACATCGTGCGATCGGATCCGAAGGCCCGCGTGCTGATCGTCAACATCGAATTGTGCACGCTGCATTTCAAGGAAGCCACGGAGCTCGAGAAGCTGATCTCGTTCTGTCTATGGGGCGACGGGTGCGCGGCCTCGCTGGTGACAGCCGAGCCGCACGGCATCCTGCTCGAAAGCTTCCACGCGATCGTGGCGGCGGAGCGCAAGGAGCTGATGAGCTGGAATATCCGCGACGACGGCTTTGACATGGTGCTGTCCGGGCAGGTTCCCGGTGCCGTCCGTGAGACGCTGCGCAACGAGCATCCGGCCATCCTCGGCGGCAGGCCCGCCAAGGAGGTCGATTTGTGGGCGGTGCATCCCGGCGGCCGCTCGGTGCTCGACGCGGTCGAGCGGGCGCTCGAACTGAAGCCGGCCGCGCTCGCCGCATCGCGCGAAGTGCTCCGGCAATACGGCAACATGTCGTCGGCCACCGTAATGTTCGCGATGGCCGAAATGCTGAAGGAGCCGTCGGGCTTGCTCGGCTGCGGCATGGCGTTCGGGCCGGGATTGACCACCGAGACCATGATGTTCCGGACTGCCTGATGAAGTCGAATGCCATGCGGCACCGCGTCCGTGCTTTCGCAGCCCGTTGGCTGGTGCCCTACCTGCCGTATCCGCACTTCATGTGTGTGGCACCTCTTGACGCCGTGTTGCGCGTCCTATGGCGTGCGGAAGGCCGGCTGCCTCCCGTTTATTGGCCGCGCCTGATGCTCCTGTTCCTGATTTCGGGCATCAACACGATCGCCTCCCTGCCGGAGCGCGTGATCCTTGGGGCATGGCTGCGGCTGCGACCTCCCCGGATGGAACCGGATAACGCGCCTGTGTTCGTTCTTGGCTACTTCCGCTCCGGGACGACTTTTTTGCAGAACCTGCTGTCGGCGGACCCGGACCTGAGATCGCCGGGCTGGCCGCAGGTCCTGGCGCCTCAGACATTCGTCCTTGGCTGGGCCCTGCTACGCTATCTTTTCGTGCCCTTGCTGCCGTTGACGCGCCTCGACGCGGTCGTGCCGGTTGGCGCCAGGCTGCCGGCGGAGGACGACTTCGCATTGAACAATCTGGGTGGAATGTCGATCCTAGCGGGACGAGCCGTGCTTCCCCGCCGGCAAGCCTTCTTCAATCGGTATCAGGATCTCGACTCGCTTTCGGCGCAAGAGCTGAACCGCTGGCGCTCACATCAGTTCGCTTTCGTCCAGAAGCTCACGCTCGTTGCCGGAGGGCGGCGACTTCTGCTCAAGTCGCCGAGCCACACGGCGCGCGTCCGCCACCTTTTGGAGCTGTTCCCTGGCGCCAAGTTTGTCCACATCTCGCGTCCGCCGGAAGCGGTGTTCCGGTCCAACCTTGTTCTGACGCGCGAGTTGCAGCGTGCGTTCGCCCTGCAGCCGCCCCTGCCCGAGCACGAGCAGGAAGAGATCATCGCCTGCGAATATCTTGCGACGGAGATGCACTATCTGGCTGATAGAACCCGGATCCCAGCCGCCGACCTCGCCGAGGTGCGGCTACAGGATCTCATTGCCGATCCGACGGGCGAGATGAAGCGGATCTACCGCGAACTGGGCCTGCCATTCTCCCAAGGCTGCGAGGAGCGCATGCTGCAAGTCGCCGCGACGTTCGGCAAACAGCCGCGCAACCGCCATCCCGACCTGACGGAAGGGCAGAAAGCGCGCCTAGCCCGCCTCGAACCGCTCGCTTCCAATTTCGGGCATGTGCCTGCGCTGCCTCCCGGGACGGTCAATATTGACAGCCAACCGCGCATTGGATGACATGGCATCATGACGGCGGGCCCATGGTCATACGCAAGCTGGGCAGGTTTGGCCCGGCTGTTGCTCGTCCCTCTGTTGCTCAGCATCTGCGCCCCGCCGATCTCGGCGGTTGCCGACGAGCAAGGCGATGCGATCAAGCTGGTTGAGACCGTGCGCCAGGCGGCGCTCGTGCTCGGGCACGGCGGGCCCGCCGAGGCGCAGCTCCGCTCGATCTCAGCGGCCTTCGACGGAAAGGGAATTGCCCAGGCCGTGCTCGGGACGCGCTGGCGCAGCGCGAGCGCGGACGACCGCGCCGCGGTGGTCGATGCGCTTCTTTATGCCATCGCACACGGGCTGGCCGACAAGCTGGAACGGACGCAGGACAAGACTTTCACCGTGCTCGGCACAAAGACCCTGGCCAACGGCGACATACTGGTGCGCAGCGAATTCCGCCGGCAGCTCCGCGGCCCAACGTCCGTGGACTGGCGTGTCCGCCGCTGCCGCGGGCAACTCTGTATCGGCGATGTCTTTGTCGACGGCGGGTCGGTGACCGTGCGGCAGCGGGACCGCATCGGCCAGATCCTCGCCGGCAATGGCGGCTCGATCCCCGCGCTTGTCGTCGATCTCAGGAAAGGCCGGGTATGACTCCTCGCCGGCGCTCATGTCCTCCCTCGTCGAATTGAGCAATGTCGGCCGCGATTTTGACGGCGGCCGCATCGTCGCTGTCGACGACGTGTCGCTCGCGATCGGGAATGACGAGACCGTCGCGATTGTCGGACGCAGCGGCAGCGGCAAATCGACGATCCTGAACCTGGTCTGCGGGCTTGACCGGCCGACCCGCGGCGAAGTTCGGTTCGAAGGCCGGGCCGTCAATGGAAGCGCTGCGTGGGCAGCAGTCCGGGCCAGCAGGATCGGCATCGTCTTCCAGAACTTCTGCCTGCTCCCCTCCTTGTCGGCGCGCGAAAACATCGAGGTGGCCCTGCTGGGAAACCTCGGCGGAGCGCAGCAGCGTCGCGCTCGCGCGCTGGAACTTCTGGCGCATTTCGGTCTTGCCGATCGCGCTGCGCTGCGGCCGGCCGAGCTTTCCGGCGGCGAACGCCAGCGCCTTGCCATTGCGCGGGCGCTGGCCAACCGTCCGAAGCTTCTTCTTGCCGACGAGCCGACAGGAAGCCTCGACGTGCAGACAAGCCAATCCGTCATGGACATTATCGGCAATGCGCATCGCGAGTTCGGGACCGCAGTGATCGTGGTGACCCATGACGAGGACGTGGCCGCATTGTGCGGACGCCGGGTCGAGATCTCGGATGGCCGCATCCGCTCGGACAGCCGGGCGGCGGCAATCTTAGCGCCCGCACCGGCATCGGGGATCGGCTAGCCCATGACGGAGCTGACCCTGCCCTTGCGCGGTCTCATCGCACGTCCGCTGCGCACTTTGCTCACGGTGCTCGGCATCGGCTTGGCGGTCGCCGGCTTCGTGGCGCTTACAGGCCTGACCGCCGGCGTCCAGCGCTCATTTGCGTCGGGAATCGATGAGAACGGCGCGGATCTGGTGGTTAGCCAGCGCAGCACCTTCAATTTGGTGAGCAGCACCGTGCCCAGAGCGCTCGGCCCGGCGCTTTCGGCGGTGCCGAATGTCGAGGCGGTGTCGGGCGTTCTCCTCAACATCACCACCGCCGACGAGGACGCCAATATCGTCATGGCCGGCTGGCCAAGCGGCAGCTTCCTTTGGAAAGACGTGCCGCTCGTGGCGGGGCGGCTCCCTGTGCCGGGGGACCAGTGGCCGGTGATCCTTGGCCAATCGATCGCCGGCGCATTGGACAAGCGGGTCGGCGATACCGTCGAGCTGCAGTTCCAGCCCTATCGGATCGTCGGCATCGCGTCGTTCTCGTCCATGCTGAACCAGAACAGCGCCATCGTTCCGCTCGAGGGGCTGCAGCAGCTCCTGTCGCGGGAGGACGCCTTTACCTTGTTCGAGGTAAGACTGAAGCGCCCGCTCGACGCCGACGGCATCGCCGCTGCCCGAACCCGGCTCGTTGCAGCCGCGCCGGGATTCGTGGTCGTCGACACCGAGCAGTTCGCCAACAGCATTCGCATCTTCGATCTGCTTCGGGCGATCGCCCGCACGATTTCGCTGGTCGTCATGGCGATGGCCTCGGTTGCGGTCGCCAACACGCTGCTGATGGCCGTGAACGAACGGACGTTCGAGATTGGTGTTCTGGCGGCGCTTGGCTGGGCGCCGCGGCGGATTCTTCGGCTCATCCTCATCGAAGGCGTCTTCATGAGCGCAGCCGGCGGCGTTATCGGCATCGTTCTCGGCGCCCTGACCATGGAAGCGGCGGCGAAGACAAGGGTCGCGGCGGGTCTGATCGTGCCTTATCTGTCGGGCTGGTCGATCGCGCAGGCGCTGATCTTCGTCTTCATCGCCGGGCCGCTCGGCGCGCTCTACCCGGCTTGGCGCGCCACGCGCCTTCTCCCCGCTGAAGCACTCCGCAGGATCTGAATTCCGTGTCGGCCGGGCAGCGCTCCGATGCCAGCAAAAGCATCGATCTGTCGTGTAAACGAAACGGCCGGTTCGCAGGTCCGCGGCATCGACGACGCAGGCCGGGACTTGCCTTCCTGGCGAATTGCTATATAGACCCGCGCAATCTGCCGGTCCTTGCTGGGGGCTGAACGGAGGGCCGTGGCCTTTTCGAAGGTCGCGACACGAAGCCGGAAGGGCTTCCAGCCTCCCGTGTCTCCGCTCTCGACCGTCTCGTGATGCTCCTTTCTTCCCCGCTCTTTCGCGAACGGGTCAGACAAGTTGCAGAGGCTTAGCCGCGAGGGCCGGTGAGAGAAACGAAGAAAGGCACTTAAACATAATGGCTCTTTACGAACATGTGTTTCTTGCCCGGCAGGACCTGTCGCAACAGCAGGTTGATGCGCTTGTCGAACAGTACAAGGGCGTCATCACGGCGAATGGCGGCTCGGTCGGCCGGATCGAGAACTGGGGACTGAAGTCCCTCACCTACCGGGTCAAGAAGAACCGGAAGGCTTACTATACGCTGATGGACATCACCTGCCCGCCGGCCGCGCTCAACGAAATGGAGCGCCAGATGGGCCTGTCGGAAGACGTCCTTCGCTTCCTCACCATCAAGGTGGAAGCGCATGAGGAAGGCGCCTCGGCGATGATGCAGAAGCGCGAAGAGCGCTCCGAGCGCGGCGGCTTCGGCGACCGCGACCGTGGCCCGCGTTCGTTCGGCGACCGCGACCGCGGTGACCGCGGCCCGCGTTCGTTCGGCGACCGTGACGGCGGCGACCGTGGCCCGCGCCGTCCGCGCGAAGGCGTTGAAGGAGGTGCAGAATAATGGTCGACATCAACCAGATCCCGACCCGGCGCCCCTTCCACCGCCGCCGCAAGACCTGCCCGTTCTCCGGCGCCAACGCGCCCAAGATCGACTACAAGGACGTGCGTCTCCTGCAGCGCTACATTTCCGAACGCGGCAAGATCGTGCCCTCGCGCATCACCGCCGTCAGCCAGAAGAAGCAGCGCGAGCTCGCCAAGGCGATCAAGCGCGCCCGCTTCCTCGGCCTGCTGCCCTACGTGGTTCGCTGAGGCCTGAAAGTTCGATGCGGGCGCTTGGCGCCCGCATCCCCACCCACGGCGACGGGCGCCGCGGTTCAAGTCAAATCCCGAGTTGGGGCCGGATGGCCTCTAACTGCCAAGACAGGCAGGACAGCGACAAGAGCGGCGAGCGCCGCAAAGAGCTTCCTGACCTGTTCCAGATCATTGCGCCAGCCTTCCGGCCGGCGCCAACCGAAGGAACGAAACCATGGAAGTCATTCTCCTCGAGCGCATTTCCCGCCTCGGCCAGATGGGCGAGACCGTCAAGGTCAAGGACGGATTCGCCCGCAATTTCCTGCTGCCGCAGGGCAAGGCGCTGCGCGCCAACGAAGCCAACAAGAAGAAGTTCGAGGGCCAGCGCGCCCAGCTCGAAGCCCGCAACCTGGAGCGTAAGTCGGAGGCCATGCAGGTCGCCGAGAAGCTCGACGGCAAGAGCTTCATCGTGGTGCGCTCGGCCGGCGAGACCGGTCAGCTCTACGGCTCGGTGTCGACCCGCGACATCGCTGATCTGCTGATCGCCGAAGGCTTCACCGTCAACCGCAACCAGGTCGAGCTCAACCAGCCGATCAAGACCATCGGCCTCTCCAACGTGGTGATCGCGCTGCATCCGGAAGTCGAGGTCACAGTGACGCTCAACGTCGCCCGTTCGGCCGACGAGGCGGAGCGCCAGGCCAAGGGCGAGACGCTGACCACCGCCGAAGCGATCTATGGCGAGGACATCAACGACAACGCCCGGCCGGAGAATTTCTTCGACCCGAACGCCGAATTCGAAGGCGGCGAAGAGAACGCCTGATCGGTATATCCTCCGAAGCGTCGCTTCGGTTCGCAGACGTCCAGGATTTCTGGACCAACGCCCGGGTCTTCGACCCGGGCTTTTTTGTGCCAAAAGGAACTTTTCGACACCCCATATCTTGTGCACATTACAGCGTGGCGCGTCGATTGGACGCGGGCGAAGCGCCGTGGCATTTTCGATCTGGCATTCCAGTCCGATTACCGGGTGATCCGACTGAGGGGACATTTGGTCATGAATATCCTGTTGAAACACGTTCTCGAACGCCTGGTGCGGGCCGGCGACCTCAAGGTGACGGGGCCGAAGGGCGCGACGCACAAGTTCGGCGACGGCAGCGGCGAGCCGGTGCATATCCACATCAAGACCACGCATGCCGAGCGCGCCATCACCTTCGATCCGATGCTGGCGGTGCCCGAAGCCTATATGGACGGCGAGCTCGACGTGATCGAGGGCGGCGTTCTCGGCCTGATGCGCATCGCGTTCCAGAACATGGGATCGAGCGGCATCGACGTGACCTGGTCGAAGGCGATCGAGGGGCTGCGCCATGCCTTCCGCCGGCTACAGCAGATCAACACCGCTGCGCGCTCGCGCCGCAACGTCCAACGCCACTACGATCTCTCGGGCGAGCTCTACAAGCTCTTCCTCGACGAGGACATGCAGTATTCCTGCGCCTATTTCGAGCAGCCCGACATGACGCTCGACGAGGCGCAGCTTGCCAAGAAGCGCCACATCGCCGCCAAGCTGCGGCTCAAGGCCGGCCAGACGGTGCTCGACATCGGCTCCGGCTGGGGCGGGCTGGGCCTCTATCTCGCCAAGGTCTTCGACGTCGACGTGCAGGGCGTCACCCTCTCCACCGAACAGCATGGCGTCGCCACCGATCGAGCGCATGCGCAGGGCCTGCAGGACCGCGTGCATTTCGAACTCAAGGATTATCGCCACATCAACGAACGTTTCGACCGCATCGTCTCGGTCGGCATGTTCGAGCATGTCGGCGTCAATCACTACCGCACCTTCTTCGACAAGGCCGCGACGCTGCTCAAGCCCGACGGCGTGATGCTGCTCCATACAATCGGCCGTTCCGGCGTGCCGTGGGCGACCAGCGCCTTCGTCCGCAAATACATTTTCCCGGGCGGCTACATCCCTGCGATGTCGGAGGTGATGCCGGCGATCGAGAAGTCGGGCCTCGTCGTCACCGATATCGAAATCCTGCGGCTGCATTACGCCGACACGCTCAAGCATTGGGGCGAGCGCTTCGCCGCCAACCGCGACAAGGCGAAAGCGATCTATGACGAGCGCTTCTGCCGCATGTGGGAGTTCTATCTCGCCGCTTCCGAGGCCGCCTTCCGCTGGCAGGACCTGGTGATCTTCCAGTTGCAGATCGCCAAGAAGAACGACACGCTGCCGATGACGCGCGACTACATGGCCAAATGCGAGAAGGCGCTGGAGCTGCGCGATATCGGCCACCAGGAGCCGGCGGCGCCGGCGCCCTCCAAGCCGACCCGCCGCAAGAAGGTGGGGTAGCCGCGCAATGCCGCTTGCCATTGCGGCCTGACGCCACGAAAAAGGTCTCGTTCGCGAGACCTTTTTTCATGACCTACCTCATCTACACCGCAGCCGCTCTTGCCGAGATCGCCGGCTGCTTTTCGTTCTGGGCGTGGTGGCGGTTGGAGAAGTCGGCGCTCTGGCTTCTCCCCGGCCTCATCTCGCTGGCGCTGTTCGCGACGCTGCTGTCGCTGGTCGGCACGGATGCGGCGGGCCGCGCCTACGCCGCTTATGGCGGCATCTACATCGCCGCCTCGCTCGGCTGGCTGTGGCTGGTCGAAGGCGTGCGCCCCGACCGCTGGGATCTGGCCGGCGCTGCGGTCTGCATCGTCGGCGCCTCGGTCATCCTGCTTGCGCCGAGGGGAGCCTGAGATGGAACTGCCCGCCCCGCTCCGGCAAGGCGTCGACAGCCTCTTGGAGAACGTACCATTGCCGGCGCTGAAGCAGGCGGCGCGGACGCTCTCGGAGCGCTACCGCGCCGAGCTGCGCGACGGCCGCCTGCATATGGGCGAAGACATGGCCGTCAAGGCCTATCTGGCGACGCGGCTGCCCGCCACTTATGCCGCCGTGCGCGCCGGCCTTGATGCCCTGATCGAGGCTCGCCCCGACTTCCGGCCGGCGAGCCTGCTCGATGTCGGCGCTGGACCTGGCACCATGCTTTGGGCCACGACTGACGCCTGGCCTGAGCTGGAACGGGCGGTGCTGGTCGAGGCAAGCGCTGCCGTGCGCAGGATCGGCCAGGCGCTCGCGGAAGGCGCGATCACGGCCCGCGCCGACTGGATCGCCGGCGACGCGACCATCGATCTCGACGGCATCATGCCCGCCGACCTCGTCAGCGCCGCCTATGTGCTGGACGAGATCGTGCCTTTATCCCTGCCGAGCCTCATCGACCGCCTCTGGCGGCTCACGGTCGACACATTGCTCATCGTCGAGCCCGGCACGCCCGCCGGCTGGCAGCGCATCCTTGCCGCGCGCCGCCAACTGATTGCGGCCGGCGCGCATGTTTCGGCACCCTGCCCGCACGCGGCGCCCTGCCCGCTTGCTCCGCCCGACTGGTGCCATTTCGCGCGCCGCGTCGCCCGTTCGCGCCTGCATCGCCTGGTCAAGGAGGCCGAGGTGCCATGGGAGGACGAGAAGTTCATCTACCTCGCCGCCTCCCGGCAGCCGGCGCCGGCGCATTCGGCGCGGGTGATCGCGCCGCCAAAGGGGGGCTCCGGCAAGGTGGTGCTAAAACTCTGCCAACCGGACGGCAGCGCCGGCGAGCGCCTGTTCAGCAAGCGCGACGGCGAGTTGTTCAAGGCGGCGCGACGGGCTGACTGGGGCGACACGCTGGGCTGAGGGAGCGTAGGCTCGAGGAGGAAGAAGCGCCGGTCGCTACTTCGACGATTAGCCGAAGCGCCCGAGCTTCGTCATCCACGGGCGGAGCGGGAGCGAAGCGGACGCGTAGACCCGAAGATCCATTCCGTGACGTTGCGCGAAGAATGAAGGCCGCGCAGAACGGAGCTTGTTCTGGCTCGCCGCGACGCTCACAGGTCACGGAATGGATCCTCGGGTCTGCGCGCGTCGCTTCGCTCCTTGCTCCGCCCGTGGATGACGAAGCTCGGGCGCCCCGGCCAATCTCGAGCGTCCGCGATTCTCTGCGCGAGCGGATGCGGCGGATCGGTTGTGAGTGAGCGTTCGACGACAATCGGTCGCCCGAATGTTCTTGCTTCGTTCCAAATTTGCAACTAAGAATGGCCGCTTGCCGAGTCAACCGGAATCAGGCCCCCGGAATACTGTCCTGTGGATGGTTTGCCGATCCTGTGAACACTGGGGCGTCAAGCTGGTTGGACCGAGGGTGTTGCAGAAAGGTCAGCATCGAATCTTCCCGTTCTGATATCGAGGACAGCGGGATCGAAACCGGGGATATCATGGCAGAGGCGGCACTGAAATTCGGCGCGGCGGAAACGCCGCTCTATCGCGAGGCACCGAACAACATCGAGGCCGAGCAGGCGCTGCTCGGCGCCATCCTCGTCAACAACGACGCCTTCTATCGTGTCTCCGATTTCTTGAAGCCGGCGCATTTCTACGAGCCGCTGCACCGCCGCATCTTCGAGATCGCGGCCGAGCTCATCCGCATGGGCAAGATCGCGACGCCGATCACGCTCAAGACCTTCCTGCCGGCCGACGAGAAGGTCGGCGACATGACGGTGGCGCAATATGTCGTGCGCCTCGCCGTCGAGGCCGTCACCGTCGTCAACGCCACCGATTATGGCCGCGCCATCTACGACCTTGCGACGCGCCGCGCGCTGATCACCGTCGGCGAGGACATGGTCAATATCGCCTATGACGCGCCGGTCGACATGTCGCCGTCCGATCAGATCGAGGACGCCGAGCGGCGGCTGTTCGAGCTTGCCGAAACCGGCCGCTATGATGGCGGCTTCGAGAGCTTCAACGATGCGGTCAAGACCGCCGTCGACATGGCCAACGCCGCCTATATGCGTGACGGCCACCTGTCGGGCATCGCCACCGGACTGCGCGACCTCGATCGCCGCATGGGCGGCCTGCAGCCCTCCGACCTGATCGTGCTCGCCGGACGTCCGGGCATGGGCAAGACCTCGTTGGCCACCAACATCGCCTTCAACATTGCCGAGGCTTACGTTCCGGCGCAGCAAGCCGATGGCAGCTTCAAGGCCGCCAATGGCGGCGTCGTCGGCTTCTTCTCGCTCGAAATGTCGTCGGAGCAGCTGGCCACCCGCATCATCTCCGAGCAGACCGAGATCTCGTCCTCGAAGATCCGCCGCGGCGAGATCACCGAGATGGATTTCGAAAAACTGGTCGCCTGCTCGCAGACGATGCAGAAGATCCCGCTGTTCATCGACCAGACCGGCGGTATCTCGATCGCGCAGCTTTCCGCCCGCGCGCGGCGTCTGAAGCGCCAGCGCGGCCTCGACCTCATCGTCATCGACTATATCCAGCTGATGCAGGGCTCCTCCGCGCGCGCCTCGCAGAACCGCGTGCAGGAAATCACCGAGATCACCACGGGCCTGAAGGCTCTGGCCAAGGAGCTCGGCGTGCCGATCATCGCGCTGTCGCAGCTGTCGCGTCAGGTCGAAAGCCGCGACGACAAGCGCCCGCAGCTCTCGGACCTGCGCGAATCCGGCTCCATCGAGCAGGACGCCGACGTGGTGCTGTTCGTCTATCGCGAGGAATATTACCTCAAGAACCGCGAGCCGAAGCTCGGCACCGAGGAATACATCAAGTGGGAAAACGAGATGAACGAGGCGCGCGGCAAGGCCGAGTGCATCATCGCCAAGCAGCGCCACGGACCGACCGGTACCGTCAGCCTGGCCTTCCACGGCGAATTCACGCGGTTCTCGGATCTGGCGGAAGAGCATCATCTGCCGGAGAGGTTCGAGTAGCGTTTTGTTTGGGGGTAGCTGATTGGACTTCAGCGATATCTATCAACGGATGAAGTTTAAGGCGTACGAAATCTCTAAAGAGGAGCGCATTCAACTTACTGATTATCTGAAATCAGCTGGATCAACTTCTCAAGTGGAGTCGCACGCCGCTTTGCTGGTGTTCTGCTATTCGAGCGATCCGGTAGCCGAGAATGTGAAATTGGTGAGGAAATTCCTTGCCAAGCAAACTGACGACTACGCCCGCGCCGCGGCGGTGACCGGCCTATATCGGATCTGGCGCTTGGGAGCCCCCTCGGACATCGACGATCTACTAGGCGTTTTGGCGCTTTGGTCAGTGGAGTCTCGGTACGACACGTCTATCGCCGCGATCGGGTGTGCATTTCTTCTCATGCACCTGCTGCAGAATCAGCGTCTCTCCTTCGCACTTGGACGCTTGTTGGAAACATTGCACGAAGAAGTCAGGCGTGAGAACGATTTGGCGGTCGGTTTGTTCAGGTATGCATGTTTGTCGGCATACGACAATTGGGCTCAGAGCAACGGACAGCGCCGCACTCATTTCGACACGATTGAAGAGGCCTTGCCGGTTTATTGGGATCGCCAGAAATACTTGTTGGAATCGATGAATTAATGGCCAAATCACGCGTTCAGTTCATCTGCCAGAATTGCGGCTCGGTGCATCAGCGCTGGGCCGGCAAATGCGATGCCTGCGGCGAGTGGAACACGCTGGTCGAGGAAGGCACGTCCGGCGGCATCGGCTCGGGGCCGGCCAACGCGCGCAACGCCCGCAAAGGGCGTGCCGTGGTGCTGACCAGCCTGTCGGGCGACATCGAGGACGCGCCGCGCATCGTGTCGGGCATCGGCGAGCTCGACCGCGCCACCGGCGGCGGCTTCGTGCGCGGCTCGGCCCTTCTGGTCGGCGGCGATCCCGGCATCGGCAAGTCGACGCTCTTGACGCAGGCAGCCGCCGCGCTCGCCTCGAAAGGCCACCGCATTGTCTATGTCTCGGGCGAGGAAGCCGTGGCGCAGATCAGGCTGAGAGCGCAGCGCCTCGGCGTCGCCTCGACGCCGGTCGAGCTTGCGGCCGAAACCAATGTCGAGGACATCCTGGCGACCATCGCCGACGGCAAGCGGCCGGACCTCGTCATCCTCGATTCCATTCAGACGCTGTGGACGGACCTTGCCGATTCGGCGCCGGGCACCGTCACCCAAGTGCGCGCCGCCGCCCAGGCGATGATCCGCTACGCGAAATCCACAGGCGCGGCGATCGTGCTCGTTGGCCATGTCACCAAGGAAGGCCAGATCGCCGGCCCTCGCGTCGTCGAGCACATGGTCGACGGCGTGCTCTACTTCGAGGGCGAAGGCAATCACCACTTCCGCATCCTGCGCACGGTGAAGAACCGCTTTGGGCCGACCGACGAGATCGGCGTGTTCGAAATGTCGGACAAGGGGCTGCGCGAGGTTTCCAATCCATCCGAGCTTTTCCTCGGCGAACGCCACGCAAAGTCGCCGGGCGCCGCGGTTTTCGCCGGCATGGAAGGCACGAGGCCGGTGCTGGTCGAGATCCAGGCGCTTGTCGCGCCTTCCTCGCTCGGCACGCCGCGCCGCGCCGTCGTCGGCTGGGACGGCGCGCGGCTGTCGATGGTGCTCGCCGTGCTGGAGGCGCATTGCGGCGTCCGCTTCGGCCAGCACGACGTCTATCTCAACGTCGCCGGCGGCTATCGGATCTCGGAGCCGGCGGCCGATCTCGCGGTCGCCGCGGCGCTGGTTTCGTCACTCACCGGTCTTGCCCTTCCCGCCGATTGCGTCTATTTCGGCGAAATCAGCCTATCGGGCGCCGTGAGGCCGGTTGCGCATGCGCAGCAGCGCCTCAAGGAAGCCGAAAAGCTGGGTTTTGGAAGCGCGGTGCTGCCGCTCGGCAGCGAGGAACTTGCCGGGGGGATCGGGGCCGGCGCTTTCCAGCCCACCGAGCTTGCCGACCTTGTGGCGCGCATAGCCGGCTCACGGCGCGGTCGTGCCGACGACGGGGAGTGATGCGGCTCGTCGGGCCGTAAGACAGGAAGTGGGGCGAGAACCATGCCGATTACGCTGCTAGACGGAATCCTCGTCGGCTTCACCCTGGTCTCAGCAATGCTCGCCATGGTGCGCGGCTTCTCCCGCGAAGTGCTCTCGGTGGTTTCCTGGGCGGCGGCGGCGGCGGCGGCTTTCTTCTTCTACAAGCCGGTCCTGCCCTATGTTCAGCCCTATGTCGACAACGACAAGATCGCGATGGCGGCTTCGGCGGGCATCGTCTTCCTCATCGCGCTGATCGTCGTCTCCGTCATCACCATGAAGCTCGCCGACTGGATCATCGATTCGCGCATCGGCGCGCTCGACCGCACGCTCGGCTTTCTCTATGGCGCGGCGCGCGGCATCCTGGTGGTCGCGGTGGCGCTGCTGTTCTTCAACTGGCTGGCCGGCGCCAAGGCGCCTGCCTGGATCGCCAACGCCAAGTCGCGGCCGTTGCTGGAGACGATCGGCGCCAAGCTCGAAAGCGTGCTGCCGGAAAACACCGAGGAACTGGTCAACAAATACACCCATAAGGGCACGCCGCAGGCCGGCGCACCGGCCACGACTGACCAGCCCGCGGCCGAGCCTCCAGCAGGCGACGACAACGCGCCGGCGCCAGACGACAGCGAGGGCGAGGCGCCTGCCGACAACGAGCCGGCGCCGGCCACGCCAGCGCCCGCCCCGGCTCCAGCGCCGGCAAACTGATTGCGGGCCGGCTTGGCGCCGGTTGTGAATGCAAAAAAGCGTGCGTTGCGTTCGGCGAGAGATCGCCTTATATGGCGGCTTTAGCGGAGCTTGAGCACCAGATGGCAGACTCAACGGCAGATGAAGGCAAGGTCCTTTCCGCCGAGGCCGACGATCATTTTCATGACGAATGCGGCGTGTTCGGCATCTTCGGCCGGCAGGACGCGGCGGCCATCGTCACACTCGGCCTTCATGCCCTGCAGCATCGTGGCCAGGAAGCGGCCGGCATCGTCTCCTATGACGGCACCCAGTTCCACGTCGAACGCCATGTCGGCCTGATCGGCGATACCTTCACCAAACAGCGCGTCATCGACAGCCTGCAAGGCAACCGCGCGATCGGCCACACGCGCTACGCCACCACCGGCGGCGCCGGGCTGCGCAACATCCAGCCCTTCTTCGCCGAGCTCGCGGAAGGCGGTCTTGCCGTGGCCCACAACGGCAACCTCACCAACGCGCTCACCGTGCAGCGCGCGCTGCAGAAGCAGGGCTCGATCTTCTCCTCGACCTCCGACACAGAGACGCTGCTGCATCTGGTCGCGACCAGCAAGGAGCGCGATTTGAATTCGCGTTTCATCGATGCGATCCGCCAGGTCGAAGGCGCCTTCTCGCTGGTGGCGATGACCGCCAAGAAGATGATCGGCTGCCGCGATCCGCTCGGCATCCGCCCGCTGGTGCTTGGCGACCTCGACGGCGCCTGGATCCTCGCTTCCGAAACCTGCGCGCTCGACATTATCGGCGCCCGCTTCGTGCGCGACATCAAGCCCGGCGAGATGGTGGTGGTCACCGCGAAGGGCATCGAAAGCATCTTCCCGTTCGAGCCGCAGAAGACGCGCTTCTGCATCTTCGAATATGTCTATTTCGCGCGGCCGGATTCCTCGGTCGAAGGCCGCAACGTCTATGATGTGAGGAAGCGCATTGGCGCGGAACTCGCGCAGGAAAGCCCGGTCGAGGCCGACATCGTCGTGCCGGTGCCGGATTCCGGCACGCCGGCCGCGATCGGCTTCTCCCAGGCCGCCGGCATTCCCTTCGAGCTCGGCATCATCCGCAATCACTATGTCGGCCGCACCTTCATCCAACCAGGCGATTCCATCCGCCACATGGGCGTGAAGCTCAAGCACAACGCCAACCGCCGCATGATCGAGGGCAAGCGCGTGGTGCTGGTCGACGATTCGATCGTGCGCGGCACCACCAGCCAGAAGATCGTGCAGATGGTGCGCGACGCCGGCGCCAGGGAAGTGCATATGCGCATCGCCTCGCCGCCGACCAGCGCGTCCTGCTTCTACGGCGTCGACACGCCGGAGAAGTCGAAGCTGCTTGCGTCGCGCATGTCGGTCGAGGAGATGGCGGAGTTCATCCGCGTCGATTCGCTCGGCTTCCTGTCGATCGACGGGCTCTACCGCGCCGTCGGCGAGGCCGGCCGCGACAACGACCAGCCGCAATTCTGCGACGCCTGCTTCACGGGACAGTACCCCACCCGCCTGCTCGACTTCGAAGGCCACGACAATGTGCGCACGCTGTCGCTGCTGGCGAGCGGCGGGGCGTAGGGCGCCCGGACTATCAATTGCCTTCGCCGAGCTGTTTCGCGCCTTATGGAATCTCTCACATGACCCTCGACCTTTCCGGCCGCGTGGCGGTCGTAACCGGCGCCTCGCGCGGCATCGGCTATTTCATCGCCAGGGAGCTGGCCGCAGCAGGCGCGCATGTGATCGCGGTGGCGCGCACGGTCGGCGGGCTGGAAGAGCTGGACGACCAGATCAAGGCCGATGGCCGCGGCCAGGCGACGCTGGTGCCGCTCGATCTTGCCGACATGGCCGGCATCGACCGGCTGGGCGGCGCGATCCATGAGCGCTGGGGCAAGCTCGATATCCTGGTCGCCAATGCCGGCGTGCTCGGCGTCATCTCGCCGATCGGCCATGTCGAGGCCAAGACCTTCGAGAAGGTGATGACCATCAACGTGACGGCGACCTGGCGGCTGATCCGCTCGGTCGATCCGCTGCTCAGGCTCTCCGACGCCGGCCGCGCCATCATCCTGTCGTCCAATGCGGCGCATTCGGCGCGCGCCTTCTGGGCGCCCTACGCGGCCTCGAAAGCGGCGGTCGAAACGATGATGCGTTCCTGGGCACATGAAACCGAGAGCCTGCCGCTGAGGGTGAACGCCGCCGATCCGGGCGCAACCCGCACCGCAATGCGGGCGCAGGCCATGCCCGGCGAAGACCCGGAGACGCTGCCGCATCCGTCCGAGATCGCCAAGCGCATCGTGCCCCTGGCAAGCCCGGAACTGAAGGAAACCGGCCTGATCTTCCAGGCCAAGCACAACCGCTTCGTCGCCTACCGGCAGCCGGAATAAAGCCTGGGTGCCTGAGGCGTCGCGACCCCTCTATTCACGGGTCTGTGAACGGGGCGGCGAAAGCGTGTGCCGCCTCGCTGCTTTCGCTGCTCCATGGGAGTTGCTAGGATCGGCCCGACTCCGACATTTCAAAGCGAGGAATTCCCATGGCTGCTACTCCCAGCGTAGCGTTGGTCTGGTATCTGGTGATCGCCGGCCCGCAGGGCGGCATGGTGGTGCTGCCCAGCACCTTCGACACCCGCGAACAATGCACCAACGCCATCACCGAATATCAGAAGCAGCCGACCCCTCAGGGCTGGGCCGTGCAATGCGTGCCGAGCGCCTCGCCGTTTACCGATGAAGGGGATGCGGAAACGCCCTCGGCGCAGTAGCGCGAGGGGTCGTTTCAGCGCCGCGCGCTCACGCTCAACGCCGGCTTGTTGTTGATCGTCTGGAACACCACGCAGTAGCGCTCGGTGAGTTTGATGAGCGAATCGATGCGCTCTTGCGGCTCGTCGGTGTCGAGATCGAATTTCAGTCTTATCTCGCGGAAGCCGACCGGCGCGTCGCGGGCGACACCCAGCGTGCCGCGAAAATCGAGATCGCCCTCGGCCTCGACGGTAGCGTTGCCGAGCTTGAACTCCAAGGCGGTCGCCACCGCTTTCAGCGTCACGCCGGCGCAGGCGACCAGCGCTTCCAGCAGCATGTCTCCCGAGCACAGCTCGAGGCCCGAGCCGCCGGTGGCCGGATGAAGCCCGGCGACAGCAAGCGCCCTACCGGTCTCCACCTTGCAGGCGATCGACTGGTCGTCGAGCGTGCCACGGGCTCTCAGCGTGATCAGCGCTCGCGCGGCGTCCTCGCGATAGGCGTCCTTCAGCGGAGCCTGCATGGCCTTGAGGGCGGTGGAGTCCATTGTGTTGTCCTTCCGATCAGCCTTTGATGCCTTGATACCACTGATATGCCGGCGGGACAGCGCCCCCCTCTGTCCTGCCGGACATCTCCCCCTCCTGGGGGGAGATTGGCAGCTTCTCCGGCGGCGCCCTTTCTGCAGCGCGTGGGAGATTAGCGAGCGTGGGAGAATGACGAAGGCCGACGCGACATCTGATCTCCCCCCTTGAGGGGGAGATGCCCGGCAGGGCAGAGGGGGCGCGAAGGATCGCAACGTTTGCGATTGTTGTTTTGACTTCGCACGCCCAGGCCATACCTATTCCGAGACCATTTCCGGAGCCCACATGCGATCCAAGCTCGTCTCCCTCGTCCTGCTGGCGCTCGCCGCCTTCGCTCAGCCCACCTTCGCCGAAGCACCCGAGCGTCCAGCCCCGACCGGCGGCGTGCTGTCGCTGTTGCCGCCTCCGCAGGTGACAGAGCATTCGATCACGCTCGGTGGGCGCAAGCTGGATTACCAGGCCAAGGCCGGCACGCTGTCGCTGCTATCCGGCAAGGGCGAGGTGACGGCCGAGATCTTCTATGT
This sequence comes from Mesorhizobium sp. CA15, assembly GCF_020165215.1. NCBI lineage: Bacteria > Pseudomonadati > Pseudomonadota > Alphaproteobacteria > Hyphomicrobiales > Phyllobacteriaceae > Mesorhizobium > Mesorhizobium sp. CA15. The sequence continues at coordinate 73,126 of NZ_JAIUHQ010000017.1, forward strand.
CGCCTACTCGCAGCAGTCGCCCGCCCCGGCGAAGGAGCGGCCGATCACCTTTGTCTTCAACGGCGGGCCCGGTGCTGCGTCGGCTTACCTGCATCTCGGCGCGATCGGGCCGCGCATCGTCGAGACCGCTGCCGACGGCGAGTTCCTGCGGCCGCCGCAGAAGCTCATCGACAACCCCGACAGCTGGCTCGACATAAGCGATCTCGTCTTCGTCGATCCGGTCGGCACCGGCTACAGCCGCGAAGCGCCGGGGCACGAGCCGAAGGAATTCTGGAGCGTCGATGCCGACGCCAGCTCGGTCGGCGCCTTCATCCGCCTTTATCTGGCGCAGAACGGCCGCACCGGATCGCCGCTGTTCCTTGCCGGCGAGAGCTATGGCGGCTTTCGCGCCGCGCTGCTTGCCCGCACGCTGCAGGAGGATGTCGGCCTCAGCCCCAGCGGCATCGTGCTGATCTCGCCGGCGCTGGAATTCATGCTGGTGCGGCCCGACCAGTTCGACCAGCTGCACTGGGCGCTGGAGCTGCCTTCGCTGGCGGCAACGCGGCTGAAGGGCGACGGCGTGAGCGGCGACGCGTTGCGCGACAGGCTGGCCGAGGTCGAGCATTATGCGCTCGGCGATTACCTGACGGCGCTGAACAGCGGACTGGAGCAAGGCAGCAAGCTCGCCAGCGGGCGCATTTCGGAGATCACCGGCCTGCCGCTGGAGCTCGTCCAGCACAATTTCGCCCGCATCCCCATCGGGCTTTTCGCCAAGGAATTCCAGCGCGCCACCGGCAAGGTTCTGAGCCCCTACGACGCCACCATCGGCACTGCCGACATCGCGCCGCAAAGCGCCCGTGAGGCCGGCCCCGACCCGGTGCTCGACCGCAGCGTTCCGGTGCTGACCTCCGCCTTCGTCGCTTACGCCCGCGACGAGCTCAACTACCGCACCGACGTCAGCTACCGGCTGCTCAATGGCGAGGTCAGCCGCAGCTGGGATTACGGCACATCAGGCCAAGGCTATGCCGGTGTGATGAACGACCTGCAGCGCGCCCGCTCGCTCAACCCGGCGCTGGGTGTCGTCATCGTCAACGGCTATACCGACCTTGTCACCCCCTATCTCGCCTCGCGCTATCTGGTGAACCAGCTTCCTTCGCTGTCAGATGCCAAGCCGATCCGGCTCGACGTCGTCGAGGGCGGCCATATGATGTATCTGCGGCCGGACGGGCGGCGCGCGCTGAAGGATGCGGCATCGGAGCTCTATCAGGCGACGCAGTAGCCCCGACCGGCCTCCGGCGAACGGCCTGCGCCAACGCAAGCGCTGCGCTGGAGCAGCGCAGTGCAAGCTTTCGCCCCTATAGCTGGAGCAACGGTCCCGACCGGGGCGGAACCGCCTCACGCAAACACGCTGAGCCCTTATGGCCGATGTCGTCATCCTGGAAAGCCGCGAAAGGGTGCTGGCCGGCATCCTGTTCACGGCCGCGGCCTATTTCCTGTTTTCGGCGCAGGATGCCTCGATCAAGCTCCTCGTCGCTGGCATGACGGTCTGGCAGATCATGTTCGTCCGCTCGATCACCGTGCTCGTCGCCTGCGGCGCGGTCGGCGGCAGGCGGCTGTTCGCCGACACGATCGATTCGCCGATCGTCAGGCCGATGCTGGTGCGCAGCGCCTTCACGCTCGCCGCCTGGCTTTGCTACTACAACGCCGCGCGCTCGCTGCAGCTTGCCGAGCTCACCACCATCTATTACGCCGCGCCGATCATCGTCACCGTGCTGTCCGTGCTGATCCTGGGCGAGACGGTGCCGCTGCTGCGCTGGCTGGCGGTGTTCATCGGCTTCGTCGGCGTCTTCATCGCCTGCGATCCGACCCGGCTCGGCTTCTCCGTGCCGGTGCTCCTGGTGCTGGCAGCGGCCGTCCTTTGGGGGATCGCCGTGGTGCTGCTGCGCAAGACGGCGCTGCAGGAGCGCACGACGATCCAGCTCGTGCTCAACAATTTCTATTTCCTGCTCTTCTCGGCCGTGCCGGCGCTGCTTTGGTGGCGCATGCCCGATTGGCGGCAGCTTCTTTTGCTTGTCAGCGTCGGGGCACTCGGCGGGGTGGCGCAATATGCGCTGTTCGAAGGCATGAAGCGCGCGCCGGTGTCGATTATTGCGCCGTTCGAATACACCTCGCTGGTCTGGGCCTTCGCGCTGGGCTACGCCATCTGGGGCGACGTGCCGCGCACGGAAGTGTTCATGGGCGCGGCGCTGATCATCGGCGCCGGCCTGCTCATCGTCGGCAACGAGCATTTCCGCAGACGGGAGCAGGCCTCATGACGGAAGGCTGTCAGGAGCAACTGGGTAGGCTGGCGCCATGACGGACACGCTCGACATGCCGGAAAAGCTTGCGCCTGCCGCCGCCGACGTGGCCGCCGAGCGCACGCTCGGCATCATCCTGGTGTCGGCATCGGCGATCGCCTTCGCGCTCACCGGCGTGCTGACCAAGTCGATCCATGCCGATCCGCTGACGATCACCTGCTGGCGCGGTTTTTTTGGCTCGATCCTGATCAGCTTCTACGTGCTGTGGCGCCGGCGCCGCTCGGGCGGGCGCGAAAGCCTGAAACTCGGCTGGCGGGGCTGGCTGCTCGCGGTCGAGGGCGCCGCCGCCAGCATCGCCTTCATCTCGGCCTTCAAATTCACCTATGTCGCCAATGTCGCGGTGATCTACGCGACCTCGCCCTTCATCGCCGCACTGCTCGCCTTCCTTCTGGTGCGGGAAAAATTCCGGCTGCAGACGATGATCGCGGCGGCCGTATCGCTTTGCGGCGTCGCCATCATGGTGGGCGCCGGCCTCGGCAGCGGGCACCTGTTCGGCGATGCCCTGGCGCTGCTGATGACCGCCGGCAGCGCGCTCTACATGATCATGGTGCGCGCTTTTCGCGACTCGCCGGTCGTCTGGGCGGGCGCTGTCTCGGCCTTCCTGCTTTTCGTGCTCGGCTGGTTCGTCACCGATCCGCTGGCCGTGTCCGCCCGCGACGTGGCGCTGCTTGCCACCTTCGGCTGCTCTTTCGCGCTCGCCTCGATCCTGTGGACGGAAGGCTCGCGGCTGATCCCGTCGGCGGAAGCCGGCCTGCTCGGTTCCGCAGAGGTGCCGTTCGCCATCCTGTTTGCCCTGCTGTTTCTGGGCGAACTCCCACCGATGGCCAGCATCATCGGCGGCGCCATCGTGCTTTGCGCGGTCTTTGCGCATGCCGGACGCGACTGGCTGAAGGTGAAATCGGCGGGTTCATAAAAATATTTCGCCGGTCACGGAACCATCATCCCCGTGGAGCATTATTGGATCGACGGGTCACCCCCCAAGTCCCCCCAAACCCCTCGACCCGTCCGACTAGAAGCCGACCCTCAAAAAGGTCGGCTTTTTCTTTGGGCGACCGGCCTCAGGACGGAAGGGCCAGGCCGCCGGCAAGCAGCTCCGCCAAGTCCCGCGCCGGGCGGGCGGCTTCGCGGCCGAACCGGATGGCGAAATCGGCCATCGGCAGCGGCGGGAGGTCGAAATCGGCAGATACCTCGACGATGCCGGAATGGGCGAAACGCCGGGTGCGCGGCGTCAACGCGATGCCGGCATCGACTGCGGCGCGCAGGCCGGCAAGACTGGCGCTGCCGGCGGCGATGCGATAGCGACGGCAGGCTGCGTCGAGCGCATTGAGCGCTGCCTCCCTGAAGCCGCAATAGGGATCGAGCAGGGCCAGCGGCACCACCTCCTGCCGTGCCGCCAAGCCTTTTTCCGAGCAGAGCCACAGCATCGGCTCGCTGATCAGGGCCGCTTCATCCGGCGACGGGGCATGGCGCATGGTGATCGCGAGGTCGAGCTGGCCTGCCTGCAGGGCCGACCCGAGTTCCATAGAACGGCCGACGCGCAGCTCGACCCTGACGCGCGGGTAGCTGGCAGCGAAGGCCCGGAGCAGGTCCGGCAGGCCCTGATCGGCGAAATCCTGCGTCGTGCCGATGGCAATGTGGCCGCCGGCGCGCGCGCCCTTCAGCGCCAGCCAGGCCTCGGTGTGGACGGCAAGGATGCGCCGCGCATGGCCGACAAGATCCTCGCCGGCCGGCGTCAGCCCGCGTCCCCTGCCCTGCGGGATGAGCAGCGGCTCGCCGACGATCTCCTCCAGCCGCTGCATCTGCGCGGTCACCGCTGACGGTGTGCGGCCGACGGTGGATGCGGCCTTGGCGAGCGAGCCGCCGTCGACAAAGGCAAGGAAGGTTTTCAGAAGATCCGGATCGAGCGTCTCCATACTTCAATGATATCGAATCTTTTGTCAAAAACAATTCGATTCTATTGATGTTATGCCGATGGCATGGTTCCTCCCATCGACGGCGCGAGGCGCCCAACTCGGAGGATAGAAATGCCGATCATCAATATCAGCATCACCGGCAAGCCGGACGCCAAGCTGTCCGCGGCAATCGCCACGGAGGCCACCGATATCACCGCGAAACTGTTGCACAAGGATCCGACGATCACCGCGGTCGCCGTCAACTACATCGATCCGCAGCACTGGTTCTCCGGCGGCAAGTCGCTGGCCGAGCACGGCACCAACACGTTTTGGCTCGACATCAAGGTCGTCGACGGCACCAACACAAAGCTCGAGCTCGAAGCCTATCTCAAGGCGATCTTCGGGGCCTTCGGCCGGCTGCTGGGCGGCGTGCATGAGGAAAGCTACGCCTTCGTGCACGAAGTGCCGGCGGCGGCCTATGGTTATGGCGGCAAAAGCCAGGAGTTCCGCTTCATCAGCGGAAGGTTGAAGGCGGCGTAGCGCCGTCTTCCCCTTCTCCCTTGTGGGAGAAGGTGGCCGAGCGAAGCTCGGTCGGATGAGGGGTGTTGCACGGAGCGCGGCGTCGCAAGCTAGCGCCTCAAGAGCTGGATTTTCCAGCGCCTCATTTCTTCCAACACCCCTCATCCGTCTCGGCGCTGCGCGCCGATCCACCTTCTCCCACAAGGGGAGAAGGGAAAGCTCTCCGACCCCGCATTGACCTTGCCCGCACTTCCGCTACCCTCTGCCACCGAAGCGGTCGCTCAAGAGCCGCGCCCTGGAGGAGACTGGGAGAGAGCGGCATGATCCTGACCCTGGCGCTGCTGGCGGGCCTTGTCTTTGCCTGGCTGCTGATTGCCGTGATCGAGCGGTTCCGGCTCGACCTGCGCTTCACCCAGGCGCTGCTCTATGTGCCGTTCAAGCTCGCCTACCGCATCGCCGACAATCGCATGCGCATCGCCCGCAGCGCCAAGACGCCGGTCATCTATGTCGTCTGGCACCAGTCGCGCATCGAGCCGGCGCTGATGCTGTCGCTGCTTCCCGACGACACGCTGCATATCCTGGACGAGGCTTCGGCGCGCTCGCCCTGGCTGGAGCCGTGGCGCGAGCTTGCGCGTACCATCGCCTTCAACGCCGAGCATATCTTCGTCAGCCGCCGGCTGGTGCGCGTGCTGAAGGGCAAGGGGCGGCTCGCCGTCTACCTGCCGGACAATGTCGAACCGGACGTCAAGTCCTTCAGGCTATTTCGCGCCATCACCCGCATCGCCATGCAGTCCGACGCACGCATCGTGCCGATCTTCGTTGCCGGCACGCGTGACCTGCCGGTGTCGCTGACGCCGAAGGAAAAAGCGCCGCGCCACTGGTTCCCGCGGCTTTCGATGAGTGTGCTGGAGCCGATGACCATCGCCGAGCTGGTGGCGCGCAACCCCGACATGGCATCCAACACCAACGCGCTGTTCGACCGCTTCGCCGAGGCGCGGCTTTACGGCACCAATCTCGATCGCGGGCTCTTCCTCGCCATGCGCGACGCCGCCGACCGCATCGGACCTTCGCGCCCGATCATCGAGGATGTGATTTCCGGTTCGCTCAGCTACCGTAAGCTGTTCATCGGCGCGCGCGTGCTCGGCCGCCATTTCGAGGCGGTGACCGCGCCCGGCGAAGCGGTCGGCGTGCTGCTGCCCAACGCCAATGGCGTGGTGCTTACCTTCGTCGGCCTGGTCTCAGCTGCCCGCGTGGCGGCGATGATCAACTACACCGCCGGCCCGGCGAGCGTGACCGCGGCGGTCCGCACTGCCGTCATCAGGACGGTGGTTTCCTCCCGCGCCTTCATCGAAAAGGCGGGCATCGACGACATCGTCGCAGCGGTCGAGGCGGGTGGCGCCAAAATGCTGTGGCTGGAAGATGTGCGTGCCAATGTGACGACCCTGGACAAGGTTGCCGCCGCGCTTCTGTGGCGTTTGCCGCTGCAGCGGCAGCAAGCCGCGAAGCCCGCTGTCATCCTGTTCACCTCCGGCTCGGAAGGCACGCCAAAGGCGGTGGTGCTGTCGAACCGCAACCTGCTTGCCAATGTCATGCAGGCCGAGGCGCGCGTCTCCGTCTCGCCGGCCGACATCCTGCTCAACGTGCTGCCGGTGTTCCATTCCTTCGGGTTGACCGGCGGCACCATCCTGCCGCTGGTGCTCGGCGTTAAGCTGTTCCTCTACCCCTCGCCGCTGCACTACAAGATCATCCCCGAGATCGCCCGCAAGGTGAAGCCGACCGTGATGTTCGGCACCGACACTTTTCTGGCTAACTACGCCCGTACCGCCAAGGACGGCGACTTCTCCAGCCTGCGCTTCGTCGTGGCCGGCGCCGAAGCGGTGAAGCCGGAGACGCGGCGCACCTATCGCGACCGCTTCCAGGCCTCGATCGTCGAAGGTTTCGGGCTGACCGAGGCCGCGCCCGTGGTGGCGGTGAACACCGCCATCCACAGCCGCGACGGCACAGTCGGGCGGCCGCTGCCGGCGATCCGCATGAAGCTGGAGCCGGTCGAAGGCATCGCCGAGGGCGGCCGGCTGTGGCTCGACGGGCCGAACATGATGATGGGCTATATGACCGCCGACCGTCCCGGCGAATTGCAGCGGCTGGAAGGCTGGCACGATACCGGCGATATCGTCTCGGTCGACCGCGAGGGCTTCATCACCATACGCGGGCGGGCCAAGCGCTTCGCCAAGATCGCCGGCGAGATGGTGTCGCTGGGCGCCGTCGAGATGCTGGTGCAGTCGCTATGGCCGGAAGAGCGCCACGCGGCGGTGGCAGTGCCCGACAAGAGGCGCGGCGAGCGCATCGTGCTGGTCACCACCGCTGACGAAGCCAATGCCGAGGAGCTGCGCCAGTTCGGCAAGAAGGCCGGCGCGGCCGAGCTGATGGTGCCCAACGACATCATCAAGGTGGAAGAGATCCCGGTGCTGGGCTCGGGCAAGACGGACTACATCTCGGCGCGCAAGCTGGCGATCGACCGGCTGGGGCTGAGTGCGGCGGCCTAGGGCGCAGCGCTACCCGATATCCGACGGCGGCACCTTCTCGCCTTCGCGCATAGCCCGCTTGGAATAGGCGCGCACCGACAACGGCAGGAAAAGCAGGTACCCCGCGACGGAAGCGGTCAGCGTGTACCAGGGATAGGTCATCAGCAAGAGAATGTAGAGCACGACGCCGAGGATGACCGGCAGCACCCTGTCGCCCGGCACCTTGACGCTCTTGCCCGAATAGACCGGCAGGCGGCTGACCAGAAGGAAAGCGACCAGCACGGTGAAGCCGGTGGCGACGAAGGCGGCCGGCCGGCTGGGCTCCAGTCCGAGCCGCAGGAAATAAAGATAGAGCGGCAGCATGACCAGCACAGCACCCGCCGGGGCCGGCACACCGACGAAATATTCGGTCTGCCAGGCCGGCTGCTCGGCGTCGTCGGCCAGAACGTTGAAGCGGGCCAGCCGCATGCCGCAGGCGATGGTGAAGAGAAGTGCGGCGATCCAGCCCGGCGAGCCGGCGCGGTCGAGCAGGAAGGCGTAGAGAACCAGGGCCGGCGCCACGCCGAAATTGACGATATCGGCCAGCGAATCCATCTGGGCGCCGAATTTCGAGGTCGCCTTCAGCATGCGCGCCAGTCGCCCATCGATGCCGTCGAGGAAGGCGGCAAGCAACACCATGACCACAGCGATCTCGAAGCGGTTCTCGAAGGCGAAGCGGATGCCGGAAAGGCCGGCGCAGATGGCAAGCACGGTGACCAGGTTGGGCAGCACCATGCGCATCGGGATCTCGCGGATGCGCGGACCGCCGCTGGCATGGGCTTCGAATTTCTTGAACGGCGCGCCCAACGCTCAGGAAACCCTGACCAAGGGCGTGACCGCGGTGCCGCCGAATTCGGCAAGCACGGTCTCGCCGCCGACCGCCGTCTGGCCGACCGCGACGCGCGGCACGGCGCCCGACGGCAGGAAGACGTCGACGCGCGAGCCGAAGCGGATCAGGCCGAAACGCTCGCCGATCGCGATCGTACCGCCGGCCTCGGCCCAGCAGACGATGCGGCGCGCCACAAGGCCGGCGATCTGCACGGCGGCAATCGTGCCGTTCGGGCTGTCGATGACCAGGCCGTTGCGCTCGTTCTCCGCGCTTGCCTTGTCGAGCTCGGCATTGAGGAATTTGCCGGGCTTGTGCTCGATGCGCGTGATCCGGCCGCGCACAGGAGCGCGGTTGATATGGCAGGAAAACACATTCATGAACACCGAGATCCGGGTCATCTCGCCGGAGCCCAGCCCAAGCTCGCTCGGCGGCACGGCGGGGCCGACCGCGGAAATCACGCCATCGGCCGGGCTCACCACCAGCCGGTCGTCGACCGGCGTGACGCGCTCGGGGTCGCGGTAGAAATAGACGCACCACGCTGTCAGGATCAGCCCGATCCAGAACAGGACCGAGGAGAAATAGCCGAGGAACAGCGTGGCCGCGGCGAAGGCGGCGATGAAGGGGTAGCCTTCGCGATGGATCGGAACGAACGTATTCTTGACCGAGTCGAGAAGCGTCATAGGGCTTGGGGCGGTCCCTGTTTCAGGTTGCGCCTCAATAGCGGAAAGCCCCCCTCCCCGCAACGCAACAATGGGGGAGGCAGCAACGCCGGCGTGCAAGCCTAAATTTGCTCCGGGTGTCGGAACTCGGCTCCGTCGCGCGTCCTTGGCGAGTGGACACCCAAAGAGCCCGCCAATGCCTTCGCCGAAACCGTCTGCAATGAGTGCCAAGGTCGTCACAACAGGCCTCGCCTTCGGCGAGTCGCCGCGCTGGCATGACAGCCGGCTCTGGCTTTGCAACTGGGGCACCGGTGAGATCGTCGCGGTGGACGAAAATGGCCGGAGCGAGGTGATGCTTACCGTCCCGGCTGTCCTGCCTTATTCGATCGACTGGCTGCCGGATGGGAGGCTTCTGGTGGTCTTGGGCCGGGAAGGCCTGCTGCTGAGGCAGGAGGCAGGCGGGACGCTCGTCACCCATGCCGATCTGAGGCATCTGTCGAAGAACCCGTGGAACGAGATCGTCGTCGATGGGCGCGGCAACATCTATGTCAATGGCGGCGGGCCGGCACCGGCGCCGGGCGAGCATTTCGCGCCGGGCACCATCGTGCTGATCACGCCGGACGGCACTATGCGGCAGGTCGCCGAGGATATCGCCTTCGCCAACGGCATGGCCGTGACGCCGGACAATCGGACACTGATCATCGCCGAGTCCCACGCCAACCGATTGACCGCCTTCGACATCGCCGAAGATGGGAGCCTTTCCAAACGGCGCGTCTGGGCCGATCTCGGCAACGACTATCCCGACGGGATCTGCATCGATGCCGAAGGCTGTGTCTGTTATGCCGACGTGCCGAACCGCCACTGTGTCAGGGTTCGCGAAGGCGGCGAGAAAATCGACAGGGTCGAGGTCGATCGCGGCTGCTTTGCCTGCATGCTGGGCGGCGTCGACGGCAGGACATTGTTCATCGCCGCTGCCGAATGGCGCGGCTTCGAAAACATGGTGAGCGACGCCCGCACCGGCCAGGTGCTGAGCGCCGCTGTTTCGGTGCCCGGAGCCGGGTGGCCTTCCTATAGTTCGGGCACGCGCCGATAGTTGGCTATGTCGGCCTTGACGCCGAGGCGGGCGATGGTTTCCTGCGCGCTGAAGGCGATGCGCTCGTGCGCGGCCTTGACGATCGGCACCACCTTGTCGACCGCCGCCTGGCTTTCCCATTCGACCATGGTGACAAGGTTGAACTCGCCGGGGCCGGAAAATTGCTCAAGCAGGAAGTCCTGCACGAAACCCTCCTGCTGGCGCAGCAGTTCATGCGTCATCCTGGCCTTGCTGAGGATTTCGTCGCGCGCTTGCGCCGGCACGACGAATTTGTCGACCCGGAACACGCTACCGGTGCGGTGATTGTTGGCGGTCATTTTCATCCATCTCCGATTTGGAAGGTTGTTGGCGGTGGCTCGGAGACGGTTTGCAAGCTCAAGATAGGTTGAGGTCAAGCGGGATTTTGCGCCTTTCCCTTCTCCCCTTGTGGGAGAAGGTGGATCGGCGCGAAGCGCCGAGACGGATGAGGGGTGCTGGAAGGAATGAGGCGAGAAAAGAATAGATGCTTCAAGCGTTTAGTCTTGTCGTGCGGCGATCCTTCCAACACCCCTCATCCGGCCGCTTCGCGGCCACCTTCTCCCACAGGGGGAGAAGGGGAAGAGGCGCTAGCTCACCTCCGACGTCCTTCTCCTCACAATCACCCCAAGCTCGTCGCCTTCGCGCGCGATGCGCAGGCGCTCTTCGGCTTCGGTCGCCTCGCGCTGGCGGTCCCACATCGAGGCGTAGAGGCCGTGCTTGGCAAGCAGCGCCGCATGGGTGCCGCGCTCGGCGATCTGGCCGTCCTTCAGCACGATGATCTCGTCGGCCGAAATCACCGTGGACAGCCGGTGGGCAATCACGATCGTGGTGCGGCCCTTGCTGACCAGGTCGAGGGCTGCCTGGATCTCCTGCTCGGTCTGGGTGTCCAGCGCTGAGGTCGCCTCGTCCAGCATCAGGATCGGCGGCGCCTTGAGGATGGTGCGGGCGATCGCCACGCGCTGCTTCTCGCCGCCCGACAATTTCAGCCCGCGCTCACCGACCATCGACTTGTAGCCCTCGGGCAGCTTCTGGATGAACGGGCCGATCTGGGCGAGCTCGGCCGCCTTGCGCACCTCCTCCTCGCCGGCGCCGACACGACCGTAGCGTATGTTGTAGGCGATGGTGTCGTTGAACAGCACGGTGTCCTGCGGCACCATGCCGAGCACCGCCCGCAGGCTCTCCTGCGTGACGTCGCGGATGTCCTGGCCGTCGATCAGCACCTGGCCGCCCTGAACGTCGTAGAAACGGAACAGCAGCCGGGAGATGGTCGACTTGCCGGCGCCGGACGGGCCGACGATGGCCACGGTCTTGCCGGCCGGCACCTCGAAGGAGACGCCTTTCAGGATCTTGCGGCTGGGGTCATAGGAGAAATGGACGTCGCGGAATTCGACCTTGCCGGGCCCGACCTTCAAAGGCCTGGCATCCGGCTTGTCGACGATCTCCTGGGGCACGTCGAGCAGGTCGAACATATGCTCGATATCGGTCAACCCCTGCCTTATTTCGCGGTAGATGAAGCCGATGAAGTTGAGCGGCACCGAAAGCTGGATCAGCATGGCGTTGATGAAGACGAAATCGCCAACCGTCTGCCTGCCGGCCTGCACCTCCAGCGCCGACATGCACATGACGATGACCGTGCCGAGGCCGAAGATGAGGCCCTGGCCGAAATTCAGCCAGCCGAGCGATGTCCAGGTTTTCGTCGCGGCGAGCTCGTAGCGTGCCATCGAGCGGTCGAAGCGCTCGGCCTCCATGTGCTCATTGGTGAAATATTTGACCGTCTCGAAGTTGAGCAGCGAGTCGATCGCCTTGGTGTTGGCGTCGGTGTCGCTGTCGTTCATGTCGCGGCGGATCGAGATGCGCCAGTCGCTCGCCTTGACGGTGAACCAGACATAGAGGCTGACGGTGACGGCGACCACGGCGACGTATTTCCAGCCATAGGTGAAGGCAAATATGCCGGCCGTCAGCGCGAATTCGAGGATGGTCGGCGCCGTGTTCAGCATGATGAAGCGCACGATGGTCTCGATGCCCTTGGTGCCGCGCTCGATGATGCGCGACAGGCCGCCGGTGCGGCGCTCGAGATGGAAGCGCAGCGACAGCTGATGCATGTGAACGAAGGTGCGGAAGGCGAGTTGGCGCACCGCATACTGGCCGACACGGGCGAACAGCGCGTCGCGCAGCTGGTTGAAGCCGAGCTGGATCAGGCGCAGCACGTTATAGGCGATGACCAGCGCCACCGGCGCCAGCAGGAAGGATGGCAGCGGCGGCGGTGGCTTCGAGCCATGGGCCAGCGCATCGGTCGCCCATTTGAAGAAATAGGGGCCGGCGACCAATGTGACCTTGGCGACGACCAGAAGCAGCGTCGCCCAGGTGACGCGGGCTCTGAGATCGGCGCGGTCGGCCGGCCACATATAGGGCCACAGATTGCGCAAAGTGGTGAGGGTGCCGGCTTCGGCGGATACGGTCTTTTCGGCCACTAGTCTTGCCTTATGGGTGAGAGGCTGGGGCAGCAGGAGTTGACGAGCTGGGTGAGCGAAGCGGAGACGCCCGCGAGGGCGTCGTGGTCGACCGCGTAGCGCGAGCGCTGGCGGTCGGTCTCGAAGCGGACGAGTCCGGCCTCGACCAGGATCTTCAGATGCTGCGAAACGGTCGACTGTGCGAGATCGAGGTGATCGACCACCTCACGGCAGGAGCAGCAGCGGCTGGCCGAGAGATGTTTCAGGATCTCGATGCGCGCCGGATGCGACAGCGCCGCCAGCCGCGCGGCAATGGCACGGCTTTCGGTGCAGCGGGTCTCGGGGGATTCGGACATCGTTCATCGGCGATAGACGATGAACGGTGAGAGGGCAAGCTAGGCGCATGGGTAGATTTGAGGTGCTGGCGGGACAGCACCCCCCTCTGCCCTGCCGGGCATCTCCCCCGCAAGGGGGGAGATCAGATGTCGCGTAAGCTTTCGCCAATTTTCAACGTCGCAGAACTGGCGAGGCGCTAGAACTGCCAATCTCCCCCCTTGCGGGGGAGATGTCCGGCAGGACAGAGGGGGGTGTGAAGGAACGCGACGATGGCGTCTACGCTGCCGCCCTACTCCGTCTTCGCCGGCGCGGCTGTCATCTGCTCGCCCATGGCCTTCATGTCGGCGGCCTCGCCTTCCTTCGAAGTCGAGGGCACCTTGAACACCTGGCCTGGCCAGATGCGATCGGGATCGCGGATCTGGTCCTTGTTGGCCAGATAGATCGTCGAGAAGCGCGTGCCATGGCCGTAGACGCGGCGCGAGATGCGCCACAGCGTGTCGTTGCGGCGGATGATGACGGAGCTGTCGGCATGCTCGAGCTTTGGCGCGACCGTTTCGGGCACGTCGGTCGAGGGCGTCGCCTCGGCAACCTTGGCAGCGCCCCCGGCGGCCGGGGCGGGCTTGGCCGCTTCGGCCGTTGCTGTGTCGGTCGTGGTTTCGGCGGTCTTGGTCTCGGCCGGCTTGGCCTCGGCTGGCTTTGTCTTGCTTGGGGCGACGGCGGCGACCGACGCGCCGGCCTCGCGCTCGAACGGGACGGCAGCGCGAGCGACGACCTTGACGCCGTCATTGTCCAGGCCGTCGACATGGATAGTGTAGCTGCCGACCGGAATGTCGCGCGTCGCTTCGATCAGGAAATGCCCGTCGGCCGAAGTCTTGGCGTCGCCGAGCAGGATGGCGTCGGCATAGGCGCGCACCTTGCGGCCGGGATCGGCCGTGCCGGCGACGAAGATCTTGCTGCCGTCGATTTCGACCGCTTCGACCGCGATCTTGGGCTCCGCCGCGGCGGCCGCAGCCGGCGCGGTCGCCTGGTCTGCGGCGGCCGGCGCGGTCGCGGCCGGCGCCGAGGCCGTGCCCGATGCCGCCGGCGCGGTCGGTGCCTGGGTCGCAGGCGCCGCTGCCTGATCGGTCGCGGCCGGCTTGCTCTCGGCCTCAGGAACGGTGATCAGTTGCGAGGCCTTGCCTGGCTCCTCCACCATGGCCAGCACTTGGCCGGTCGGGCTCTGCGGCACCGACACGACGGCGGTCTGGACCGAGGCAACGGCAATGCCGCCAACCGTCTGGCGCAGCGTGATCGTATAGTCGCCGGGCTTCAGCGGATCGTCGAGCACGACGGCGAAGGCGCCGTCGGGTCCGGACTCGGTCGAGCCGAGCACCGTGCCGCCATTCAAAATCTCGACCTTCGCGTTGGGCGCGGCGTTGCCGGCGACGACGATCGAGCCATTGCCCTCGACGCGCACGACATCGAAGGTCGGCAGCGTCGGACCCGCGGCGGCGGGCGCCTGGGCGGCCGGCGCCATCTTATTGGCGGGCGCCATGGTGTTGGCTGGCGCCATCGTGTTCGCCGGAGCCATTGTGTTTGCCGGAGCCTGGGGCACGCGCGCCTCTGTGCCGGTGCTCGAGGATTCAGCCGGTTTCGCATCGGTCTGCGGCAGCGTCGCGACCTGCGCCGGCTTCTGGTCGTTGATGTAAGGATCGAGCGCGCCCGAGCCGTAGGCGACTGCCGCGACGGCGACAACGCCACCCGCCGCGAACAAAAACGCCTTAGAAGGATTAATCGCCATAATTCCGTATTGCCCCCTTAGCCACCTAACGCCCGGTCTAGCGTGTTTTCCCGAGTCCGACAAGAAAAAGCCCGTCCGCGGGCTTGACCCGGCCGACCGTCCCCATCACCAATCATCCCCATGAACACGATTCGATCCGTCTGCGTCTATTGCGGCTCGTCTCCGGGCCGCGACGAGGCCTATATCAAGGCCGGCCACACACTTGGCCGCTCGCTTGCCAAATCCGGGTTGCGCCTCATCTATGGCGGCGGCACCAAGGGCATCATGGGCGCTGTCGCCGACGGCGCGCTCAAGGCCGGCGGCAAGGTCACCGGCATCATCCCGCGCTTCCTGATCAACAAGGAGGCGACCGAGACCGCGCTCGACAAGCTCGACGAACTCTTGATCACCGACAACATGCACGAGCGCAAGCACAGCATGTTCGAAAAATCCGACGCCTTTGTGGCGCTGCCAGGCGGCATCGGCACGGTCGAGGAAATCGTCGAGATTATGACCTGGGCGCAGCTCGGCCACCACCGCAAGCCTATCGTCTTCGCCAACGTCAAAGGTTTCTGGGACCCGATGCTGACACTGATCGAGCATATGTCCGAGGAAGGCTTCATCCACACCGCGCATAAGGTGAAGCCGCTGGTGGTCGACGACCCGGAAGCGATCGTCGCCGCCATCATGGTGGCGGGCTCGTCGGTCGACGCGCCGACGGAAGGGGTGCAGTCGGTGATCGACAGAATGTAAGGGCGCGCTTAGCGGCGCTCGACGCCCTTTGCAGCCAAGATGTCGTCAACGGCCATCGACGTCAGAAATCCTGATAGCTGCTTGGCGGCTTCTGCACGCGTTGGATCGGTACTCAGGCCAATGGCGAATTCAACGTAACTTTCGAGTTCCGCTGGAAACAGACCGACAAGCGTGACCTCGGGAGCGGCGGCGAGAATCGAAGTCACGGGAATGACCCCCAACTCAGCTTCCCCACGGCCTACGGCCGCTGCTGTCTGCCCTCCCGATATGGCAACCAGCTTGGGCTTCACCTCATCTGCTATTCCCAAGCGTTCCAGCAAATCGGAGAAGTAGCCACCGCTGGTCCCTTCGCTGGCGTAGGCGACTGATCTGGCGCTCTTCAACGCATGTTCGAATGTTTCCACGGACCCAATGTCGGGCTGTCGACTGCCTGCCTTGGCCGCCACCCCCATTGCTACCCGTCCGAACGCCGCCTGGCTTCCGGCCTTGACCTTTCCCGAGACGACCAGACCCTGGATCAGGTTCGGATTGGTGATGACAAGGTCAAAAGGTTCCCCAGCCTCAATCTGCTTTTTTACTGTCGGATTGAGCTCCCACTTGGCCGCTACTGTGAATCCTGTGGCCTTTTCGAACTGGGATATGAGTGCAACCACGGCGGGACGAACCGCAATAGCACCAAATAGTCGGACAGCGTTATTCATGGCCTAACCCGAAATCGGCCGAACGGCCTCCCTTATAATACCTAGCTAAGCCCGGACATGCTCCGCGTCTGGTCAAATCGACTCGCTGAATCGCGCCAAAATCATGTCCGGAATGCACCTTTCCGCCCCATTGGAGCATGCCTGGAATTGACGTGCCGTTGCCCTACTGTCCTACGGTTCGTCTCAAATCCGCAATCGCCGCCCTCCGATCATTGCGCCGCCAGGCAAGGTGGATCTCAACGCTGCGCTTGAACCAGAACAGGTCCCGGAAGACGATGCCGGGAGGCGCGGTCGAGCGCAGGCTTTCCTGTACCGTCGCCAGGCCCAGCCCGGCGCTGACAAGGCCAAGCGAAGTCAAGGGATCGGCCGTCTCATAGGCGATATCGGGCATGAAGCCGGATTCGGCGCAGGCCGCCAGGAACTGCGCGCGGTTGGTGTCGCCGGGCTGGCGCACGACTGTGATCCAAACGCGGCCGTCGAGATGGCCGGGCGCGATGTCGGCGACATCGGCGAGCGGATCGCCTTCCGGCATTGCCAGAACCAACGGCTCGCGCCGCACCAATATGCTCTCGATATCCGGATCGCCTTGCGGCGCCGGCGCATAGACGAAACCCAGGTCGAGGACGCGCTGCCTCAGATCTTCGAATTGCGCAGCCGTCCGCCGGCTGCGCAACTGCAGATGAAAATCCGGCCGCGCGCGGCGGAAATCCCCCAGCATGTCGGCGACCAATCCGGAATGCACCGCGCCCTCGACATAGCCGATGGCGAGGCTGCCTGTGGTGCCGCTAGCAAGGTTGCGGCCGAGCTCTTCCAGCCGCGCAGCATTGGCAAGCAGCGCTCGGGCTTCGGCAAGAAAGGCCCTGCCCTCAGCATTGAGATGGACACGCTGCTTCGCCCGCTCGAACAAGGCGACACCGAGCTGTTCCTCGAGCTGGATGATCTGCCGGCTCAAGGGCGATTGCGAGATGTGCAACTGCTCGGCGGCACGGCCGACATTGCCGGCCTCAGCCACGGCCACGAAATATCTGATCTGGCGCAGGTCGAGCATTCTTTCGCCTCTAAGTCCTCAAAGGTCTTAACTTTATCACAATCTGTCTTGGACAGTCTGACCAGCGGGCGCGATATCTCCCGGCATCAACCAGCCATGAAAGGAGACCGCCATGCAGTTCTTTGCCCTTCTCACCCGCAACACTCAGAAGTTCGGCGACGCCGATTTCGCGCCGCTGCTGCCGCCCGAGTCCGAGCAGCGCAAGACGCTCTATGCGCAAGGCGCCGTGCGCCAGATCTGGAACCGCGGCGACGTTCCCGGCAGCGGCATGATGTTCGAGGCGGCAGACGAAAAGGAGGTGCGCGGCCACCTTGCCACGCTGCCGCTGATCGAGGCAGGCATGATGGACATCGCGGCGATCGTGCCGCTCAACCCTTATCCGGGTTTCGGACCGAAGCGGTAAAGTCGCTGCGGCGGACCACCTGGCAGCCTAACCGCGACCGAAAAGACGATTGAAAAGCCCCGGGCGCGCGCCGCTGTAGCGCTCGGGCGGAGGGCGGGTGAGCAGGAACTGTTCGTGGCCTTCGACGGTCTCGGTACCGCGATAGCTGCATTGCAGCGACCTTGCCAGCGGAACGATTTCCTTCAGCACGGAGCCGAAACCCTCGCCGTCGATCGGCACGTCCTTCGCCATCCTTAGCTCACGCGAGACTATCTCCAGACTCAAGAAGCGGTAGCCGCGCTTTTCAAGTTCGGCGCGCAGCTTCGCCAGAGAAGGCTCGGCGCCCCAGAACTCGAAACGTGTCGGCCGGATGCGGGCATCCGCGGGGATTTTCAGCCGGAGGTCGCCTATCGCCTCGGCGGGAAGGATGAGCGGCGCCAGCGAGGCAAGCGACTGCTGTTCCAGTGTGAGCGGAAAGGCCAGCGCCTCGGCGGCCTTGCCAGCTATCTGTTCGAAACCGGCAATGTCTTCGGTCGTAAAATAGAAATCGCGGCCGCCCTCGCCATGCTGTTCGGCGATATAACAGGCTGGGCAGTTTGCAGTAGCCAGATCGTGGCAAAGCTTTTCGAGGAAAGCGTAGTTTCGCTGCGACCCCTTGGGCGTCAGCAGAGTGTCACGCGCCGTCAATTCGTCTGCGCGCGGTGTGAGCTTCAGGCGCAGGATCGGCAGCGAGGCGGCGGCCCGCAGCAGCGCCATGTTCACCCGCGTATGGATGAAGAGCTCGCCGCCATCGGGGCGGTAGCGTACCAGGGCGCGATGCGGTTCGGCCTCGCGGATGACCTCTTCCGTCTCATCGTTCGAGACCTGTTCGCCGGTGACCGGAAATTGAAGCAAAGTCATGCGATTGCCCCCAAAATCGCGTTGATCGAGCCATCCTGCCAGTTTGTTGCGACCCAGCCTAGATGCCTCACGGCCAGGCGTCCTGCATCGCGTTCACCGACAGCCACGCCATCGCAGGAAGCGCGACGAGCAGCGCCAGCCGCATCCCCGCGGATCGCGCTTGGTCCGGCTCGTGGCGCTGAAGCCGGCGCCAGATCTGGAATGCCGCGGCGAGAATGAGCAGCGCATAAAAGCCGGCGAGCACCCACAGGGCTGTCTGGCCGGATATCGCAATGCCGTTTTTCTCGAGCACCTTGCCGATCAGCATCACCGGCCCGGCAACAAAGAAGGCAATGGCAATGCCGAACAGGAAGCCGATCATGGCGCCCAGGAACGATGTGGCCGACAGTGCCACAAGCACCGCCATCAGGATAAGCAGAGTGATGAACGCGCGCTGGCTCATGGCCACACCCCCGATCGAATGCCCCGGAATCTATCAGTCTGGCCTTAATTGCGCGTAACAGTTGGAATCCTTGCCAGCGCAGTCGGACGGGCCTCCCTTGCCGGCAACGGAACCGTCGCTATTGTCGGCGGCTATCCGAAACAGAGGCGAAAACTTCCATGAAACTTGGCTTTGTCGGCACGGGCGCGTTGAGCTCGGCCATTGTCGCGGGGCTGAAATCGCTGCCGGGGGAGACGACGCCGGTGGTGGTCTCGCCGCGCAACGAGGCGATCGCCGCCGAGCTTGCCGCGCTCTATCCGGACGTGCGCATCGCTACCGACAACCAGGCCGTGCTCGACGATTGCGACACCGTGATGCTGGCGGTGCGGCCGCAGATCGCGCGCGAGGTGCTGAAGGAACTGCGGTTCCGACCGGACCATCACGTCGTCAGCCTGATCGCCACCGTGTCGCGCGAGGAGATCGCCGCGCTTGTCGCGCCAGCGGCACAGGTGACGAAAGCCCTGCCCATGCCGATGATCGCCCGGCTGCAGGGCGCGACGATCATCTGCCCACCGGACCCGATGGCGGCGGCGTTCTTCGGCAGGCTTGGCGGCGTGATCGAGGTCGAGGACCAAAGCGAGTTCGATGCGCTGAGCGTCGTCACCGCGACCTATGCCAGCTATTTCAAATATCTCGACACGATCCACGCCTGGGTGCGCAGCCAGGGTGTTTCGGGCGACAGGGCACGCGACTACATCACCAGCATCTTCAAGGCGCTGGCCAATGCGCCGGATACGGCGCCGGACGAAGATTTCATGCATCTTGCGCAGGACTATGCGACGCGCGGCGGCATCAACGAGCAGGTGCTGCGCGAGCTGACCGAACGCGGAACATTCGATGCCTTGGCGGACAGCCTGGAGCGGGTGCATCGGCGCATTGCGGGGAAGTAGCAGGAGGACCCAAGCGGCGATTGCCGATCACTCAGCCGGCAGCGTCCGCGGCGACGGCCTCGACGCGCTGAGCCGGGTCGCCGAGCCCGACCGCTCACACTTTTCCTGAAACAACGACAACTCTGCCGCGGCTTGTCATCGCGCATGCGCTTCTCCACGATTGCGGCACACGGCTCCCAAGAACCGCTAGGATCATGAGATGAGTGACACTATCCCTGCCATCGACATCGCGCCGCTGTTCGGCCCGACTTCGCCCGTACGCGACGAGGCCGACCGCCAGATCTTCACTGCTGCCTCCGGCATCGGCTTCATGACCGCGCGCGGCTTTCCGGGCGCGGAGCTTCTGACGCGCGAGCGGCGCGGCGAGCTCCTGAAAATCTTCGATTTGCCCGGTGCGGAAAAGCGAAAGCTGCTGCGCTGGAATTTCGACCCGTCGAAATCGAACTATTATCGCGGCTGGTTCCCGCTGCAGCCGACCGCGGTGTCCTACAAGGAAGGCATCGACATGGGGCCGGACATCGCCCATGCCGACGCCGCGTTCGCGCCCGACGATCCGCTGCTCGAGCGCACGCCGCTTCCCGCCGAGGCCGATGTTCCAGCATGGAAGGCGGCCGCCGCGCATTACTACCGCTCGATGGAGAAGGTCGGCGCGGCGCTGATGGGCTCGATCGCGCGCAGCCTCGGGCTTGAGGACGGTATTTTCGACGGCCATTTCCGGGGCGGCATCTCGACGCTTAGGCTGATCCGCTATCCGCTGCGCAGCGAGGACGGCGCGCTCGACCTGTCGAAGCCTGAATATTGGGTCATGCACAAGGGCGAGCGGCGGCTGGTCATCGGCCGTGAGCATGCCGATTCCGGCTTCGTGACACTTTTAGCGCAGGACGGCGTCGAAGGCCTGCAGGCCAGGAGCCATGCCGGCGAATGGATCGACGTGCCGCCCGCCGACGGCTCGCTGGCGGTGAATTTCGGCCAGCTGCTGGAACGCTGGACGGGCGGCGTGGTGCAGGCGACGCGCCACCGGGTGATCGCGCCGAAGACGGCGCGTTACTCCATTCCCTTCTTCTATGAGCCGCGCGTCGACGCCGAGATCGCGCCGCTGCCGATCAGAGGCGCCAGCGACTTCGCGCCGTTCCTCTATGGCGATTACCTGTGGGAGTCGGCGACCAACTTCGTCGAGATGGCCGGCGTCAAGACTTTGCGCAAGCCAAGGCGGCCGGCCGCCGCCTGAATGCCAATGCCTGCCGAGAGCGCGGCAGAAGCTCGATGATGAAATGGCGCGGGGTGGCACTGGCGCGCAACCAGCCCAGCACCGAAGGGTCGAGGAAATTCCGTGCTTCAGCGGGCGGATGCGCGACCCGCGCCGGGGGCGGGTGAGCAGCAGGCCCTTGGCCGACAGGATCTTCACCGCCTCGCGCGCGGCCCTTCGGCTGGCGCCGAAGCGGGCGCAGATCTCTTCCTCGCCAAGCAGCGTCGCGCCGGGCGAAAACAGCCCGCCGAGTATCTCGCGGCCAAGACTGTTGGCTATGTCATCGTCACCGATGAGGTCTGGTTGCCTGCCATTTGTCCCGGCCCGTTCGAGTCTGCCGCCGAGTGTTACACGTGCGGGATCGACCGCACCGACTAATTGCCAGGGCGGCACAGCCCGCTTGTTAGTCCGATTTATCAGATGAATCGGTTGAATGGAGCCGGGCTTTGCTGCTAGCTGTGCGAGGAAGAATCCCGGCACCCTGCTCAGCAACACTTTGCCGCTCGCCGAGGCCCGCAAGATCAAACTGGCCAGCGACAAATCGCAATCGATGAAGGTGCAAATTGCGTTCGACTGATTATCTCGGCCGTCTCTTCGGCCTTGAAGGCCGGCATGCCTTCGTCACCGGCGCCAGCCGCGGGCTGGGGCTCGCTTTCGCTGAGGCATTGGCTGCCGCGGGCGCACGCGTCACCATCGGCGGCCGCAAGGCCGACGAGTTGAAGGCCGCCGGCAACCGTTTGCGCGCCGAGGGCTACACGGTAGCGGAGTCATTGATCGACGTGACCGACACGCAGTCGGTCGACGCGGCAATCGCGGCGAGCGAAGCCGGCACCGCGCCGATCGACATCCTGGTCAACAATGCCGGCATCCAGCGCCGCGCGCCGCTCGAGACCTTTTCCGACGCCGACTGGGACGCGCTGATGGCGACCAATCTCGACGGTGTCTTCAAGGTGAGCCGCGCCGCGGTGAAGGGCATGGTCCAACGCCGCAAGGGCGTGATCATCAACGTGTCGTCGGTGCAGAGCGCGCTCGCCCGGCCCTCGATCGCGCCTTACGCGGCGAGCAAGGGCGCCATCACCATGCTGACCAAGTCGATGGCCGGCGAATGGGGCCAGCATGGCGTGCGCGTCAACGCGATCGCACCCGGCTATTTCAAGACCGAGCTCAACGCAGCATTGGTCGCCGACGAGAAATTCTCGACCTGGCTCGCCGGCCGCACCCCGATGCGGCGCTGGGGCGATGTCGAAGAGTTGGCGGGCGCGGCGGTTTTCCTGGCGTCGGATGCGGCAAGCTTCGTGACGGGACAGACGCTGCTGGTGGATGGCGGGATCACGAGCGTGTTGTGAGGCCGCCTCACCTCACGCGGACCCGCGTCTCAAACCGGCAAGCTCGTCTCCCCCACCGACGGATGCTGCTCGACGGGCGGATCGATCTTGGTGTCCTTCGCGAACCCAGTCAGCATCCTGTCCATCGACAGCCTGCCGGAACCGGCGAGCGCCAGGATGAACATGCCGCCGGCAATGGCGAGGTCCTTCTCGAATGCAGCAATTCGTTCTGGCTGGCGAAGTTGGTGTGGAAGAGGCCGGCCGTCATCAGGCAGAACAGGCCGAGCCCGATCGCGCCCAGCCGCGCCAGGATGCCGAGCGCCACCGACAGACCGGCGCCAAGCTGCAACGCGATGGTGGCGAAAAGCAGCGGCGTGCCGACGCCGAGCGCGGCCATCGCCTTCTCAGCGCCCTCGAAACGGGTCGCCAGCTGCAGGCCTTCATGCACGAAGATCAGCGACAGCAGCAGCCGGCCGGCAAGCAGGACGACGTCGCTGGCGTGAAGTTTTTCGGCAAGTCTGATCGGTGTCATAGTCGGCTCCAGTCTTTGGAAACAGGCAGTTTGGAAAATGGGCGGTCGCCCGCGTCCATGCAGGTGCGCTTGAGATTGAAAGATCGGAGCCGGCGCGAGGGAGAGGAACGCCGGCTCCGGTTTTCGGGCGCTACCGCCGTGGCGCCCAAAAGGTGGCGAGCTCTTGCGAGCCGCCTATTTCGTCACCTTGGTGGCGATCGCCTGCTTGAGGTCGGCAAGCTCCTCGCAGCCGGCCGGACAGAGCTTTTGCAGCGAGGCGAGCTGCTCGTTGGCCTTGGCTATGTCGCCGGTCTCGACATAGAGCTCGCCCAGATATTCATGCGCCGCCTTGTGGTCGGGCTGAAGCTCCAGCGCCTTGGTGTAGTAGGTGAGCGAGGTCTGGTAGTCCCCGGTCTTGCGCAGCGTGAAGCCGAGCAGGTTGTAGACGTCGGCCTGCTGCGTGTCCTGCGCGAGGTCGCGCAGGTCGGCCAGCGCGCTTTGATAGTCCTTGGCCTCGATCTTGGCTTTCACCGCCGTCAGGTCCGGCGCGTCGGCGCCTTCGATGTCGTCCACGGCATAGGCCGGAACGGCGATGGCGATCGGGGCCGCCGTCAAGACCGCAATCGCACCGAGCACCGCGAAAAGTGCGTGTTTCATTGTAGCTGTCGCTTTCTGTTCAGGATCCGATTCAGATCTGGGTTGCGGTGAAGGCGTAGGCGTTGCCGTCCTTGACGAAGCTGCCTGTGCCGGGGAACGGGAAGTGGGATCCGCAGATGCGGACATTGTCGGCAATCACCTGGTCGACGATCCTGTGGCGCGTGGCGATCGCCATCGGCCCGTCCTGGTCGTAGGCGCCCTGCCATTCGGGATGCGGGGCGAGCAGCGCCGGCACGTACATGGTGTCGGCCGAGACGAGGAACTGCTCGGAGCCGGCATCGACATGGTAGACGGAATGGCCGGGCGTGTGGCCGGGCGCCGCCATGATGCGGATGCCGGGCACCACTTCAGTGCCGTCGTCGACCAGCTTCCAGTTCTTCCATTTCGGGAAGTTCTCAGCGATGCGCTTGCCCGCCGGCTTGCGGCCCTCGGGCAGCTTGGCCAGCCGGCTCGGATCGGTCCACCAATTATACTCGGTGGCGTTGACGATCAGCTCGGCATTCGGGAACACCGGATCGTTGGTGCCCTTTTCCATCAGGCCCCAGACATGGTCCGGATGGAAATGCGAGATCATGATGGTGTCGATCGCCTTGTAGTCGATGCCGGCCGCCTTCATGTTGGCCGGCAGATGCGTGGCGTTGGCCTGCCACTGGCCGACGCCGGAGCCGGCGTCCATCATGATGGTGCGGCCATTCATCTTGAGCACCACGACGGTGAGCGGGATCGGCATGAACTCGGTGGTCAGTCCCGCCTTGGCGAGCGCCGCCTTGGTATCGTCGACCGACACGTCCTTAATGAAGGCCGGGTCGTGGGGCTTACGCCAAATGCCGTCATAGACGGCGGTGACCTCGAGCGAGCCGACCTTGTATTTGTAGAAGCCGACCAGCGGCTCGTCCGGGGTTTCGGCGTGAGCCGCGGGCGCGAATTCCAGCTTGCCGGCAATGCCGAAGGCGGCAGCGGCGGCGGCGGATCCCAGCACCATGCGACGCGTCATGTTGAACATCGGAAATCTCCTCTAATGGCTGCGGGTTGTTTCAGGTTTCAGGCGGTAGTCCATTGGTTTGCCGCATGTCGTTGTCCCAAAACCGCTGCGCACTTTTGGGCGACATGCAGGGAATGGCGGAGGGCCCGGTGCTGCCCTCCGCCCAGACTGCGGAAACCGGCGCCGACCGGTCCGACTGAAGACCGCCCGGCGCCGAGGAGACCAGGACTTGTGGTTTCCGATCCGGCGAGGCGTGCCTTCCCCGCCGCGGTCAGAACCCTTCGCCCCGGGCTCCGGAGCGACGACACTTCGGTCCCGCCTGGGATCAGAACCTGCGGTTCTGACTCCTGGGCGAGGACCTTTCGGTCCCGCCGGCTCAGTGACGCCAAATGCCCTGGCCGGGCTCTTCCGCAGCAATCCTGGCCGCCGGCTTCGTGACGTGGCGGGCCATTTCGGGCCTCGCGATGGAGGCGGTGGTGGTGGTGTCGACGACGGCAGCCTGCTGGCCGCCATTCGTCCAGGAGAAGTGGTCGCTGCAGGCAAAGGCGCTGCCGGTGACAACCAGGATGGCGACTGCGGCAAAGGCGGTTCTGTTCATGTGCGTATTCCTTCCGGGTAGGTTGATGCGTGCCTTGGGAGGATGGCCCTCGCTACAGCCAAGACCCGGAAGGCCCGGGCTTTATTCCCCGGGGGCGGAAAGAATTTTTTGGAGGCAACGGAAGATCACGATTTTTGCGCGATGAACGGCCCGGTTAGCCGGCGTTAATCATGGCTTGAGTTTGTTGGCTCAAGGCAAGCCTCCAGGCCGCGAATGGCGCAACTTGAGGCGGGCATGGAAGTTCTAATTTAAGCACTTTCCTTTAACTCCGATCGATGGCGCATCGTCCTCCGATCGACGGAGCGTCGCCCAGGAAAGCTATTCGGGTTGAATTGACCGCGACAAATTTCAACATCGGTCGTATCAGGCAGGCCGTTTTCTCTTCCGCCAACGTGCCGGCGGCGATTGCCTTCGTCGTGCTCATGATCTGCGCGATCTTCGTCGACCAGCAGAACAAAACGGTTTCCGATCAACTCACGCGCGCCGACGTCCTCTACAAGGTCAACATCATCCGCGCCAAGCTGGAAGGAAACATCAACGGCAATCTCCAGCTGGTTCAGGGCCTCGTCTCGGCCATCGTCACCGAGCCCTATATGGGGCAGCAGAGATTTGCCTCCCTCGCTGCCAATCTCTTCAAGCAGAAATCGCAGCTGCGCAACATTGGCGGCGCGCCGGATCTCGTCATTTCGCTGATGTATCCCATGGAGGGCAACGAGAAGGCGATCGGGCTCGACTACCGCAAGAACGAGGCGCAACGCTTGGCGGCGCTTAGGGCGCGCGACCAGCGCATATCGGTGCTTGCCGGTCCCGTCGACCTCAGGCAGGGCGGGCGCGCCTTCATCGGCCGGATCCCTGTCTTCGTGCCGACAGCGGGGGGCGGCGATCGCTTCTGGGGCCTTGTCTCGGCGGCTATCGACATCGATCGGCTCTACGCCGCAAGCGGCCTCACCGACCCCGGTCTCGACATAGATGTGGCGCTTACCGGAAAGGATGCGCTTGGCGGTGGCGGCCAGCGCTTCTTTGGTGGCGCCGACATCGTCAAGAACAATCCGGTGACGGCAGAAGTGCAGCTGCCGTTCGGTTCCTGGCAGATATCGGCAATCCCCAAGGGCGGTTGGCCGACCGTGCCGAAGAATGAGCGGGTCTTGCAGGCGCTCATGGCGCTCGCCGCTGTGCTGGTGGTGCTGCCCATCCTGGTGGCCGGACGGCTGTTCGGCGAAAGGCAGAAAAACTATGCCGAATTGAGGCGCCTGTCCGGGAGGCTGGAACTGGCTCTGGAGGCTTCAGGCATCGGCGTGTGGGAGCAAGACCTCGTCACCGACGAGTTGCTGTGGGACGATCGCGTCAATGAGATCTACAGCAAGCCCGCCGACGGGAAGCCGCGCGGGTACGACGACTGGGCACTGGCGATCCACCCCGAGGATATCGCGCGGGCACAGCGCGAGTTTGACCTTGCCGTGGCTGCAAAAGGTCCCTACTCGTCGCAGTATCGACTGCTTCGCCCAGACGGCACCGTCCGCCATGTGCGGGCGCGTGCAAGCTACTTCCAGGACAGCGACGGCACGCCGAAGATGGTCGGGGCCGAATGGGACGTGACCAGCGACGTTCTGCTCAACGAGAATCTGGTGCGTGAACGGCAATTGTCGGAATCGAAGAATGCCGAACTCAAGACCGCCAAGGCGCGCATCGAGCATGTTGCGCTGCACGATTCGCTAACAGGCCTGCCCAATCGCCGTTACCTCGACGAGATGCTGGCCAATTCGCCCGAGGATCGCACTGCGCTGCTGCATCTCGACCTCGATCGCTTCAAGCACATCAATGACACGCTCGGCCATGCGGCGGGCGATGCCATGCTCATGCATGCCTCGAAGGTCATCAAAGCCAACGTCCGCGCAGGCGACTTCGTGGCGCGCATCGGCGGGGACGAGTTCGTTGTGGTGTGCCAAGGGCGCGATGACAATGAGCTCGCCGCGCTCGCGGACCGTATCATCGAAGAGATGCGCCAGCCCGTCGACTATAAAGGCCACCAATGCTGGTTCGGAGTCAGCATCGGGATTGCCGCGCTTAGCGGCGTCGATGCAAAGCAGCTGCTGGTCAACGCCGATCTCGCGCTCTATCGAGCCAAGAGCCGCGGTCGCAATCGTTATGAGTTCTTCAACGAAGAGCTGCAGAGCGAGATCGTCAGGACCAAGCAGACCGCGGACGAGATCCTGGGCGGGCTGGAGCGCAACGAATTCATCGCCTACTACCAACCCCAGTTCGATGCCAAGACCCTCGAGATCGTCGGCGTCGAGGCGCTGGCTCGCTGGCGCCATCCACGACGCGGCATCCTCGCCCCCGACATCTTCCTCAAAGTGGCCGAGGAATTGAATGTGGTCTCGCTGATCGACCGCACGATCCTCGAACAAACGCTGCAGAATTTCCAGCGCTGGTCGCGGGACGGTCTCAACATCCCGCGCTTTTCCGTCAACGTCTCGGCACGAAGGCTGGAGGACAAAGACCTGATCAACGGCCTGCGCAAGCTGCCGATCAAGGAGGGAACCGTCTCATTCGAGCTCGTGGAATCGATTTTCCTGGACGAAAATGACGAGCTTGTCGCCTGGAACATCGAGCACATCAAGGAACTCGGGATCGACATCGAGATCGACGATTTCGGCACGGGCCATGCATCCGTCGTCAGCCTGCTCAAACTGCAACCGAGCCGTCTCAAGATCGACCGGCAGCTCGTCACGCCGATAACCGGCTCGGCGGCGCAGCGGCGGCTGGTGTCGTCAATCATCGAGATCGGCAAATCGCTCGGCATTGGCGTCGTGGCGGAAGGCGTCGAGACGATGGAACATGCGCGCATCCTGAAGGACCTCGGCTGCGACATCCTGCAAGGCTACGCATTCGGGCGCCCGATGGACGCAAAATCCTTCAGGACCTTCGCCATATCGCGCAAATGGCTGGCCACGGCATAGCGGACGATGCGAGCCGCCGTTGACAGCACCGCCGCCGGCCGCGCGGGTTGTCCAGCAACGATAGCACAGCCCTGTCGAGAGTGACAGCGGCTGCAGTCATAAGTCATCGAACTGTCACACCAGGCGGCAACCTCCATGGTAGGTTTGCCGTGGCCGCCCCCGCGACCCCGACCGCATCAAGAGCCGGCGAAGCCGCCATGAACATCGCCCTCCCCGCCGAAGGCACCGACCTCTCGCCCTATTTGCCGGACGAGCACGGGCTGTTCTTCATCTACCATTTCAAGGCCGACGGTAGCCGCGCCAAGGATCCCGCCGAGGCGCATTGGAGCTGGCGCAGCTACCAGATCACCGACATGCGCGCCCGCCAGGAGATCGGCGCCGAGCAGGCCCTGCCGGCGCCGGTGCGCGATGCCTTCCTGTCACCCAGCCATGGCTGCCAGATCGATTTCGAAGACGACTTCCTCTATGGCGACCTGCCCGACCTCAGGCACGATTTCGCCGAGGCGCGCGGGCTCACGCATTTCCGCTTCGCCTTCAACGACAGGATGCTGATCGGCGCCCGCAAGCAGCCGCTGGAATCGGTCGACAAGATCCGCAAGCTGGTGGAGAGCGGCACGCGAAAATTCCGCACGCCGGCCGAGCTGATCGAGGCGGTGATGGGCCAGTCGCTCGACGGCATGGCGGCCGAGCTCGACAAGATGGGCGACACGCTCGACGGCATCGAGGACCGCATCGTGTGCGATGCATGGCACAATGAGCGCCAGGCGCTGGTCGACGCGCGCCGGCAGCTGGTGCTGATCCACCGGCAGATGGCGACGCTCACCAGTCTCTTCCGCCATCTCGACCATTCGCATCGCAACGAACTGCCCGACCCCATCAACGACATGGCGACCAGGCTCTCGCACCGGGCGCACACGCTGCATCACGACGGCGAGCAGTTGCAGGCGCGCACGCGCCTGTTGCAGGACGAGCTGATGGCCAAGCTGACCGAGCAGTCGAACCAGTTGCTCTATATCCTCTCCGTCATGACGGCGGTGCTGTTGCCGATGACCATCATCTCCGGCCTGTTCGGCATGAATGTCGGCGGATTGCCGCTCGTCGGCACGCCGCTGGGATTCTGGGTGGTGACGGCGATCTCGGTCGTCATCGCCGGCATCATCTATATGTTCGTGCGACGGCTCGGGCGGGTCTGACCATCAAGCTGTTGCCCGCAAATCCTCGACGATGGTGCCGGCGGCACGGACTTCGGCTTCGTGGCCAGGCTCGCGCCACGTCTCGGCAAGTCCGGCCGCGTACCATTCGCGCATGGCCGGCAGATCGAGCAGCCGCCGCGGATAGTTAGCCGCTTCGCCTTCGAAAGTCAGGCCATAGGACTGCGCCCTGAATGCGATGGGAGCAAAGAAGGCATCAACGGCGCCGAAACGGTCGCCGGCCAGGAAAGGTCCGCCGAAACGCGCAAGGCCGTCGTTCCACAAATCTCCCATACGGAAGATATCGTGCTTCAGCGCGCCGGACATCGGCATTGGCGCGACGCGGACGCCGCAGCTCATCGGGCAGTCATTGCGCATCGCGGTGAAGCTCGAATGCATCTCGGCGGCGGCCGAGCGCGCCCAGGCGCGCGCCTTCGCCTCCGCCGGCCACACGCCCTGGTGGCGTTCGGCCAGGTATTCGACGATCGAGAGCGAATCCCAGACCGCCCAGCCGTCATCGACCAGGCAGGGCACCCGGCCGTTAGGCGAGAATTGTCGATAGAGGCCGAAACTCGGTCCAGTCGGGAACGGCGTCAGCCGCTCCTCGAAGGGAATGTCGAGGACGCGCATCAGCAGCCACGGCCGCAGCGACCAGGACGAATAGTTCTTGTTGCCGATATGCAGAACGTACATCAGTCCCCTGCCCTGTTTGACGCAACCCTAGACGGAAAGCCGTCTCGAACTTTCCCTGGACGGTTACTTTATCGCGGGCGCCGGCTGGCGGACCTCGCGGCCCCTGAACATCGACCATGAATACATCGCCAGCGCCGTCCAGATCAGCGCGAAGGCGATGGCCTGGGTGGTGCCGAACGGTTCATCGAAGATCAGCACGGCGATCAGGAACACCATGGTCGGCGCGATGTATTGCATGATGCCGATGGTGGACAGGCGCAGCAGCCTGGCGCCGAAGGCAAAGAGCAGCAGCGGCACTGCGGTGACCGGACCGCAGCCGATCAGCAATGCGGTGTCGGCACCGGTGCTGGAGATGAAATGATCCTGGCCGGTGGCGATCAGGTAGACGATGTAGCAAAGCGCCGGCACCGAAAGCAAAAGCACTTCGAGCAGGAAGCCCTGGCTCGGGCCGATCGGCAGCGTCTTGCGGAAAAAGCCATAGGCGGCAAAGGAGAAGGCGAGCGCCAGCGATACCCATGGCAATTTGCCGGCCTCGACTGTGAGCACCGTCACCGCGATCGTGGCGAGCGCCACCGCGGCGATCTGCAGCCTGTCGAGCCGTTCGCCGAGCAGAACGGCGCCGACGACGACGCTGACCAGCGGGTTGATGTAATAGCCGAGCGCCGTCTCGACGGTGCGGTCGACCGCGATCGCCCAGACATAGATGCCCCAGTTGACCGAGATCAGCACCGCTGTCAGCGCCGCCATCGCAAGGCTCTTCGGCGAGCGGATCGCCGCCTTGAAGTCGGCGGTGCGGCCGGCCCAGATGAGCACCGCCGCCGCGATCGGCACCGACCAGACGACGCGGTTAGCGATCACCTCTGCAAGCGGCAGATGCGCCACCGCCTTCATGTAGAAGGGCAAGAGCCCCCAAAGGAAATAGGCGCCAAGCGCCAGGAGGAAGCCGCGGCGGCCTTTGGCATCCTGATCGAGATCGGCTGTAGCGGTGACCATGGCCTAACGCTATGGCCCAGCGGAGCGCCCAAGACCATCACAAAATTATGATGGATCAACGGAGTTTTGGTGATGGTTCAAACGGGCTGCGCAAGTTCCTCGCCCCACCTAGCCTACGACATGCACACATTTCCAAACGGCTGGCCTTGGCGATGCCGTGCATGGCAGCTTGGCGCATGCATTGTCCAATGTGGCGCTGGTCGACCCCCACTCCGTCTCGGCTTCGCCGAGCCACCTCTCCCCCGATCGACGGGGTAGAGGAAAGGCGCC
>NZ_JAIUHQ010000018.1:0-94085 GCF_020165215.1 Mesorhizobium sp. CA15
TCGGGGGAGAGGTGGCTCGGCGAAGCCGAGACGGAGTGGGGGTCGACCAGCGCTACATAAGACAATGCATGCGCCAAGCACCAATCAAACGGCCGGTAGCGAAAACAACCGGCCGCCGGCCGGCACGACGTCATCGATGCCGGCAAGCCGCAGGCAGTGCCAGGCCATGGCGTGGTTGGAGGAGGTGACGGGAATGCCGATGCGCCGCTCCAGCTCGGCGACCGCTTCCGCCACGCGCAGGCTGGTGCAGGAGATGAAGATCGCGTCCACCCCCGGCACGGTGGCCATGGTCTCGGCCGCCGCCTCGATCGAGGCAAGCGAGATGCGAGCCGCCTCGCGGTCGTCGCGCCGGTCGAAAGTGGCGACGGCTGATATGTCGAGGCCGCGGCCGGTGAAATAGCGGACCAGGCCCTGGTTGATCTCGGGTGCATAAGGGGTCAGCAGGCCGATGCCCCTGGCGCCGAGCGCCTTGACGGCGGCCAAAGCGCCGGTGACCGGCGTGGTGCAGGCGACGCCCGGCCGCGCCTTGCGGATCTCGGCGAAGACGGCTTCCTCGCCGAGCGTCATGGTGGCCGAGGTGCAGCCGAAGCCTACGACGTCGAGCGGGATGCTGGGCAGGATCAGATCGACGGTCGGCGTGATGCGCGGGCCGATGGCGCGCAAAGTATCGGGCGTAATGTCGTTGTCGTTGAACAGGCGCGCCTCGTAGAAGGCGACGCCCGGAATGCGGATCAGGGCGCGGAACTCATGCTCCAGCGTCTGGTCGGTGGCGAGGATCGCCAGGCCGATCGCCGCGCGCGAGGCGAGGCCGCCGTCGATCTCCGACGGAAGGACGCCCAGGTCGACTGGCTTGGGGTCGACCGGTCCTGGCGATTGCGGGCGGGTAGCGGCCGCGCTGACAGACATGGCATTCCCTTTCCTGCTCGATCCCCTCCGGGATCATGCTCTCAGTTCAAAATTCCGTCCATCGAGATCGCCGGCTTGCGGCCGGCGATCAGGTCGGCGGTAATGCGGGCCGAGCCATGCGACATGGTCCAGCCGATATGGCCGTGCCCGGTGTTGAGATAGAAATTGCTGAGGCGGCGCCGGCCGAATTCGGGCAGATTGTTGGGCGTCATCGGCCGCAGGCCCGCCCACATCTCGGCGCGGTCGTAGTCGGCGCCTTCGGGATAGAGTTCCTCGGTCGCCCCTTTCATGAAGGCGAAATCGGCCGGTTTATGGCTGGTGTCGTAACCGGCGAACTCGGCCGTAGCGGTGACGCGCAGCCGGTCGCCGAAGCGCGATACGGCGACCAGGTTGTGCTCGTCGATCGCGGCGATGGTGGGCGGCCGCGGCTGGTTGCCGATCGGAATGGTTAGCGAATAGCCCTTGATCGGATAGATCGGCAGGCTGATGCCGACGGTGCTCGCGACCAGCGGGCTGTAAGAGCCGAGCGCCAGCACATAGGCATCGCCCTTGACGCTTCCCTTCTCGGTCAGCACCTGAGCGACATCGTCGCCGGACGTCTCGATGCCGGTGATGGTCGTGCCGGTGCGGATCTCGCCGCCGCGCGCGACCACTTTTGCCGCCAGCGCGCGGGTGAATTTCGCCGGATCGCCGGTCTCGTCGGTCGGACAATGGATGCCGCCGGCGATTTTTTCCTTGGCGGAAGCCAGCGCCGGATCGAGGGCGACGATGGCGTCGCGGTCGAGCACCTTGATCAGCTGGCCGTCGGATTCCAGCAGCTTCATATGCTCGACGCCTTTGTCGAGCGCCTGCTGGCTGCGATAGAAATAGAGGATGCCGCGATCGTTGCGGTCATAGTCTATCGCCTCGTCGGCGACGACCTCGTGCAGCACGGATTGCGAATAGACGGCCAGCCGATGCTTGAGCAGCGTGTTGCGCCTGGCCTTCCCGGCCGTGCATTCCATCAGGAACAGCCATGACCAGCTGTAGAGCCGCGGATCGGCCGAAAGCTTGAAGCGCAGCGCCTGGTCTTTCAGCAACAGTGATTTCAACAGGATCATCGGCGCCCTGGGCGAGGACCAGACGAAGGAATGCCCCGGCGCGATCATGCCGGCATTGCCCCAGCTGGTTTCGGCGGCGACTTCGGCGCGCCGCTCGAGGATGACGACCTCGTGCCCGTCCCTCTGCAACTGATAGGCCGTGGTGACACCGACCACGCCGCCACCCAACACGATCACGCGCATGGCGCCTCCGGAGATCGCAAGTTGGGACAGTTTAGAGGGTGGATGGCGGCGCGCAATGGCACACATACCGAGAGGTCAGCGGGACAGCGCCCCTCGTAGTCAGGGCGATGCAAGTGGCGCTTCGTCATTCTAGGGCGGAGCAAGGAGCGAAGCGACGCGCGCAGACCCTAGAATCCATGCCGTGACATTGGCCATAGAATGCAACGGTCCAGAATAGCGGTGGTAATGGCGCCAGCTAAGATCGCCACATGACAGGCTACGTCTACATGACCGCAAGCCAGAAAGGCGGCACGATCTATATCGGCGTCACCAACGACCTTGCTCGCCAGATGCCTGAGCATAAGTCCGGCCAAGGCTCCGGCTTTACCAGCCGCTACGGCGTGCAGCGTCTGGTCTGGTACGAAGAATATTTCGACATCACCGATGCCATTCAGCGTGAGACGTCATTGAAGCGGTGGCCACCGGCAATGGAAGATTGAACTGATCGAGAAGACCAATCCGGAATGGTTCGAGCTGTTTCGCGGGATTGGCTGGTGAACCGTTCTGCACCGTGGCGGCTCTCAACCGTCACGGCATGGATTCTACGGTCTTCGCGCGTCGCTTCGCTCCTTGCTCCGCCCTAGAATGACGAAGGACAAGGGCTGGCAGGCCATAGGGGGCGCGAAGGATTACCACGATGACGTGGTATCTACGAGTTCTCAGGTCTGCAACGCCTGCTCCAGATCCGCGATCAGATCGTCCCCATCCTCGATCCCACACGACAGCCGCACCAGCGAATCCGAGATGCCGATCGCACCGCGCTTTTCGGCCGGGATCGAGCCATGCGTCATCAGCGCCGGGTGCTCGATCAGGCTTTCGACGCCGCCGAGGCTTTCGGCCAGCGTGAAGAGCTGGGTGCGTTCGAGGAAGCGTTTCGTTCCCGCCAGGTCGCGGTCGAGGTCGACGGAGATCATGCCGCCGAAGGCGTGCATCTGCTGGACGGCGATGGAATGCTGCGGGTGGCTGGCGAGGCCGGGATAGATGACCCGGCGGACGTCTTTTCGCGTTTCCAGCCATTGCGCTATTTTCAGGCCGTTGGCCGAATGACGCTCCATCCTGAGCGCCAGGGTTTTTATGCCGCGCAGCGCCAGAAAACTGTCGAACGGGCCGGAGATGGCGCCGATGGCGTTCTGCAGAAATTTCAGCTGGGCGGCGAGGTCCTTGTTGTCGCCGACGACCGCCACGCCGCCGACCATGTCGGAATGGCCGTTGAGATATTTCGTCGTCGAGTGCACGACGATGTCGATGCCGAGCTCCAGCGGGCGCTGGATATAGGGGCTGCAAAAGGTGTTGTCGGCGACGGTGAGCAGCCCCTTGCGCCTGGCAAGCGCGGCGACGCCTTCGAGATCGACGATGCGCAGCAGCGGGTTGGTCGGCGTTTCGACCCAGAGCAGTTTAGTCTCCGGCCGGATCGCCGCCTCGACCGCGGCGAGGTCGGTGAAGTCGGCGAAGCTCACCTGCAGCCCGGCGGAGCGCTTGCGCACCCGCTCCATCAAGCGGAACGAGCCGCCATAGATGTCATCGGTGGCGACGATATGGGCGCTGGAATCGAGCAGCTCGAGCACCGTGCCGATCGCCGCCAGGCCGGAAGCGAAGGCGAAAGCCGCCGAGCCGCTTTCGAGGTCGGCCACGGCGCGCTCGAAGGCAAAACGCGTCGGGTTCTGGCTGCGGGCGTACTCAAAGCCCTTGTGCACGCCGGGCGACTGCTGGCCGTAGGTGGAGGTGGCATAGATCGGCACCATCACGGCGCCGGTCAGCGGATCGTGGCTCTGGCCGCCATGGATGGCGCGGGTGGAAAAGGCCAGGCGGTTCTTGCCGTTTGAAGTCATTTGGCGCGGCGCCTCAGATGGTTGATCAGGTCGATACGGGTTATCAGGCCGATGAACTCTTCGCCATCGAAGACAATGGCGACCTCGTTGCGGTCGAAGACAGGCAGCAGCGCGTCCAGCGTCTGATTGGCCTGCAGCGTGTGCAGGTTCGACGTCATGGCCGTGCGCACCGGCGCGTTGAAACGGTCCCAGCGGCCGTCATAGGGTCCATCGACCTTGGCTAAAATATCGCTCTCGTCGACGATGCCGACCAGCCTGCCTTCGTCCAGCACCGGCAGCTGCGAAACGTCGGAGCGGCGCATGCGGCCATAGGCGTTGAGCAGGCTTTCCTCCGGGCCAACGGTCACAATGTCGCCGGTGCGCGGCGAGCGCATGACCAAGTCGCGCAAATCGCCATGCTGTTCCTGGTCGGCAAGGCCCTGCTCGGCCAGCCAGATATCGTCGAAGACCTTTGACAGATATTTGTTGCCGCTGTCGCAGACCAAGGTCACGACGCGCTTCGGCACCGTCTGCTCGCGGCAATAGCGAAGCGCCGCCGACAGCAGCGTGCCCGAGGACGAGCCGGCCAGGATGCCTTCCCTCGACAACAGATCGCGCACCGCCAGCATGCTCTGCTTGTCGGGAATGGAATAGGCCTTTTTCACCAGCGACAGATCGGCATTGGGCGGCACGAAATCCTCGCCGATGCCTTCAACGGTCCAGCTGCCGGCCTCCACCATCTTGCCGGTCTTGATCAGCGGCGCCAGCACCGAGCCGACCGGATCGGCGAGCACCATCTCGGTCTTGGGCGAATGTTTCGCGAAAAAGCGGCCGAGGCCGGTGAGCGTGCCGCCGGAGCCGACGCCGACCACCGCGGCGTCGACATCACCTTCGAGCTGCGAAAATATCTCCGGCCCGGTCGTCGTCTCATGCGCGAGTGGGTTCGCCGGGTTGGCAAACTGGTTGGCATAGAAGGCGCCGGGGGTCTCGGCGGCGATCTTCTCGGCCATGTCCTGGTAGTATTCGGGATGGCCCTTGCCGACATCGGATCGCGTCATGCGCACCTCGGCGCCCAAAGCGCGCAGATGCTGGATCTTCTCGCGCGACATCTTGTCGGGCACGACGAGGACGATGCGGTAGCCTTTCGGGATGCCGACCTGGGCGAGGCCGAGGCCGGTGTTGCCGGCGGTGGCCTCGACGATGGTTCCGCCGCGCTTCAGCCGCCCCTCCTTCTCCGCCGCCGCGATCATCGAGAGCGCGATGCGGTCCTTGATCGAGCCGCCCGGATTCTGGCTTTCGAGCTTGATGAACAGGCGGCACTTGCCGGTGTCGAATTTGGTCAGCTCCACGATCGGCGTCTGGCCGATCAGGTCGAGCACCGAAGCGTAGGGCGGACGCAATCTCGACAGGTTGATGTGCGCGCCCTTCGGCGCCGCTTTTGTCTGCTCGCTCATCTTCATTGCTCCATAGAAGCAGTTCGAGGCGGATGTCGGCAATCTCGCGCGGGAAGCCGCGGGAATCCATTCCGGTTTTGCGGATCGCGCGCCCTGTCTTTTCCAGCCCTTTTCATCAGGAAAGAAGATAGATCGTGCCAATCCGGCGGCGAGTGGAGGAATGGAATTCTAGCGGGTTGCTTCGCAGTCTCTCATTGTTGAAGCCAGCGCGAGGCACCCCCCTCTGTCCTGCCGGACATCTCCCCCGCAAGGGGGAGATTGACAGTTCCGTCGCCGGCGCTTCCCCTTCGACGTTGGCGATTGGCGAAAGCGGGGATGAAGTCCGATCTCCTCCCTTGCGGGGGAGATGCCCGGCAGGGCAGAGAGGGGTGCTGTCCCGCCAGCATGTCAGAATTCCTGTTGCCAGCGAGAAGCCATGCTATCCCAACAACTGCTTGCTCAGCTTCGCGCATTGCACGCGGATATCCGGAATGGCGTCGATCTCGAAGAAGGTGCCGCGCGTCAGCGGTCCGACGGCGAGCAGCTTCGAGGACACCGTGCCGTCGGCCGCGATCAGCTCGCATTTCGCCGTGACATCGAGGCCGAGGCGCAGCGGATCGGGACGCGCCAGCCCGCGCTCGACCAGCGAACGCACGACACCGTTCGACGTCCGCGATATGTCGCGGGCGATGCCCATGCAATCATAGAGGCGGGCGACGTCCAGGGTCTCGACGTCCTGCGTGCCGCGCGGCTGGATTTTCACCACGAAGCCGCCGTTCGGTTCTATGGCCACCACCCTGCCGGCGACGAGACGGATGCGGCCTGAGGCGACCGCATCGGTGACGCGCGCATAGACTTCCGGCGCCATGCGGTGGCGGTGGATATCCCACCAGGCCTTGGTGTGCTCGACGAAGCGGCGCTTGGCCGAGGACGGCCAATTCTGCCAGATCGTCTGGTTGAAGGGTCTGAGACCATCGACGACGTCGCGCCAGTCGCCGCCGGCTTTCTGGGTCTCGCGGATCAGGTTGCGGAACCAGCCGACGAAATAGGAAAGCTGGGTGCCGAGCGGAATATCGGCGATATCGAGCTTGATCGGATTGCCTTTGCGGTGCGGCGACGGCAGCAGGCCGCGCCGCGACACCGCGACGATCGAACCGCGATGGCCGCGCTGCTCCAGCGACAGGAAAGCGTCGATCATGCTCAGGCCGGTGCCGAGCAGCAGCACCTGGGCTTCAGGATCGAGCGCGGTGTCGGCCTCCGTCCCCATGCGGACGGCATGACCTTGGAAGGCGCCGGGCTGCTCGTCGTGACCAGTGGCCAGGACGGCGAGATGCGCCACGACGCTGGTGCCGTTGGCGAGTACGACTTCGACGCCCGACGAGGTCGGCGCGATCGACAGGCTCTCCTCGCGGATCAACCGCAGACGACCGGTGTCGCGCTCGCGCTCCTCGAGGCCCTCGAGCACATCCTGCAGATAGCGGGCGTAGAGGCTGCGCGGCGCGTAGAACGGTCCCTGGTCCGGCCTGGCGAGGCCGCGTTCCAGCACCCAGCGCGCGAAATGGGTCGGGTCGTCGGCGTAAGCGCTCATGCCGGAGGCGTTGACGTTGAGCACATGCGCCGAAAGCAGCGTCGAATAGGCCATGCCCTGGCCGAAATGCGGTCGCTTCTCGATCAGCGTGACGCGCAGGTCCGGATTGGGCGACTTCAACAGGTGCGCGGCCAGCACGACGCCGCTCGCGCCGCCGCCGACAATGATGATGGAATTGCCGCGTCCAACCATGACTGCTACCCGAAACGGGACTCGAGCGATCAGCGCTGGGCGAGCGCCGCGGACGGCCTCAGCCGCAAGCCACGAACGATCGCCGGAACGGTTTTTTGAAGGTCGCGCATCGTTCTCTCACTCCCAATGTTGATAAGATTACTATACTAACCGTGCCGAGCACGAAATCGCAGTCCCAATGCCACCCCCTTTGAAGCATGGATTTGCCGAGAAGGGACGACAGGCGGATTTTTCGTTCGCTGGGGTGTTTTGTGGGAGGGCGGCGGCCATCTTCCTTCGTCATTCTGGGGCGGAGCGACGCGCGCAACGATGCTGCGTGCCGGCGAATGCGACCGCCTGACCGCCAACCGTCTCCGCCCCGACCGGCAAGGTCATATGCGCGAGCGGGTCGCCCAGCGCAGGCCGACCACGCCGACCAGCATGGTGACGAGGCCGATATAGAGCCATTGCGTCTGCCCGGTCATGAAACTGCCCTTGACGAGACCGAGGCCTTGCAGCGACCACAGCGCACCCAGCCCCAGCACAATCAGCGCCAGCACAAACCTGATCAATCGCATCGGCTGGACCCTCTCCGGA
The DNA here is from genome assembly GCF_020165215.1 of Mesorhizobium sp. CA15. Taxonomy (NCBI): domain Bacteria; kingdom Pseudomonadati; phylum Pseudomonadota; class Alphaproteobacteria; order Hyphomicrobiales; family Phyllobacteriaceae; genus Mesorhizobium; species Mesorhizobium sp. CA15. The sequence goes on from NZ_JAIUHQ010000018.1 coordinate 7,826, forward strand.
AGTCGATCCTGAACGGCAATGGGGACGCAACAAAAGACGTCGAGGAACCTAAGCAGTTCCGTCCCTCAGTACTTCAAATCTTGTGGGCCGATCTTGCCCCGAATGTCCCGTATGCCGGCCCGATATTCAGTGAGAATACGCGTTAATGGGGCTGTGAATATCATGACAAACTGTTTCGCGGCGACTCCAAACGTGTGCTGTCGCCATGGAACCGCCAGATCAATGCCGCATTTCCCGCCTCATTCGGCACATATCGGCGGGGCATATCTCTAACGGAGCCATCCCCAAAGCATGAAGAAAACCAACCAGACTGCGCTTGTCGCGGTAACGATCGCGGCTGGCCTGATGGCCGGCGCCTCATCCGCCTCCTCCGCCGCCGCGCAGTGCGGCCGCGCTTCTTGGTATGCGCTGCATTCCAGAACCGCCTCAGGGGAGCGCATGAACCCCTCGGCACTGACTGCAGCCCATCGCTCCTTGCCCTTCGGCACCAAGCTTCGGGTCACCAACAAGAACAACGGCCGCAGCGTCGTCGTGCGCATCAACGATCGCGGTCCGTTCGTGAAGGGACGTATGCTCGATCTCTCCCGCGGCGCCGCCGGCCAGCTGGGCTTCATCGGTTCGGGCCATACCGCCGTCTGTATGGCGCGCGTCTGAGCCGCCTTTTTTGATGCATGTCGTCATCCAAAGCGCTGCCCACTTCAGGGCGATATGCATTGGTCGTGTCCGGCATGAGGGGCCGGACACATATCCTTCACATTTCGGCAGCGCACATTGAGCCGGCTCGCCCGCTTAGGTCCGGTTTTCAACAGGTTGAACGAAAGATGCATTCGTCAGACAAAATGACGTATTGCATCGCAACAATATCTTGCTAACCTCGCCGGGAGACATTCAAGGCTCGGCGCAGTTCGTCGTCCTTTTGGTCGTCGGACGGCAGCGGGGTTCGCGATGTTCTACCAGCTCTACGAAATGAACCATGCGGCGCTGCAGCCGGCCCGCTTCTATGCCGACGCGGTGCGGCTCTTCTACTCCAACCCACTCAATCCGGTTTCCCACACCCCCTTCGGCCGCTCGGTCGCGGCGACCGCGGAGCTCTTCGAGCGGACCACCCGTCGCTACGGCAAGCCGCAGTTCGGCCTGGAAAAGGCCGTGGTCGACTGGAAAAGCGTCGGCGTCACCGAAAAGACGGTATGGTCGAAGCCGTTCTGCGACCTGATCCGCTTCGAGCGCGCGCTGCCCGCCGGCCGCAAGCCCGACCCGAAGCTTTTGATCGTGGCGCCGATGTCGGGCCATTACGCGACACTGCTGCGCGGCACGGTCGAGGCGATGCTGCCCCATGCCGACGTGCACATCACCGACTGGGTCGATGCCCGCATGGTGCCGGCGGCGCTAGGAAGCTTCGATCTCGACGACTATGTCGACTACATCATCGAGATGTTCCACGCGCTCGGCCCCGACACGCATGTGATGGCCGTATGCCAGCCCTCCGTGCCGGTGCTGGCGGCGGTGGCGCTGATGGAAAAGCGCGGCGATCCCTTCGTGCCCTCCACCATGACGCTGATGGGCGGACCGGTCGACACGCGCCGCAACCCGACCGCGGTCAATCTTCTGGCCAAGGAAAAGGGCATCGACTGGTTCCGCGATAATGTCATCATGCCGGCGCCATGGCCGGTGCCGGGCTTCGGGCGTCCGGTCTATCCGGGCTTCCTGCAGCTCTCGGGCTTCATGAGCATGAACCTCGACCGCCACATCATCGCGCACAAGGACTTCTTCATGCACCTTGTGAAGCATGACGGCGACAGCGCCGAAAAGCACCGCGACTTCTACGACGAATATCTGGCGGTGATGGACCTGACGGCGGAATTCTACCTGCAGACGGTCGACACCGTGTTCGTGCGCCACGCTCTGCCGAAGGGCGAGATGACGCATCGCGGCGAGGCGGTCGATCCGAAGGCGATCCGCAACGTCGCGCTGCTGACCATCGAGGGCGAGAACGACGATATTTCCGGCCTCGGCCAGACCCAGGCCGCGCATGATTTGTGCGTCAACATCCCGGCCGACAGGCAGGCGCACTACATGCAGCCGGCCGTCGGCCATTACGGCGTCTTCAACGGCTCGCGCTTCCGCTCCGAGATCGTGCCGCGCATCGTCGACTTCATTTCCAGCTATGGCCGCCAGCACCGCGTGGCGGCGAAGCCTAAACTGGTCCGTTCCGCCAAAAGCTGAACTCCGGAGCACATCATCAGCCTTGCCGCCACCTGGCGGCCAGCGGTGTTGCACCTGCGCTTCTGTTGCGAAAGTGCCGCTACCGGATCGCGCAGGTAACCATGCCGCTAAACTGACCGTCGTCTCCAATTGACACGGACTGTAAATCGCCCTTAACGTTTCGTTAATAAAGAACAGGGCGGGGGCAATGACTTCCTCAGCGATGACGCGGATTCTGCGCTTGTGCGCAGCCGCAGGACTGGCGATCTCTGCGCATTGGGCGGTGCCGGCCTGGGCGGCTGGCGCGATGGCCACCGGCGGCCTGACCTCGCAACCGATCGGCCACTATGATTTCTGCAAGTCGCATCCGAGCGAATGCAACATCCGCCCGGTCACTCTCGGGCCGGCCACGATGACGGACGGGCTGTGGCGCAGGCTGGTCAGCGTCAGCGCCAAGGTCAACGCCGCCGTCAAGCCGTTGAGCGATCTCGATCACTACGGCAAGGACGAAGTCTGGGCCTATCCGGACGACGGCTATGGCGACTGCGAGGACTATGTGCTGGAAAAGCGCCGCCAGCTCTACCGCCTGGGCATGTCGCTGGCCGACCTTTTGATCACCGTCGTGCGCAAGCCGGACGGCGAAGGCCATTCGGTGCTGACGGTGCGCACCGACAAGGGCGACTATGTGCTCGACAACCTGACCGACAAGGTCAAAGCCTGGGACGCGACCGGCTACCGCTTCCTCAAGCGGCAGGCGATCGACAACACCGGGCGCTGGGTCTCGATCCGCGACGGCCAGCCTGTGCTTGTGGGCTCGGTGCAGTAGGCCTCGAACACCCTGCTTTCTTCGCGAGGCGCTCTACCCCCTCCGCTGTGGGTGCACCGAGCGGCGCATGCCAGGCTGGTTTCGACGGCCGGCGAAAAGGCTCTGTGGCTGGCGGTGGGTTGAGCGGGGCGCTTCTGGTGCCAACCTTGGAGATTGGCCGAAACCCACGTGACGTCGTCATACTCGGGCTTGACCCGAGTATCCATGCCGTGACCCTTGCTGCAGAGTGCAACGGTGCAGAATTCTGTAACCGTTGGAACGCCTTGGCGTAACGGCATGGATTCCAGGGTCTGCGCGCGTCGCTCCGCTCCTTGCTCCGCCCTGGAATGACGACCGAGCAGTCGTAGCCGCACATCGCAACGGGCGATGACAACAAAAGCCCGGCCGATAGCCTTGCCGAATATTTTCACGCAACTCCATGAACCTTTTGCGTCCGGCCGGCGACACACAGCCGTGGACGACAAACCCAACCATGGAGAATTTCAATGACTGCTTTCCTGCGAAACACCTTGCTTGCCGCCATCGCGGTGTCGGCCTTGACCGGATCGGCCCTGGCGGACGAGACCACCAAAAGCTGTGCCAAGACCAATCTCAACGATCTGTGGAGCGGCCGTTGCTGCGGCGTCGACTCCTCGGCTTGTCTGGGCGGTGGTAACGGCGGCCGCGATCACAACAACAATGGCGGACGCGGTAGCACGAACGGCGCCGGCAAGCAGTGATTTCAGGAATAAGGGCTGTCCGCGGCCCAGCACACGGAAGCCGTGGCCCTCGCTGAACGTCACCGCGGTGCAGAACGATCTCTGTTCTGCGCCGCCTTGTCCTTCGCGGGAGGTCACGGAATGGATCCTCAGGCCTGCGCGTCCGCTTCGCCCGTGGATGACGAAGTTCGGGCGGCTTCGGCTAGCCGCCCCGTTTCATCAGGGCAAGCTATCCGCGCAGCGCAGCGCGGACAGCCGCCGTGATTTTCCTCAGCTCCGCCTCATCCAACTTCTCGATGCTCTCGGCCAAAAGGTTGGCCAGCTCGGTTGCCGCAGGCGACAGGCCGGATGTATCGATCCTGACCCTCGGATGCGAGCTTTCGGCGAGGCGGGCAAGATCCTCGGCGTCGTCCCAGATGATGTTGAAATAGCCGATGATCTTCTGGATCAGTGTCCAGGTCGGCGCGCCGCGGCGGCCGTGCTCGAGCGCCGAAAGATAGGCGGCGCTGACGCCGATGGCCTTGGCCATCGCCTTCTGGCTGACGCCGCGCTCGGCGCGCAGCGTCCTGAGCTTCTCGCCGAACGGGGTCATGTCGGCTGGCTCATTCGCGAATCCTCATGACCGTATCCGCCGCAGCCGCACATAGAGCGCGCCCGAGCCGCCATGATTGCGGGCAGCATGATCGTGGCTGGACACCAGATGCCGGAAAGCGGGCGTCGACAGCCAGGCCGGCACGGCGCGGCGCAATATGCCGTCGCCGCCCGAGGACGAACCCTTTCCGGTGATGATCAGCACGTAACGGATGCCGCCGGCATGCGCGCGGTTGAGGAAGGTGAGCAGCAGCGAATAGGCCTCGTCCTGCGTCATGCCGTGCAGGTCGACGCGGCCTTCGATCGGCAGCCGGCCTTTTTTCAGCTTGTGCAACGTCTGGTCGTCGAGCGAATGCGCCACATGCGGCGCCTTCGGCTTGGCGGCCACGGCCGCAACGCCATTGGCGGCAGGCCGGGGCGTCTCAGGCTTGGGCTCGACGATGTCGGGGATCTCGACGGCCGTTTTGCCCTTCAGCGGCCGGGCAGAGCGCGCCACCAGGTTCCACAGGATGCGGTCGTCGTCGCTGAGATGGTCGTCGCGGCGGCTCACCGGGTCGCTCCATGCAGAAGCGCACGCGGCAGCAGCGCATGGAAATCGGCCGCGTTGCGGACCACGCCGGCGATCTCGCCGGCAGCGTCGCCCCAGCCGGCGAAGAGATCGCCGCGCGCCGCACCGGTGATAGCCGAGCCGGTGTCCTGCGCGATCATCAGCCGCCGGAACGGTTTTTCATCGAAGGCGGTAAGGGTCGGCGCATCGATATAGAAGGGCGTGCCGAATGTGTGCAGCAGGCGGTCGACCGCGACCGAGCGGCCCGGCGTCAGCGGCACCTTGGCGGCGGCGATCGGGCCGAGCGAAGCATCGTCGACCGCGGCTTCGCGAAAGAAAATGTAGGAGCGGTTCCGCCACAGGATCTCGTCGACCCGGTCGGGATGTGCCTTGAACCAGGCTCGGATCGATTGCATCGTTACCTTTGCCAGCGGAATCTCGCCGAGATCGCTCAAGATCTTGCCTGGGCCGGTGAAGCGCTGGCCGGACTTGGCGGCATAGGTGACGCGGGCGAGCCTGCCGTCGGTCATCTTCAGACGTGCCGCGCCCTGCACATGGATGAAAAACGCATCGACCTTCTCGGCGAGCCAGGCGATTTCGAGATTTCGGCCGGCGAGCGCGCCGCGCTCGATTTCGCCGCGGTCGAAATATTCGACGGGAGCATCATCCGTCCGGCGGGCGAAGGCCAGATAGGCATCCATGCCGGCTGGCCGGTTGCCGTCGTCGATGTCGATCAGGTCGGCGGGGCGCGTCAGCAGCGGCACGGTGAACCGCTCGGTCCTGACCGGCGAGGCTTCGACCTCGGGCTCGTAGAAGCCGGTGACGAGACCCGCGCCGTTTTCGGCCTTGACCAGCATCGGCACGAAATGCCGTTCGAAGAAGGATCGCGCCTCGGACCTGCTCGGCGCCGAAACGGCACGCGCCTCGGCATAGGCATCGGCAAAAGCATTGAAATCGACGCCGAGCGATCCGGTGCGGTAAGATTTTATCGGCGTGTGGAAGGCCGAGCGGCGAAACGCGGCGAAGGCCGCAGCATGGTCATCTTCGCCCCAGCCCGGAAGGTCGCTGAAGGATTTTATGCCGAATGCGGAAGAGAGCGGCACGACTGGGGCCCCGCCGCTTGATCTCAATCTTCTTCTTCGGTGGCGACAAGCTTCCAATTCGGGTCGCGCGAGCGGGTGTCGCGGGCGAAGGTCCAGACATCCTTGACCTCGGCCACCGTTTCAGGGTCGCCGTCGATGACCGCGCCGGCCTTGTCGCGGGTCGCCGAGATCAGCTCGGAGACGACGCGCAGCGTGATATGCGCTTCCGAGCCCTTCATTTCGGCGGCGACGATGTCGGCCTTGTCGATGCCGACGAAGGAGGATTGGATCTTCTCCGATTTGGCCTCGCGGTCGCCGATCGCGGCGACGAAACCATCATAGACTTCGCGCGACAAAAGGTTCTTCAGCGTCTTACGGTCGCCGTCGGCATAGGCCATGACGATCATCTCATAGGCCATCTTGGCGCCGTCGACGAAGGTCTTGGGATCGAAGGACGGATCATTGTCCTTGATCGTGCGCAGGCCCCTGTTGAGGTCGGTATCCGGCTTGGCGAAGGCGTCGATCGCGGCATAGGTCTCGGGCGCAGGTTCGCCCGGCATGCGCTTGCGCGGCAGCGACACGACATTTTCAGGCTTCTGCGCCGCATCGGCCTCGCGCGTGCGGCTCGCCGAATAGGGATCGAAGGGCGGGCGCTCGTTTCCGGTGCGACGTCCAAGCACGTTGCGCAGCTGGAAAAAGATCACAACCGCCGCAATCAAAAAGAAAATCGTGCCGAAGTCGAAGAAACCCATAATTTCCGCCAACTCGATCCCTGTTCTTGCCGCACCGGCGTAAACCCCTCGGGGATCGCGGTCGCATAGCGTTCAACACCCAAAGCATATAGAACGGCAGGCGCTATCATTCAAATCAAAGGCAGCCATACCTATCTAAAGGCGCCAAGGCCAGCGGCGATTGTCCGCGAGCGCCGCAAAAGAAGAAAGCGATCGGTCGACACTTTGCGCATTTCCTTCATCCCGTTGTTCCTGCTGTTGCTGCCGCTGCTGGAGATCGCCGGCTTCGTCGTCGTCGGCCGCGAAATCGGCGCTTTGGCGACGGTCGGGCTGGTCATCCTGTCCAGCGTCGCCGGCAGCCTGCTGCTTCGGCATCAGGGTTTCGGCGTCATGGCGCGGGTGCGGACGGAAATGGACGCCGGGCGCGACCCCAGCCGCCAGCTCGCGTATGGGGCGATGATCGTGCTGGCGGCGATCCTTCTGATCATTCCGGGCTTCATCACCGACATCTTCGCCATTCTTCTCTTGTTGCCGCCAGTGCGCGACTTCGCCTGGCGCCTGCTCAAGAACCGCATCGTCATGGCGACCAGCTTCGGCCGCGGCTTTTCGGCCCGCCGGCGCGACAACGTCATCGACCTCGACGACAGCGACTATTCGCGCGACGATTATCCGAACCGGCCGGATCACAATTCGCCCTGGCGGCGGCTGAAGAACGATTAAGGGCCAAAACGCCTACCGGTTCGTCCTTGGGCGGAGCGGGAAGCGAGCGTACCGCGCAGCCCACAGGATCCAGTGACTTCGAGTGTTGCCGCGGTGCAAAATTCTGCTCCGCCGCATTGCACGGCTCAGGTCACGGAACGGATTCCAGGGTCTCCGCGACGCCGCTTCGCGGCTGCTCCGCCCTGGAATGACGAGGTTGAGAGGCTTCGGCCAATACCTGGCGTTCGCGCTGTCCTGTTCCTTCCGCCGATGAGGGCGGCAAAACTTGTTTTGTCCGGCCGAGCATGGTAGCGAACCCGCGATTTCAATCCGGTCAGCAATGCTGCCCAGGCAAAAGGACTTAAAGGCTCATGGCCAGCAACGATGACGCCGCGACCGGCGCCGCCAACGGCAACGGCACCCAAAACCAGCCCTCGCTCAATGTGCTTGCGCAATATGTGAAGGACCTCTCCTTCGAAAGCCCCGGCGCACCGAATTCGCTGCGCGGCCGCGACAAGGCTCCGGGCATCGCAATCAATGTCAATGTCAACGCCAACCCACTCTCGGACAAGCAGTTCGACGTCAATTTGACGCTGAACGCCAAGGCCTCCTTCGACCAGGAAGTGCTGTTCAATGTGGAGCTGGTCTATGGCGGCGTCTTCGCCATCAGCGGCTTCCCGCAGGAGCACATGCTGCCGCTGCTGTTCATCGAATGCCCGCGGCTTCTGTTCCCCTTCGCCCGCCAGATCGTCGCCGACGCCACCCGCAATGGCGGCTTCCCGCCGCTGATGCTCGATCCGATCGATTTCGCGCAGATGTTCCAGCAGCGCATCGCCGAGGACCAGGCTGCGGCTGGCAAGGTCCAGGTGAGCTGAGGCTAACCGGCGCGACACCCTATCGAAAGCCCGGCTTCGCGCCGGGCTTTTTTCGCTGCTTGCTCCGCCCTGGAATGAGACCGGGAACATGGCCATGGCCAATCTCGAAGGTTGACGGCTGATCGCTGGGCCTGATCAACAAAAACCCCGGACAAAACGATGCCGGGGTTTTTTCGTCTTAGCAGTTCAGGAGCCGTCTATTCCGCTGGCGATGGTTTCTTGCGGAAAATCGATGCCAGATTGTCCCACAACTCGATCTTGGCGCCCTGGCGCTTCATGATCACGCCCTGCTGCAGGATCGACAGCGTGTTGTTCCAGGCCCAGTAGATGACGAGGCCGGCCGGGAAGCTGCCCATCATGAAGGTGAAGATCACCGGCATCCAGGTGAAGATCGCCGCCTGCGTCGGGTCCGGCGGCGCCGGGTTCATGCGCATCTGCAGGAACATGGTGATGCCCATGACCACCGCCCAGGCGCCCATATGCGGGAGGAAGGCGGGAGCCGCGAACGGCAACAGGCCGAACAGGTTGAAGATCGAGGTCGGATCCGGCGCCGCGAGGTCGTGGATCCAGCCGAAGAACGGCGCGTGCCGCATCTCGATGGTGATGTAGAGCACCTTGTAGAGCGAGAAGAAGACCGGGATCTGCAGCGCCACCGGCCAGCAGCCGGCCAGAGGATTGATCTTCTCGGTCTTGTAGAGCTCCATCATCGCCTGCTGCTGCTTCATCTTGTCGTCCGCGTATTTCTCGCGGATCTCGACCATCTTCGGCTGCACCTTCTTCATGTTCGCCATCGAGGCATAGGACTTATTGGCGAGCGGGAAGAAGATGGCCTTGACGACGACGGTGGTGGCGAGGATCGCCAGCCCGAAATTGCCGAAGAATTTGTAGAGCGTGTCGATGAGCCAGAACATCGGCTTGGTGATGAAATAGAACCAGCCCCAGTCGATCAAAAGGTCGAACTGGCGGATCTGCCGGTCCTTGGCATAGGCATTGATGGTCGAGACTTCCTTGGCGCCGGCGAAGATTTCGGATTCGACCGTCGTCGACTGGCCGGGCGCGACGCTGATCGCGTCGGACAGGTAGTCGGACTGGTAGCTGTGGCTGTGCGGCCCGTCCTTGAACTCGAAATAGGAGAATTTCGGCTGGAAGGGCTGCTTCTCCGTCGGGATGAGCGTCACGGCCCAGTATTTGTCGGTTATGCCGAGCCAGCCGTTGGTCGACTTGCTGGGCGTGTATTCCTTGTCCTTCTCGATCTTGGCGTATTTGTATTCCTGCAGCCCCTCGCTGCCGGTCACGCCGATCAGGCCCTCATGCAGCACATAGGTGCTGGCGACGGCCGGCTTGTCGAAACGGGTGACGCGCCCGTAATTGTACAGCGAGACGGCGGCCGTTCCCGAATTCTGCACCGTGTCGGAAACGGTGAACATGTATTCGTTGTCGATCGAGATGGTGCGCTTGAACGTCAGGCCCTTGTCGTTGGTGAAGGTCAGCGTCACCGGCGTCGAGGGCGTCAGCGTCGGATTGCCGTCGACGCTCCACACCGTATCCGCGCCGGGCACAGTGCCGGTGGTGTCGTTGCCGACGAAGCCTATCTCGGCGAAATAGCCATTGGGCAGCGATGAGGGGTTGAGCAGCTCGATCTCGGGCGAGTTCTTGTCGACCGTCTCGGTGTAGTGCTTGAGCCTCAGGTCGTCGAGGCGCGCGCCGGCCAGATTGATCGAACCCTCGAGGCTGGGCGTGTCGATCTTGACGCGCTTGGTGGCGGCAATCGCCTGGTCGCGGCTGGCCGCGGTCACGCTATCGCTGCCGGGCGCGCTGGGGATGGCGCCGGCGGTCGGGGCCGGCGTTCCGGTCGCGCTTGGATTGGTGCCCTGCGCTTCCTTCTTTTGCGCCTCGGCGCGCTGTTGCTCGATGCGGGCCTGCTCGCGCTGCTGCTCCATGCGCGGGTTCATGTAGAACACCTGCCAGAGCGTCAGGATCAGCACCGACAGCGCGATGGTGATGAAGAAATTGCGGTTGTTTTCCATCGAAGCCCTTGGCCTATCGTGTTCCGCGCAGCCGGCGGGAGAGCTCGGCCTTCAACTGGCCGAACGGAATGGCAAGCACGTCTTCACGCCCGACGATGACATAGTCATTGCCGGGCGCCATGTCATCGGCGGCATGAACGCGCACGGCTTCCCTCAGCCGCCGCCGGACGCGGTTGCGCACCACGGCGTTGCCGACCTTCTTGGTGACTGTGTAGCCGACGCGCGGCGCAAGGTCATCGCCGCGGTCGAGAACTTCAACGAGAAAAAGCCGACCGCGGCGTTTCTCGCCGCCGCGCACAGCCAAGAAATCCGCGCGTTTCAGAAGCCGCCCGGGAGTTTTCCCCTGTGGCTTGCCGGGTGCGGGCAACGATCTCGTCTTTCGTTCAGGCGCTGAGCCGCTTGCGGCCGCGGTTGCGACGGGCGGCAACGACGCCACGGCCACCCTTGGTGGCCATGCGGGCACGGAAACCATGCCGGCGCTTACGGACGAGCTTGGACGGTTGGTAGGTACGCTTCATTTGTTTTAATACCGCGGGGTGCGGCCCTTCTTGATTCTGTCACTGTGTAACAGGAGCTTTGCCGGGCCGGCCTAGGCGCGATCGAAACCGCGCCGGGACGAATGGCCCGAGCGTGAGCGGGCTTATAGAAAGAAGGTCTTTGGAAGTCAATCCGCCCCGCCGCGAGGCATTTTTCGCCGAGCCGACGATGAAATTGGCAAAAAAGCCGCAAATCGCATAATCTTGGCCGATCAAGCCTTTGTGAATGCGCGTCAATGACGAGTGAAACTCTGCCCACGAACGAGAAGGCACAGCCGGCGGCGGCGAATTCGTCGCGCCGGGTGCCGTTGTCGCGCGGTCTGTCGACCAAGCTGCTTTTACTCACCATCGCCTTCGTGCTGCTGGCTGAAATCCTGATCTTCCTGCCCTGGATCGCCAGCTACCGGGTCAACTGGCTGAAGGAGCGCCTGAGCACAGCCGCCGCGGTGTCGATCGTGCTGTTGCAGGGCGAGCCCAACTCGCTGTCCCACAACGCCCAGAACGATGTGCTGATGGCGATCGGCGCCAAGGCGATCGCGGTGCGTGACGGTGGCGTCTCACGGCTTCTGGTGGTCGCCGACATGCCGCCACAGGTCGACGCGCACATCGATATAGCCAATGTCGGCCTGATCAACGGCATGACCGGCGCGCTCGACACGCTGTTCTTCGGCGGCAAGCGCATGCTGCGCGTCTTCGGCCCGGTCGGCGACAGCGACAAGGAATTCGAGCTGATCATGCCGGACTACCGTTTGCGCGACGCCATGCTGAGATACTCGCGCAACGTCGCCGTCGTCTCGCTGCTCATCTCGCTGTTCACCGCCATGCTGGTCTATGCGGCGATCGACCTGATCATGATCGGGCCGATTCGCACCATGACGCGCTCGATCCTGGCCTTCTCCGAGGCGCCCGACGATCCCGGCCGCGTCATCCGCCCCGCCGACCGCGCCGACGAGATCGGGGTCGCCGAACGCGAGCTGTCGCAGATGCAGGACCGGCTGCAGAAGATGCTGTCGGAGCAGAAGCATCTCGCGGATCTCGGCCTGGCCGTCTCCAAGATCAACCACGACATGCGCAACATCCTGGCGTCCGCGCAGCTGATGTCGGATCGCCTGCGCCAGGTGAAGGACCCGACCGTGCAGGCCTTCGCGCCGAAGCTTCTGCGCGCCCTCGACCGCGCCGTCTCCTACTCCGAAGGTGTGCTTCACTATGGCCGTACGCAGGAGCCGGCGCCGTCGCGCCGCCGCGTGCGGCTGCGCCAGTTGGTCGACGACGTGCACGGCCTGCTCGACATCGAGGACGGCATCGAGTTCATCAACGCCATCGAGCATGCCTTCGAGGTCGATGCCGATTCCGACCAGCTGTTCCGGGTGCTCACCAATCTCTGCCGCAACTCCGTGCAGGCGATGGCAGCCGACACCGAAAGCGCGGTGGTGCGCCGGCTGGCGGTCGCGGCCGAGCGCCAGGGCAGCGTCAGCCGCATCACCGTCACCGACACCGGACCCGGCCTGCCGCCCAAGGCGCGCGAGAACCTGTTCGCCGCCTTCCGCGGCTCGGCGCGCAGCGGCGGCACCGGGCTTGGCCTAGCGATCGCGCACGAGCTGATCCGCGCTCATGGCGGCACGGTCGAGCTGGTCGAATCGATCGGCGGCCGCACCGTCTTCGCCGTCACCATTCCCGATCAGCCGGTGCGGCTCGATCAGGCGCGCAACGGCCTGCGCCGCCCGGCTTGAGGTATGCCGATATTCAGGTGAGGCCGGCCTGCAAATGGCGGCTTCCTGCGCTTCCGGTGCTCACGTACTTTAAGTACGCTCCGCTCCGGTTCTCAGAAACCACCATTTTCGACTCGGCCTGACCTGAATCTCGATACACCTCAGGCACGGCAAAACCACCTGCGACAAAACTTTTGCCGGATCGGCTTGCTTTTCGCAAATTCAGTCGTTAGGGAACACTCCACATCGCGGCCGGCCTTCTCGACCGGATCGCGGGGCCTGTTTCATGCACGGCCTGTTGCGCGCCCGTAGCTCAGCTGGATAGAGCACCAGACTACGAATCTGGGGGTCAGGAGTTCGAATCTCTTCGGGCGCGCCAACAATTTCAGATGTTTAGCTGAATCCCACCGTTTTCAAATGGCCGTTTTGAAACGGCTTTGCATCGTCGGATGGATTTGCGCGGTTGGGAGAACTGCAGCAAAGGATCGGGCGATCATCCGGCCCGAAACGTGTTGCGTTTATGTATGCGGCAGAACCAATTGCAAAATAAAATCAGTCGGCCTAATCTGAACCGATTGCACAATGCAATTAGATTTGTGATGCCGTGTGAGGAACAGACAATGGCCAAGCTCGTGTTCGGAATGAACCAGTCGCTGGACGGCTACGTCGATCACACGGCCTTCGGGCCGAGCCCCGCGCTTTTCCGCCACTTCATCGAGGAGGCCGAGCGTCAGGCGGGCAGCATCTACGGTCGCCGCATGTATGAGATCATGCGCTACTGGGACGACGAGCATCCTGAATGGGATGCCGAGCGACTTGCCTACGCGGCGGCGTGGCGGAACCAGCCGAAATGGGTCGTCTCGCGCTCGTTGAAGTCCGTCGGGCCCAATGCCAGTCTTGTCGAGGATGATCTCGAAGGCGCTATCCGCAAGCTGAAAGCCGAGCGCGCCGGCGAGATCGAAGTCGCCGGCCCGGATTTGGCGCGAAGCCTCACTGAACTGGGCCTGATCGATGAGTATCGGATCTACCTGCACCCCGTGGTGCTTGGTCACGGCAAGCCGTATTTCGCCGGGCCCCGGCCGCCGCTGCGCCTGATGGCTCATGATCGGATCGGCGAGGATGTGATCAGGTTGAGCTACGTTCCTGCCTGATCTCGCGACGTCCTCTCGTGCCGCACCAGACTGCTTATCCGAGCTTCGCAGTCCGAATCTTCGGGCGCCATTCCTGTTCAACGCCCACTCTGAATGATCAGGGCAGGGCTCAGCGCGCCTATGCCGGGTAAGCCAGCGCCAGGATTCTGGGCTCGATGGTGACGCGCACGGTCAACCGATTGCCGGATGAAGTGACCGCCTCGCCCGAGGCGAGATCGACGGCGATGTCCTCAAAGCCCAGCACGCGGCCGTCGAGCGGAAACGAGGCCTTGTAGACCGCCTCCTTGATCGCAAACAGAATGCGGCTGCCTATACCGGAATCAAGATCGCCCAGACGGTCCTGCGGCGTTGCCACCATGCCTTGGAGGTCGTGCGGCAGGGGCAGGGCAGGCTCGATGTCGACGCCCACGCTTCTCATCGCGTCGGATCGCGCGGCGACCGCCACGGCAAGTTCGTCGTCATGCGCGATTGAACCGACGATACCTGCAGGCCAGATCGGGTTTCCCAATTGGCTCCGCAAGACGGCGAGATCCGCACAGCTCAGGCTCCGCAGCAATTCATGCGCGACCTGACGGCCTGCTCCGGTGGCGGCGCGCGCCCTTTGTTCGCGCGTGGCGATGGAAGCGCCTTCCGCCGGCAGGAGGTATTGTTCGTCGCCGGCACGAATAAGACGGCAGCCGGTGACGAGGCCGGGCTGCGCGAGGCCGGCCAGCGCCTGCTCGACGGCGCTCTCGATGTCCGGTCGCGCGTCGTCCGGCCGTGTGATCACTTGCTGCTCAATTCGAGCACGGCAATCATCTCGCCATCCTCGTCCAGTTCCGTCTCGACGAAACCGAAGCCGGCATAGAGCCGGCGCGCCGCCTCGTTGTCCGGTTCGTAGCAGATCGAGACGCGGCGTATGTGGCCGAGTTGCGCGATCTCCTCCAGCACCCGGGCAACCGCGGCACGGCCAAGGCCCTTGCCTTGTTCGCGGCGGTCGATCATGAAACGATAGATGATCGCCTCGTCATCGTCCTCCGGAGCGCTGTACATCAGGAATCCGACGACGCGCCCGGCCGCAACTACAGCGCGGGCGATGGCCTCGTCATCCTCCCCGGCCTCTTCCAGCGAGTCGACATTTGAAGCGACGAAGCCTTGCTGCTCGGGCGTCAGCTCGAGCGCCAGGATCGCCGCCCGGTTATCTTCGCCGACGGGACGCAGGACAACCGGGCGGTCGCCTGTCCGCGCGTCGGCGGCACGCTTCACTGTTTCTGCCCGATCTTGATCGCGCTCGCGTCGATCGGCGTCACCACGCCATAGAGCTTCGCCGGGTTGCCGCGCCACACGGTGTTGGGCTCCAGCACTTCGCCCTTCATGACGAAGCAATCGAGGTCCGCCACGGATCCCTCGCCCATTGCCACGGCGTAGTGGACGAAGGCGGCGGGGGCGAGCGTGCAGCCATTGCCGATGCGGATGTAGTCGGACTTGAACGCGCCTTCCTCCAGCGAATGCGCCTGGATGACGCAGCCCTCGTTGAGCGTCGCGTCGTCGCCGATCTCCACCAGCGACCGCTCGGTGATGATGCTTCCCCCGTCATAGACGCGCCGCCCGACCTTAACGCCCACCAGACGCAGGAGCAGCGGCCTGAACGGTGTGCCGGTGAACAGGCCCATGATCGGCGAATCGGACAGTTTCCAATGGCGTTCGTGCCGCCAGAAGACCGGGTCGTAGATCGTCGCCATCCTGGGCTTCAGCCGGCGGAAACCGAGGCTGACGCGTTCCAGGAAGACATAGAACGGAATGCCGATCGCCGTGGTCAGCACCACCGCCACGAACAGCGCCGTCTGCTCCCATTCGTTGTAGTAGTTGAGCGCCCTGTCCCAGATGGCGAGCGTCAGGAACAGGATCAGCCACTGCGCGGCCAAGAACAGCAGCGCGGTGACCAAATTGTGGAGGTTCTTCAGCGGCAGCCGGCGGCGGCGCTCCTCGTCGGAGATCAAGCCGAGCAGTTCCTTGTCGCGATTGACCATGCGCGGGATTTCAAAGGGCGGCGACCCCAGCAGCCCGACATTCTCGCGCACGGGACCATCGACCGGTACATGCACCTTGGTTCCGAGCAGGCAATTGTCGCCGGTGCGGGAATCCGGCGAATAGATGATGTTGTTGCCGAAGAAGTTGCGCTCGCCGACCCGCGTATGCTCGAGGCGGAAGGAGTTGGCGGACTTCTGCATGTTGACCATGAACAGGCCGTCGGAGACCATGGTTTCCGAGCCGATCTCGCTGAGCTGCGGGTTTTCATGCCGCTGGTTGGTGCCAAAATTCGACCCGGTCTGGTTCACCTTGTTCAGCCGCCAGCCGATGGCGCGCAAATAGTAGACTACTGCCGAGCTGTCGCCGAACAGCACATTCAGCAGCCGCACGTTGCTGACCAGCTCCAGCATCGATTGCAGCCAGTAGTGAAAGCCGTAGAGCGAATAGTCTCGGCCGGGCTTCAGCATGAGGTTGAACAGCCGCGGCACGATGGCCGCCAGCAATACGCCGCCGATGATGAAGCCCGCCAGCGTCACCGTGGTGCCGATCGCCACGATGCCGATGGTCTCCTGATAGTCGTCGCCGACATTCTCCCAGTAGGTGTGGAACAGAAGCGGGAACGGCGTGACGATGGCGAAGAGGATGAAGAGCTGGATCGCCTCGTAGATGATCCGGCGCGCTCGCGACAGCGGCACGTTGGGAACCGTGCAATAGTCCGCCTCGGTCGGAATCGCCGGCGATCCGTGCCAGCGCTCGCCGGCAGGGATCGCCTGTCCGCGATGCAGCGACGAAGCGTGGCCAAGCTGGGCGCCGTCGCCGATGCGGGTGTCGATGTCCAATGTTGAGCCGACGCCGACGAAAGCGTTGTGGCCGATGTCGAGCGGGCCGGTGTGGATGTAGCCCGCCTGGGCGCGGAAGCCCAGGATCATGGAATCCTTGCGCAGGATCGAATTGTCGCCGATGCTGATCAGGTCGGTGCAGACCGGAACGGACCGGCACTCGATAACGGTGCGGTTGCCGAGCCGGGCGCCGAGCAGGCGCAAATAGAGGCTGTATAGCGGGCTGCCGCGGAACAGCACCACCGGCGCGCTGCGAACCAGCGCCTTGACGACCCAGAAGCGATAATAACGCCAGCCCCAGATCGGGAACGTCTCGGCCTTCCAGCGGCCGACCAGCAGCCATTTGGCGATGATGGCAAAACCGCTGAGCCCGAAGAAGACGCTGGCGGACAACAGAACGCAGCGCAGATAGAGCTGCACCGGGTCGTCCAGCGCGTCATAGACCCAGTTGAGCCCGTCATTGATCGCCCAGAGCGAGCCATAGCTGTAGAGCGCGTAGAACATGAGCTGCCCAAAGCCCGTGCTCCAATAGGCAAGGCTGGAAGCCCGATGCGTCAGCATCGGCTCGCTCGTCGCAACCGCGGCCATCTGCGGCGCGCGCAGGTGCTCGGCGAGCTTCGCGACCGTGGGATGCAGGTAGACGTCGCGCATCGAGGTCGTCGACCAGGCCTTGCGGGAGCGGATGCGCGCGCAGAACCTCGCCATCAACAGCGAGTTCGCGCCGAGGTCGTCGAAGAAGTGGTCTTCGATGGAGATGTCCTCGAATTTCAGCACATCCTGCAGCGTGTCGACCAGAAACCTCTCGTCCTCGTTGCGCGGGTCGATCATCGCATGGCCGGCCGCGACGCGCGCGCTGGTCGGCTTTGGCAGCTTTCTCAGGTCGACCTTGTTGGAGACGGTCATCGGGATCGCGGGCAGCTGCTCCAGATAGGCCGGAACCATGTAGTCGGGCAGCCGCTGCTTGAGTTCCCGCACGAGCGTGGTGCGATCCACACTGTCGCCTCCGCTCCTTGGGGCGTAATAGGCGACCAGTTCCGTGCGCTCGGGCTCGATCTCCCACGTCGTGACCGCCGCCTGCGCGATGCCCGGCTGTTCCAGCAGCACGGCCTCGATCTCGCCCAGCTCGATGCGGTAGCCGCGGATTTTCACCTGCGTGTCGATGCGGCCGTGGTACTCGATCTCGCCCTTGCCGTTGATGCGGCCGAGATCGCCCGTCCGGTAGATGCGGCCGCTGGGATTGTTCGGCAGGCCGATGAAATCCTTGATGAATCGCTGCTCGGTGAGTTCCGGCCGGTTGAGATAGCCTACCGCCACGCCCATGCCGCCGATGCAGATCTCGCCCAGCTGGTCGCCGGTCAGCACCTTCGGCTTTTCGGGGTCGAGAATGGCTATCGAATAGGTGGGCAGCGGCCTGCCGATGGTCACCGGTTCGTCCGGCGTCAGCAAACCCATGGTGGCAGTGACCGTCGCCTCGGTCGGGCCATAGGTGTTCAGGATCTGGCGGCCGGGCTTCGCCCAGCGCACCACGAGCTTTTGCGAGCAGGCTTCGCCGCCGACCAGGATCGTGCGCAGGCTGGGCGCGTCGCTCTCGATCGACGACAAAAGCGTCGGACTGGAGGCCATGCAGGTGATGTGATGCTCGCGCAGGAAGCTGGCCAGCTCTTCGCCCACGAGGGGCTGTTGGCCGGGCGCCGGCACGACCGTGGCACCGGCGGCAAAGGGCACCCAGATCTCCTCGGAGGAGAAGTCGAAGGCGATGGTCATGCCCTGGTACACGCGGTCGCCCGGCTGGTAACCGTAGGATGCCGCGGCAACGCGGATGAAGTTGCAGAAACTCCGATGCGTGATGACCACGCCTTTCGGCTTGCCCGTGGTGCCGGACGTGTAGAGAATGTAGCAGGTCTGGTCGTGGCTGCCCTCCGGCAGGGGCGCCGTTTCTGGCTTGAGAGCGATTTCGGATTCCGCCGAGTCGATCGAGATATGCGGAACCGGCAGGCGCGCCACGCGCGCGGCGTAACCGGAGACGCTGATCACCATCGTGACATTGGCGTCCTCGATGATCATCACCATGCGATCTTCGGGGAACGCGGTGGCCAAAGGGACGAAGGCCGCCCCGGCCTTCATCACGGCAAGGATAGCGATATAGGTTTCAGCGGAGCGGTCCAGCAAAAGGCCTACCCTGTCGCCCGGCTTCACGCCACGCTCGATCAGCAGATGCGCGAACTGATTGGCACGGCTGTTCAGCTCGCGATATGACCAGGGCCGGCCGCCGGAAATCACCGCCGGTGCTGCGTCGAAGCGGCTCGCCAGATCGCCGAAGAAGCGGTCAAGCCTCTCGTGCGGCTCGCCCTTATGTATGAAATCAGGGCCGATCAGGATCTGATCGCGCGGTGGCGATTCCGTCACTGGTTTGGCTTTGGGCGCGTTTTTCTTGGCGGGCTTGGTTGCTTCATTCAGAGACATTGGAGGACCCGCGAGCTCGTATGGCTCGCACTATGCCGTGATTGGCGAAAAGACAATTGACTGACGATGACGGGCCAGTTGATTTGCCTTTGCGGCGGATTTGAGATGGCGTTCCGATCGGCAATTCATGCCACGCGACGTTCACGATGATGTGACGGAGCGCCGTCC
This sequence comes from Mesorhizobium sp. CA15, assembly GCF_020165215.1. NCBI lineage: Bacteria > Pseudomonadati > Pseudomonadota > Alphaproteobacteria > Hyphomicrobiales > Phyllobacteriaceae > Mesorhizobium > Mesorhizobium sp. CA15. The sequence goes on from NZ_JAIUHQ010000018.1 coordinate 26,980, forward strand.
CCGCGACGGCACCTGATCGCCTCTATTCAGCCCTTGCCGGCATTGGCCTTTCCGTTCGCTCCGTCGAGCAGGGCGATCAAGGCGGTGGCTAACGGCAGCAAAGAAACGCGCTCGGTTCTATTCGAACCGTGATCGCTTCGCAGCTCAATTGGTAAGCAAGCAGATATCCGCCTCGGCGACGCAGTACGGCACGTAGCGGAAATCGCGGATGCGGGCGACCTCTTCATCGCGCCAGTCGATCAGCACGAAGCCGCGCACGGCATCGTCCGCCTGTGGGTTGCGGATGAGGATCGCCGGCCGGCCATCGACGAAGCCGAGCGACAGGGCCCAGTCGCCGAGGTGGTCGTAATTGCCGAAATAGGTCGAGGCTTCCTTCTTGCCGTTGAGGCGGGTGCGATTGAGGACGTCGACCTGGACATCCTCGGCGATCAGCCTCCTGACCCCGTCGAAATCGCGCGCGTTGAACAGGTCCACATAGCGGCGCAGCCGGCGCTCCTCCTCCCGGTCGAGCTTCGGCATGGCCACTTGGTCCGTTCGGGCGGCCAGCGCCTTCAGCTCTGCCCGGCCGCGATGCAGCGCCGCCTTGGTTGCAGCCAAAGTCGCTCCCGTCACCTCGCAGGTTTCGGAAAGGCTGAGACCGAGCACGTCGATCAGGACCACGGCGCTGCGCTGCGCCGGCGTGAGTTGCATGAACGTGCGCAGGCTTGCTGCCGCCGCAAGCCTCGCCTCGGCGCTGGCCGAGAGATCCTCAATCGTCGTCATGTCGGTTTCGGTGATACGTGAGCGCTCCCGCTGGCGGCGGCGCAGATGATCCTGCGCCGCATTGTGGGCGATGCGGAACAGCCACTGCTCGAGGCGCTCGACGCGGGCGCCGCCATCATACGCGGCAAGCGCCTTTACAACCGTCTCCTGCACGATGTCCTCGCCCTCGATCGACGAGCCGGCCATGCGGGCGGCGTAGCGGTGAAGTTTCGGCCGCAGGCCGACGAGCATGGCGTCAAGTTCCGCACGGCCGAACCCTGCTGAGCTCATCGTCCTCTTTCTCGCCTTGCCGAGGCCGTGCCGGATCAGGCGGGCACGGCTTCATAGGCCTTGGCCAGCATACGATAATTCCCGACGATCTTCGCCGGCGCCCTCACAAGAGGCGTCGAACGCCGCGCGGCATGATCGGCGCCGAAGGCCTTGAACGCGTCGAGCTCGGTCAGCGCCGAGCTATCCTTGTCGTAGCCGACGATGTGGACGAACTCGCCATTCTCCAGTTCGAGCACCAGATAGCGCAAGGTTTGCGGCTGCGTTTCATCCAGCGCCTCGAACACTTTTGCCACCAGCGCCCGGTTCTCGGCGATGCTTGCGTCTTTCACGCCGTAGCGGATGAGATTGTAGGTCATGGTCGTCTCCTGTTTGCGATCTGCGTGAGGAAGACGTTCCATGGCCTCCAAAGGATTCCCGGGCCGGGTCTTATTTTTTGATCGTCTCGGGCGATCAGCCGGCTGCGCCGATCATGGAGACGATCGTGTCGTCGCCGGCCGATTGCGGCCGCATCCGGCCGCTGGCCAACTCGACCGACAGTTTGCATAGGGCTGAGTTGACGGGCGTCGCCATGCCGTGCAGCCGCCCGAGAAGCACGATCTCGCCGTTGAGGAAGTCGGTTTCGAGGGAGCCGGTCCCTCGCACGATGCTCTGCAGCGTCGAGGAGCCGACACGCGTTCGGCCGGGGATGGCGGTTATGGTCAATTCCTCGCGCGCCATGGCGTCGGTCTTGTCCCAGTCGATCCCGGCGGCGGTGAGCACCGCCTCGGCTTCGGCGCGCGCCTTGGCATACCATTTCCGCTGCAGCTCGGTCTCGCCCAGCGCCGCGTCGATGATGTTGCGAAGGTTGGCGAGCAGCTTGCGGTACTTGCTGCTCATCACATTGTCCCTGGGGTCGGCGATGAAACCGGAGGCGCTCAGAACCCCGCACAGTTTCTCGACTGTGTCGTCGATTCCGGAAGGATAGCGGCCGATATCGAAGGCGCCGATCTTGGGCGCGAAATAGGCCGCGACCTGACCGGGCGTGTCGTAATCGGCCGGCAGCATGACCGTCGCGCCATAGACATTGGCGAAGAAACGCAAGGCCAGCGCCTCGTTGGCGACGCCGTTCTGGAAGCAGCACACCGGCTGCGCCGTGACACCGGCGGCGTTGAGCCGTTGCAGCGCCCCGAGCGTATCAGGCGTTTTCATCGTCAGCAGCACGACATCGTCCGGCTCGAAGGAAATCTCCGACGGGTCGGCATGGACGGGAAAGCGCGCGGTCCTTGTGCCTTGCGGGGTGGAAAGCGACAGTCCCGAGGCGCGGATGGTATCGAGCTGCCTGCCGCGGGCGATGCCGAGCACCGTGTGGCCTGAAAAACTCAGCTGGGCCGCGATGGCGCCGCCGATAGCGCCGATCCCATAGACGATGATGCGCATGCTGTTCCCGTCATGATTGGAGTTGGGACTTCAGTCGAGTTGACCGAAAAAGCCTACAGCGTTGTCGCCGAGGCGGCGACCATCCGCACCCTCCGTTCACGCAATCGTGGCCGCCGCCGCCCGCCCGGCGCTGCGCCCCGAAAAAATGCAGCCGCCGAGGAAGGTGCCTTCCAGCGCCGCATAGCCATGCACGCCGCCGCCGCCGAAGCCGGCGGCTTCGCCCACTGCATAAAGCCCCGGCACCGGTTGGCCGGCGGCGTCGAGCACGCGGCTGTCGAGATCGGTCTGCAGCCCGCCCAGCGTCTTGCGGGTCAGGATGTTGAGGCGCACCGCGATCAGCGGGCCGTTCGCCGGATCGAGCATCTTGTGCGGCTTGGCGGTGCGGATCAGCCTGTCACCGAGATAGGAGCGCGCACCGCGCAGCGCGGTGATCTGCGCATCCTTGGAGAACGGATTGTCGAGCTGCCTGTCGCGGGCGCGGATCTCGCGCTCGACCTGGGCGACCTCCAGCAGCGGCTCGCCGCCGGCCAGCGCGTTCATCCGCGCCACCAGTTTCGCAAGATCGGCCTCGACGATGAAATCCTCGCCCTTTTCCATGAACGCCTTCACCGGGGCGGGAATTCCCGATGTCGCGCGGCCCAGCACCTGCCGCCAGCTTTTGCCAGTGAGATCGGGGTTCTGCTCGGAGCCCGACAGCGCGAACTCCTTCTGGATGATCTTCTTGGTCAGGATGAACCAGGAATAGTCGAAGCCGGTGCTCATGATGTGGCTGAGCGTGCCCAGCGTGTCGAAGCCCGGATAGAGCGGCACCGGCAGCCTTTTGCCGCGCGCGTCGAGCCAAATCGAGGAGGGGCCGGGCAGGATGCGGATCGCGTGCTCGGTCCAGATCGGTGCCCAGTTCCTGATGCCCTCGACATAGTGCCACATGCGGTCGCGGTTGATGACCCTTCCGCCGGCCGCCTCGGTTATCGCCAGCATGCGGCCATCGACATGGTCCGGCACGCCGGTGATCATCCGCTTCGGCGGCGCGCCCAGCCGCGACGGCCAGTTCTGGCGCACCAGCTCGTGATTGCCGCCGATGCCGCCGGAAGCGACGATCACCGCTTGCGCGCTGAGATCGAACGTGCCGGTCACGGCGCGCGAGCTCTTGTGGCCGCGCTCGACGCTGCTCGGTTCCAGCACATCGCCGCGCACGCCCGTCACTGTATCGCCGGTGCGGATGATCTCGTTGACCCGGTGGCGGAACCTGAACTGGACGAGCCCGCGCTTCTGCGCCTCGCGCACGCGCAGCACGAAAGGCTCGAGCACGCCGGGCCCGGTGCCCCAGGTGATGTGGAAGCGCGGCACCGAATTGCCGTGGCCGACGGCATTGCCGCCGCCGCGCTCGGCCCAGCCGACGACGGGGAAGAATTTCATGCCCCGCTCGATCAGCCAGGAGCGCTTCTCGCCGGCGGCGAAGCCGACATAGGCCTCCGCCCATTTGCGCGGCCAGAAATCCTCCGGACGGTCGAAGGCGGCGGTGCCCATCCAGTCCTCGAGCGCGAGGTCGTGGGAATCGCGGATGCGCATGCGCCGCTGCTCCGGCGAATCGACCAGGAACAACCCGCCGAACGACCAGAAGGCCTGGCCGCCCAGCGACTGTTCCGGCTCCTGGTCGACGATGATGATTTTCTTGCCGGCCTCCGCCAACTCCGTCGCGGCGACGAGGCCGGCCAGCCCCGCGCCGACAATGATCACGTCCGCGTCAGCCATTTTCCCTCCCAGGATCAGCCGGCAAACTTATTGCAAAGCCTCAGACGGGCTCCCAGCCGTCTTTGTCACCGGCGCGGAAGATGGCGTCGATGACTTTCTGGTTGAGCACCGATTCCTCCAGCGTGAAGACGCGGTCCTTGCCGCCCTGGGCGGCGCGCACGAAGGCTTCGCACTCCAGCCTGTATTGCTGCGTGCCTGGGAAGCGGAACACCTGCGCCTCGCTGTGGTTCTGGTTGTGCAGCTCGATGCGGTGGTGATCGTAGAGCCCGGCATTGAACGGGGCGAAGACCTCGATGAAGCCCTTCTCGCCGTGGAATACCATCACCTGCCGCGCCGCCATCTGCGTCGACAGGTAGAAGGACAGCTCGAAATCGCCGAAATCGGCTCGGATCGAGGAACAGATGTCGGTGCCGAAAGTCTTGTCGCGCTCGATCGTCGCCTGCACCCGCAGCGGCTCCTTGCCGGTCGAAAAGCGCGTCGACACGGCCGGATAGACGCCGATGTCAGGCAGCGCGCCGCCGCCGAGATCGAGCTGGTTGCGCATGTTCTTGGGGTCGACATTGTAATAGGAAAACGCGCCCTGCACATGGCGCAGCCGGCCGATGGCGCCGCTTGCGATCAGGTCGCGCACCTTGATCCATTGCGGGTGATAGACGACCATGAAGGCCTCGCAGACCAGCACCTTCTTCTCATCGCGCAGCCTGATCAGCGGCGGAATGTCCTTGGCGTCGAGCGCCAGCGGCTTCTCAACCAGCACATGTTTTCCGGCCTCGATCGCTTTCGCCGTCCATTCGACATGCTGGGAGGTGGGCAGCGGGATGTAGACGCCGTCGACCTCCTCGGAGGCGAGCAGTTCCTCATAGGAGCCGAAGGCATGACGGGCGCCGAAACGCTCGCCCAGCGCCTTGGCTTTCGACAAGTCGCGGCTGGCGATCGCCGACAGGACGCCGTTCTCCGACTCCACGATTGCCGGCAAAAGCTGCTCGCGGCCGATCTTCGCCGTCGACAGAACACCCCATCGGAACATCGCTTCTCCGTGTCGGTTTACAGGCGACGAGGTTTGCCTGAAATCGGCGGAAAAGCCAATGCGTGAGGCAGCCCGCCGTTCCTCGCCCCACGCAGTGGGCTACGGCATGCACACATTTCCAAGCGGCTGGCCTTTGGCGATAGCGTGCATGGCAGCTTGGCGCTTGCGTTATCCTATGCTGCCTGGTCGACCTCCACTCCGTCTCGGCTTCGCCGAGCCACCTCTCCCCCGATCGACGGGGTAGAGGAAAGGCGCCAAGCTTTTTGCCTCAACGCCCGTCCAGCAACGCTCCTTTCCTTCCCTCCGGAGGGGGGAAAGGTGGCGCTGCGAAGCAGCGACGGATTGGGGGAACCACCTGGCAATCAAGCCTCGGCCTGATCAGTCGCGCCAGTCACAGAAGATGTGTGCATAGCGTAGACGAAGTGGTGAGAGTTGACCGCACAGCGGACGAGAGGGGGCAGCGCTGCCCTTTGCGATGCAGCAGATCGTCGTCCGTTAACCGAATCGGAAGGAGATGCTTAACGCTTCCTCTCTATGTCCCCTCCCGGGAGGCACCACAGAGCGAGCATGATGAACGATAGCCCCGAAAAGCGAAACGAATGGCGTGCCATCTTTTACGTGCAGGCGCGCGTCGCCATCCTGTTTGTGCCGGTTGTGCTCAGTCTTCTCCTCATCGGCATCTTCGCCGGCAATGAGCGCAAATCCGTGCCCGATGCCGTCGATCCGACCGTGACGAGCTCGGTGCGCTGAACAAGGCGTCGCCCGGCCGGCTTGCCCTGCACCGTCAAACAAATTTCGGGATCGGGCCGTTCTGCGGCGTCGTGTCTTCGCCGAGATCGATGAACACCTCGTCGACGAAGCACCAGCCCCAGCCTTCCGGCGGGTCGTAGCCCTCGATGATCGGATGCTGCGTGGCATGGAAATGTTTCGTCGCGTGGCGGTTGGGCGAGTCGTCGCAGCAGCCGACATGGCCGCAGGTCCGGCAGAGCCTCAGATGCACCCACCAAGAGCCGCTCTTCAGGCATTCCTCACAGCCGAGCGCGCTCGGCGTGACCTTTTTGATGTCCCTGGTGTGCCTGCATTCGTCCATCAGGATCTCCTCGTCGGTTTGGCTTATTGGCTTGAGGCGGCGCCGTCCCGCGCCAGATAGGCATGCAGCGCCGCAACCACCTGGGCGCCTTCGCCGACGGCGGCTGCGACGCGCTTGATCGAGCCGCAGCGCACGTCGCCGATGGCGAACACGCCGCTGCGGCTGGTCTCCATCAGCCCGTGCCCCGGTGTCGTGTCCGGCCCGGTGCGCACGAAACCCTTGGCGTCCAGCGCCACGTTGCAGTTCACCAACCAGTCGGTGTTCGGGTCGGCGCCGATGAACAGGAAGAAATGGCGGATTGCGCGCGTCGTCTCTTCGCCGGTCGCCCGGTTGCGCCAGTGCAGCCGCTCGAGATTGCCCTCATGGCCCTCCAGCGCCGCGACCTCGGTCTCGGTCAGCACCTCGATGTTGGGCTGTGCCTTGATGCGCTCGACCAGATAGCGCGACATGGTGGCGTCGAGGCTGTCGCGGCGCGCCAGCAGCGTCACCTTGCGCACTTGGCTCGCCAGATAGACGGCCGCTTGGCCGGCCGAATTGCCGGCGCCGACCAGCGCCACCTCCTGGTGCCGGCAAAGCCTGGCCTCGATCGGCGACGCCCAGTAATGCACAGAGGTGCCCTCGAATTGCGCGAGGTTGGCGATATCGAGGCGGCGGTAGCGCGCGCCGCTGGCGATCACCACCGCGCGTGCGCGCACCGTTTCGCCATCGCCGAGGGCAAGCTGGTAGCGGGCGCCGTCGGTAGCGTCGTCGAGCAGCTTCGCCTCGTCAGGGATAACCATCTCGACGCCGAATTTCTGCGCCTGGTTATAGGCGCGCGCCATCAGCGCCATGCCGGTGATTCCGGTCGGGAAGCCGAGATAGTTTTCGATGCGGGCCGAGGCGCCTGCCTGTCCGCCGAAGGCGCGGCAATCGAGCACGATGGTCGACAGCCCTTCCGAGGCGGCATAGACCGCGGCCGCCAGCCCCGCCGGCCCGGCGCCGACGATCGCCACGTCGTAGATTTTTTCGGCATCGATCGGCCGCAGCAGGCCGACGCAGCGGGCAAGCTCGGTCTCGCCCGGATTGTGCATCAGCTTGCCGTTCGGACACAGCACGATCGGCAGGTGGTGCGGGTCGACATGAAACCGCTCGATCAGCGTTTTGGCGCAAGGGTCGGTGTCGGAATCGAGAGCGCGATGGGGAAGTCCGCTGCGGCGCAGAAAGCCCTGCAGCCGCAGCACGTCGCCATTGCCGGGCGGGCCGATGACGACCGGCCCGCTGGTGCCGCTTTCGAGCAGGCCGACCCGGCGCAGGATCAGCGCCCGCATGACGCGCTCGCCGAGATTGGCCTCCTGCACCATCAGATCGCGCAGGCGCTGCGAGGGGATGACGATAGCCTCGACCGGTCCGTCCGCCTCGGCATTGACCAGCGACGGCCGGTTCGACAATTGCGCCAGCTCGCCGACGAAATTGCCGGCACCATAGCTGATGATCGCCTCGCGCGGGCCAAGCCCGCCGGCCTGGGTGATGTCGACCTTGCCCGCCAGAATGAGGATCACGCCGGGCGACACCGTGCCGGCCGTCACGATGTGATCGCCGGCGGCATAGGCGCGCGCCTCGCCGAAGCGGCGCATGCGTTCGATGTCCGCGTCGGTGAGGATCGGAAACATCTGGTCGCGGCGCGCGGCGATGGTCGGGCTGACGGAAGGGGCCATGGGGCGGACCGTAGCGTCGTCGAGGCCGGGTTTGAAGCGCTTTGTTGGGAGACTGGCCGGAAGGAGAGGTTGGTCGCTATGCTTTCATCTATCCGAGCGACGTCGCCAGCTTGCGCAGCGCCCCGCGCGGATCCTCGGTGATGACTAAGCCATGCGAGACAAGGATGCGCTTGAGCGCCGGCTGTTCGGCCCATTGTCTCAATTGCGCCGCGAGTGCCGCCTTGTCGCGGACCATCGTCAGCTTGACTGGCCAGGGTATATGCGGCTCATCACCGGCAAATCCCATCATGCGCAATGCCCAGCCTGCAAAGCCGGATGCGCCGCGGATGTTGCTGACGATATCGTTGAGAACGAGCGTCGTGCCGTTCGCTCCGTCAATTTGCAACGCCGCTTCGCGACCACGGGTTCCGGGGACGGTGACGAGCTTGACGTCGGGATCCCCAAAGTCGCCGCGTGCCGCATCGACATGTACCGCCTTCTCGACGCTATTGAGCGCGCCAGCCGGTGCAATCACCTGAAGGGTGGGATAGCGATCCTTCCATGGTTTTGCATCGAGCCGGTGATGATTGTTAGGGACGATCAAGAAGGCCGGCTGGCCGAAGGCCTCGATCTCGCGCATCTGTTCGTCGTCGAGCGCGATGGCGCTGAAGATGACAAGCCGCCGGTCGCGCAGTCGCACCACGGTCATGCGCCGTTTCATGTTGCCAACCGGCATCGGTATGTCGCCGGTCACCGTCAGAATATCGTCGTCGACAGGAGAGAGCCTGCCATGCGGCAGAACCTTCCACTCCTTGAACGGCGCGGGCATCACGAAACCTCGGGTTAGCCGGCAAGATAGAAACGGTTCAACGCGAGATGAGTTGCAGGACACAAAAAAGCCCGGAAAATCCGGGCTTTTTTGCTCATCGCGTCAGATCGTCTGAAACGGGAATTTGGTGCCCAGAAGAGGACTCGAACCTCCACTCCTTGCGGAACACGGACCTGAACCGTGCGCGTCTACCAATTCCGCCATCTGGGCTGGTGGGCGCTCTAGTAAGCGGGCAAACGGTATGTGTCAACGCGGTTTTTTTCGTCGGCGTTGGCGCTGCCCCTCATCCGCCTGCCGGGTATTTTCTCCTCGTGAGCGGGCTACGCCATGCACACATCGTTCTGTGATTGGCGTGACTGATCAGGCCGCGGCTTGATTGCCACGTGGTTCCCCCAATCCGTCGCTGCTTCGCAGCGCCACCTTTCCCCCTCCGGAGGGAAAGGAAGGGAGTGTTGCTGGACGGGCGTTGACGGCAAAAGGCTTGGCGCCTTTCCTCTGCCCCGTCGATCGGGGGAGAGGTGGCTCGGCGAAGCCGAGACGGAGTGGGGGTCGACCAGCGCTGCATAAGACAAGGCATGCGCCAAGCTGCCATGCACGCTATCGAGAAAAACCAGCCGCTTGGAAATGTGCGCATGCCGTAGCGTGAACGGGGAGAAGGAAGCTCACCCCTCCAGCACTTCTTTCTTCGCCACGGTGGAATCGCCGTTGAGCTTGTAGATCACCGGCACGCCGGTGCCGAGCTCGAGCTTGACGATCTCCTCGCCCGACTTGCCGTCCAGCGCCATGATAAGCGCGCGCAACGAATTGCCGTGCGCGGCGACCAGCACGGTCTCGCCGCGCAGCACATGTGGCTGCACCTCGTGCAGGTAATAGGGCCATACGCGCGCGCCGGTGTCCTTCAGGCTTTCGCCGCCGGGAGGCGCGATATCGTAGGAGCGGCGCCAGATATGCACCTGCTCCTCGCCCCATTTCTTGCGCGCGTCATCCTTGTTGAGGCCGGAGAGGTCGCCATAGTCGCGCTCGTTGAGCGCCTGGTCGCGGATCGTCTTCAGGTCGCTCTGGCCGACGATCTCGAGGATATGCTGGCAGGTCACCTGCGCCCGCTTCAAGGCAGACGTGTAGGCGATGTCGAATTTCAGGCCGCGCGCCTTGAGCTTCTCGCCGGCGGCAAGCGCCTCTGCTGTGCCCTGGTCGGTCAACCCGACGTCGCGCCAGCCGGTGAACAGGTTCTTCAGGTTCCATTCGCTCTGGCCGTGGCGCACGAGCACGAGAGTTCCCGACATGTTTGCTCCTATGGAATGGTTTGGATAGGGATCAGCTCAGGCCGAGCACGTCCCGCATGGAATAAAGCCCCGGCTTCTTCGCGCGGGCCCAAAGCGCGGCTTTCACGGCGCCGCGGGCGAAGATCGCCCGGTCCTCGGCATGGTGGGAAAGCGTGATGCGCTCGCCGGTGCCGGCCAAGATCACGCTGTGGTCGCCGACGACGGAGCCGCCGCGCAGCGTGGCGAAGCCGATCGAGCCCGCCTTGCGCACGCCGGTATGGCCGTCGCGCACCCGCACGCTGTTGTCGGCGAGATCGATGCCGCGCCCTTTCGCCGCCGCCTCGCCGAGCAGCAGCGCCGTGCCGGACGGCGCGTCGACCTTGTGCCGATGGTGCATCTCCAGGATCTCGATGTCGAAATCCTCCGGGTCGAGCGCCTTCGCGGCCTGCTCGACCAGCACCGCCAGCAGATTGACGCCGAGGCTCATATTGCCCGATTTGACGATCGTGGCATGGCGCGCGGCGGCGGCGATCTTCGCGTTATCGTCGGCCGAGCAGCCGGTGGTGCCGATGACATGGACGATGCGCGCCTGCGCGGCATAGCCGGCGAATTCGACGCTTGCCGCGGGCGCCGTAAAATCGAGCACGCCGTCGGCCTTGGCGAAGGCCGGCAGCGGGTCGTCGACGATCGGCACGTTGATGATGCCGATGCCGGCGAGCTCGCCCGCATCCTTGCCGAGATGGGCCGAGTCCGGCCGCTCGACCGCGGCGGCGACGCGCGCGCCGGGCATGGTATGGATGGCGCGGATCAGCGTCTGGCCCATGCGGCCGGCGGCGCCCACCACCACCAGGCCCATATCGCCGGCTTCACTCATGCGCTTCTCCTGACGGTCTTCTTGGCGCGGCTGCGCGATGCGGGAGTTTGGGCCGAAGTCTGGCTTGCCTTGACGTCGTCGACAAGCCCCAGCCCCTTCTTGCCCTGTATCCGGTGGAAGCGGGCATAGATGCTGTGCGGGTCGGCCATCAGCGTCGCGTGCGTGCCTTCCTCGACCAGCCGCCCCTCTTCCAGCACGATGATGCGGTCGGCATTGACCACGGTCGACAGCCGGTGAGCGATCACGATGGTGGTGCGGCCTTCCATGACATGGGTCAGCGCTTCCTGCACGCGCGCTTCCGCCTCGTTGTCGAGCGCCGAGGTCGCTTCGTCGAGCAGAAGGATGGGCGCCTGGCGCACGATGGCGCGCGCGATCGAGACGCGCTGGCGCTGGCCGCCCGACAGCGTCACGCCGTTCTCGCCGACCGGCGTGTCGTAGCCTTGCGGCTGCTGGCGGATGAAATCGTCGGCGGCCGCCTGTTTCGCCGCCTGCTCGATCTCGGCGTCGGTGGCCGACAGCCGGCCGTAGCGGATGTTGTCGCGGATCGTGCCTTCGAACAGATAGGGCGCCTGCGAGACATAGGCGATCGATTGGCGCAGCGACCGCTTCGTCACCTTCGAGATGTCCTGGCCGTCGACTTCGATCGAGCCCTGGTCGACGTCGTAGAAGCGCTGCAGCAGCGCCACCAACGTCGACTTGCCGGCGCCCGAGGCGCCGACGATCGCCGTCACCTTGCCGGCGGCGGCGGTGAAGCTCAGGTTTCGCAGCACCGGCATGTCGGCGCTGTAGCCGAACGTCACATTGTTGAAGCGCACCTCGCCGGTGGTGATCTTCGCCTCAACCGCGTCGGGCGCGTCGCCCTGCTTCGGCTCGAGGTCGAGCAGCTCGTAGATCATGCGCGCATTGACCAGCGCGCGTTCCATCGTGACCTGCATGCGCGCCAGGCGCCGCGCCGGATCATAGGCGAGAATCAGCGCGGTGATGAAGGAAAACACCGCGCCCGGCGGCTGACCCAGCACCAGCGCCCGGTAGCCGGAATAAGCGATGACGGCGGTGACCGCGAGGCCGGCCAGCATGTCCGAAATCGGCGACAGCCGTTCGGAGACGCGGGCGATCTTGTTGCTGCGCTGCTCGGCGGTGTCGGCCATGATGCCGATGCGGCGGGCCAGCTCGTCCTCCATGGTGAAGGCCTTGACGATGGCGATGCCTTGGGTGGCCTCCTGCACCGACCCGCTCAGCCGCGAGTTGATCAGCACGGATTCGCGGTTGATCTTGCGCACCCGCCGCGTGATGTAGACGACCGCCCAGATCAGCGGCGGCCCGATCAGCAGCGAGCTGAGCGACAACACCGGATCCTGGTAGACCATCAGGCAGACTAGGCCGACCAGGGTCACCGCGTCGCGGGTGATGGAAATCAACGTCAGCGACAAGAGATCGCGAATGCCGCCGACATTCTCGTCCACCTGCGCCGCCAGGCGGCCGGAGCGCGTGTCGTTGAAGAAATCGACGCCGAGCTTCATCAGATGGTCGAAGATGCGCTTCTGGTAGCGGGCCACCAGATTGTTGCCGATCGTCGCCAGAGCTATCGCCTGGCCGTAGCCGGCGAAGCCGCGCACCAGAAAGGCGCCCATGAAGCCGGCGCAGATCCACACGATCGCGTCGCCGCGCCGTTCGTAGAAGATCTCATTGACCATCGGGGCCATGACCCAGGCCGAGAAGGCGGTCGCGCCCGAAACCAGCAGCGAGCAGACGATGACGACCGCATAGGACCAGCGATGGTCATAGCCGTTTTCAGCGACGATACGGCGCAGCACCGCCGTGACCTCGGCGGGCCGGCTTTTTGCCTTGTTTGGATTTTGAAGTGTCAAATCGAAGCGCTTCGTGGGTTCTCGTAAACGTCAGGACGCCTTTTTCGCATCCTCTTAGCGTCCCGGCTACGGCTTGCCTATGGCGAAACTTCGTCGCGCCGTCCCGAGCGCCGGAGCGATCACGCCCGCCAGTGCCGCCCCGCCGTCCGCACGCCAAACAGCGAAGGCGTCCTGGCATAGGCGGCAAGCCCGAGCAGCGCCGCCAGCGGATGGGTGATGACGTAGACCGGCATTTCGCGCATCAGCGCGCGGTGCGGCGCCTTGTCCTCGAAGGCGGCGCGGAAATTGCCCGCTTTGAGCGCCGGCACGATCTTTTGCGCGATGCCGCCGGTCAGGAACACACCGCCGCGGCCCATGAACACCAGCGCCAGGTCGCCCGCGGTGCGGCCGAGGCAGGTGACGAACAGCGCCAGCGCCTCCTCGGCCACCGGATCGGACTTCGAAAGCGCCGCCGCCGTGACCTCGGCCGGCGTGGTCAAGGGCGTCGGCCTGCCGTCCGTGCTGGCCACGGCGCGGTAGACGTTGACGAGCCCACGTCCGCACAGGATCTGCTCGCCGGATATGCGGCCCTCAAGCTTGTCGATATGCGGGAACACTTCGAAGTCGCGCGGCGTGCGCGGGCCAATGTCCATATGCCCGCCCTCGCCCGGCACCGGTATCCAATGGTCGAGCGCATAGATCAGCCCGGCGACGCCGAGACCCGTTCCGGGACCGAGCACAACCCGGCTCGCATTGGGTTCCGGCGTGCCGCCGCCGATCTTTTCCATATGCTCTTCGCCGAGCGCCACCACGGCCAGCGCCTGCGCCTCGAAATCGTTGAGCACGACGACCTCGCTCAAGCCCAGATTGGCAAGCATCTGCCGGGGCCTCACGACCCAGGGGCAGTTGGTGAGCGGGATCTCGTCGCCGTCAACCGGCCCGGCGACCGCCAGCACCGCCGAGTTCGGCTGGATGGACGAGCGGTCGAGCACCGCCGCCTGGATCGCCTCGTCGATGGTCTTGAAATTCGCCGTCTGGACGATCTGCGGCTCGGTCGCTTCCGAATTGGCATCGAGCACGATCGAGAAGCGCGCATTGGTGCCGCCAATGTCGCCGATCAGGACCGGAAACCGCAGCGCTGTCTCGTTCTCGCCTGGCATGTTCTCGCGCATCCCCGTTCAGGCTGTCTGCCGCTGTTTGTTCGTTGACTAGCGCATGGCCCGGCAAAGGGAAAGCGGCTTCGGCCATTGTCTCAGCTTGAAATTTGACCGGCGACTACCCGCTGTCGGCCGATTGTCGCAAGGCGCGCCGAACTCCTATATGCTGACCGAAAACACGGGGGACTTCATGTCATATGCCATCGCGACATGCCCTGACGACGTTGAGCGGCTGAGGACGCTGCTGCACAGTTTGGGCGAAGAGGGAAGCCGGATCATCAATGTGATCTGGCAACCGGAACGAGACATCCGGACGGAAGATGGCGAATTCAGGCAGCCGTCTGGCTATGTCATCGTGTTGGAGTATTCAAGCTAAAATGCGGCATCAGCTGACTGGCAACGCCGGTTTGTACCACGTAGCACGAGAACTATCGCGTCGCGGTTGGCATGTCATGCCCACTGTACGCAACGCGCGGGGCGCAGACCTCTATGCCGCAAGTGACGACGAAAGCCGTGTCCTACCCATTCAGTCGAAAGCACTATCGAAGAGAGCTCCTGTGCCATTGGGTAGTTCGCTGGATATCCTTCGTTCAGATTGGTGGGTTGTAACGATCAATGCGAACACCGTCTCACCTACCTGCTATATCCTCACAAAAGACGAGGTGAAAGCAGCGGCCCATCGCGGGACGAGTGAGACTGGCACAGTATCATTTTGGCTGCAGCCAAAATCCTATGCACTCCCTCAATATCTAGAGGCCTGGGACAGGCTAGGAAATCCCACCAGTTTCCAAGGCCATTAAATTTCCAACTGAGACACCACTGGCGTCAGTTCCCGGGCCTTGGCCTTGGCAGTGGGATGCCGATCTTTGGCGTCGGCGCGAAAGCGCTTGCCGCCGCCGGGATCGCGGCGTTGCCGCTGGAGATCGTTTCCGCCGGCTCGGTCGGCTGCGGTTCGGCCACGGCCACCGCGGCGTCGCCGCCGCCATGATAGGTCACGGCCTCCAGCGAGGGCGCGTCCGGCGCATTGACCACGTCCTGGCATTGCTTGGGCAGGTTGGCCATCGTCATCAGGTCGCGCGCCTTGGGCGCATCCGGATTCTTGCTCGGCCGCCACGGCTCCTCGGTGAACCACCAGGCCAGCGGCTTGCCGCAGCCATCGTCGTCCGGCGTCGTCTCTTGCCCCTTGCAGAAGGGCGAGCCCGGCTGGCAGCCGATGCGCATATGGAAATGATAGTCGTGGCCCCAGAACGGCCGGATCTTGCGCAGCCAGGAGCGGTCGCCGGTGACGGTGTCGCAGAGCTTCTTCTTGATGCCGGGATTGACCAGGATGCGCTCGACCTCAGGATAGCTCGCCGCGCGCTTCAAAAGCCGCGTATGCGCCGGCGTCCACAGCGCGTCCTTCACCAGATGCGTTTTTTCGTCGACCATCAGCGTCGCGCTCATGGTCTCGCGCTGCGCGATGGTCAGCGGTCGCTTCGGCATCGGCGTCAGCCAGATATCGGCGTCGAGCCCGATCTGGTGCGAGGCATGGCCGGTCATCATCGGTCCGCCGCGCGGCTGCGAGACATCGCCGACCAGAAGCCCTGGCCAGCCATCGGCGTTGGCATCGCGCGCGAGCTTCTCGATCAGCGCGATCATTGCCGGATGACCCCAGCGCCGGTTGCGCGACGGGCGCATCACTTCCCAGGTCGGGCCGTCCATCGGCAGCGCAACGCCACCGGTGAAGCAGCCTTTCGAATAGAAACCGAAGGATTGCGCGGGCGCCACGGCCGGCAGTTTTCGGGCGCCGAACAACTCCTTGGCACGAGGTTCGGCCGAAATGGCGACAGCCGCCAGCGCGGCGAGCGCCACCAGCGCCAGCGCGGCGGTCAGGAACGGCTTGCGGTCAGGCAGCGATCGCAAATTCATCAGGCTGGGTCCCTCTCCAGTCTATCCGTTTGCCGCGCGTCAAGCGATCTGATCAGGAACGAATCATACCACGCCGCGCGTCCCACATCGATCAAAGCAGTAGAAGATGATCGTCCTTCACCGGCATCATCCTCGCATCGGGCTGCGCGGCGCTCCGTCCCGCCAGTTGCCCTCGGCCCACATCCGCTCCAGCGCCACCCGGTAGTTGGGAAACCGGAAGCGGTAGCCGGCCGCCTTGATCGCCTGATTTGCGACGCGCTTGTTCTCGCCATAGAAAGACCGCGCCATGGGCGAAAGTTGGGCGGTCTCGAAAGGAATTTCGGGCGGCGGCTC
The DNA here is from genome assembly GCF_020165215.1 of Mesorhizobium sp. CA15. NCBI lineage: Bacteria > Pseudomonadati > Pseudomonadota > Alphaproteobacteria > Hyphomicrobiales > Phyllobacteriaceae > Mesorhizobium > Mesorhizobium sp. CA15. The sequence continues at coordinate 43,180 of NZ_JAIUHQ010000018.1, forward strand.
GATCCCCATCAGCCCGGCGGCGTAAGCCACGACGTCCTGCGGCGGCGCCGGCTCGTCATCGGTGACGTTGAAGATGCCGCCGAGATTGTTTTCCGCCAGAAGCCAGAGCGCCCCGGCGATGTCGTCGCAGTGAATGCGGTTGAACACCTGTCCCGGCTTGACCAGCCGCCTTGCGGTGCCGTCCTCGAGGTTGGCCAGCGCGTTGCGGCCCGGCCCGTAGATCCCGGAAAGCCGCAGGATCGCCACCGGTTTGCCGATCGCCCGGCCAAGCTTCAGCCATTCCTGTTCGGCCGCCACCCGCATCATCGAGCGCTTCGACACCGGCCGGCAGTCGCAGGTCTCGTCCACCCAGGCGCCGCCATGGTCGCCATAAACGCCGACGGTCGAGAGATAGCCGATCCATTCCAGCGCCGGCATCTTTGCCCGGACCGTCTCGCTGGCGGCGTTGAGCACCGGGTCGCCGGCCTCGTCGGGAGCGATCGAGACGACGAGATGCGTGGTCATTGCGAGCGCATCGCTGACCTCGGGCGAGAGCGCGCCATCGAATTGTAGCGGCTCGATCCCGGCCGATCGCAGCACCTCGAACTTTTCCTGCGCCCGCGTCGTGCCGCAGACCGGAGCGCGCCGGTCATTGGCCCGCGCGAAAGCCTTGCCGGAATAGCCAGCGCCGAAGATGAGGAACCGTCTTTCGCCCATCGATGAACCCCCTTCAATCGGCCTTCGCCGGATTTGCCGGCGCGGCCAGCCATTCCTCCCGGACCGTCGCATCCGTCTCGGCTTTCGCAGCGGTGGCGGCAAGATCGCCAAATTCGCGGTCGGGGAGCAGTCGCGACAGGGCCCAGATTGCCGCACCCCGCACCAGCGGCGAGGCGTCGTCGAGCAGGTGATGCACAATGGGCGTTAGCGAGGCGTCGTCCGAATTGCCGGCGGCAATCAGCACGTTGCGGACAAAGCGGTCGCGGCCGATGCGCTTGATCGGCGAGCCCGAGAAGAATGAGCGAAACCCGGCATCGTCGAGCGCGAGCAACTCCGAAAGCGGCGGCTCGCGAAGATCGGCGCGCGCGGCCAGCTTTGCCTCGGACGCCGCGCTGGCGAACTTGTTCCACGGACAGGCGGCCAGGCAATCGTCGCAGCCATAGATGCGGTTGCCGATCTTGTCGCGGAACTCGCGCGGGATCGGCCCCTTGTTCTCGATGGTCAGGTAGGAAATGCAGCGCCGCGCATCGAGCCGGTAGGGCGCGGGGAATGCGCCGGTCGGGCAGACGTCCAGGCAGGCTCGGCAGGAGCCGCAATGGTCGATTTCGGGCTGGTCCGGCTCCAGCTCGGCCGTGGTGAAGATCGTGCCGAGGAACAGCCACGAGCCATGCGCGCGGCTGACCAGGTTGGTGTGCTTGCCCTGCCAGCCGAGCCCCGCCGCTTCGGCAAGAGGCTTTTCCATCACTGGTGCTGTATCGACAAACACCTTCACATCGCCGCCTGCCTTCGCCACGATCTTGCCGGCGATCTCCTTCAGCCGCCCCTTCATCACGTCGTGATAGTCGCGGTTCTGCGCATAGACCGAGATCGCGCCGCGGTCGCGCTTTTCGAGGACATCGCGCGGGTCGCTGTCCGGGCCGTAATTCATGGCGAGAACGATGATCGAGCGCACCTCCGGCCACAGCGCCGAGGGTTCGGAGCGGCGCTGAACAGTCTCGGCGATCCACTCCATCGAGCCGTGGAAACCGTCGGATACGAATTCGGCGAGCCTTGCCGGCGCCAGCGGGATCGCGTCCGGCCGGGTCACCGCGACAGCCTCGAAGCCGGCGCGGCGCGCCTCCGCCTCGATCAGCGCGCGTAAGGTTTCAGAAGTCGAGGTCCGCATAGTGCGATACCGGCGACAGGCCGCGCACCCGGTCTGAAAGCAGCGGCCGGAACGACGGCCGCGATTTCACCCGCGTGTACCATTCGCGCGCGGCGCCATGTTCGCGCCAGTCGATCTCGCCGAGATAATCGAGCACCGAAAGCGTCGCCGCCGCCGCGAGATCGGCATAGGTCACCTTGTTGCCGGCCAGCCAATGGCGCGTGCCGGCCAGCCAATTGGTGTATTTCATGTGTTGGCGGATGTTGGCGCGCGCGGCGCGGATGGCGGCCGAGTCCGGCGAGCCGCCGCCGGCGGTTTCCGGCATGACCGGCTTCAGCACGCGCTCCCGCACCAGATGCCGCGTCACTTCGCTTTCAGCCTTCGCCAGATACCAGTCGGTCAGCCGGCGGATTTCGGCGCGCTGCATCGGATCTTCGGCGAACAGCCGCTTGTCGCGCTTGAGCACACCGCGCGTCTCGTCGAGATATTCGGCAATCACCATGGCGCCGACGATCGGCACGTCGCCTTCGGCGAGCAGGATCGGCAGCGTGCCGGCCGGGTTCAGCGCCAGGAACTCCTTGCGCCGCGTCCACGGCTTTTCCTCGATCAGCGCCAACTCCTCGCCATACTCGCCGAAAGCGAGGCGCACGAAGCGGCAGGTGGCAAACATGGGATGATGGAAAAGCGTCAGCATGGTTCCGCGATGAAAAGGCGCACTGGCGAATCGGTGTCAGCGCCGATAAGTCTTGGCCGCCCGATTCCAGGGACTGTCATGGTGTTGCGACCTATAGGGGGACTTCCGCCCCATGACAAGCAAGCCCTTCCCTTAGCCGTCATTCAAAAGCAGAGGTTGCCATGGAAAGCCAGACCATCGTCGAAGCGCTGCTGCTTGGGCTGCTGGAGGGCCTGACCGAGTTCATCCCGGTGTCCTCGACCGGCCACATCCTGCTTGCCGGCCATTTCCTCGGCTTCCATTCCACCGGCAAGGCCTTCGAGATCCTGATCCAGCTCGGCGCGATCCTGGCGATCCTCAGCGTCTATTTCAGCAAGCTGTGGCAGATGCTGATCAAGCTGCCCAGCGATCCGCAGACCCGGCATTTCGTCATCGGCATCCTGATCGCCTTCCTGCCGGCTGCCGTAATCGGTGCGCTGGCGCATGATTTCATCAAGACCATATTGTTCGAATCGCCCCGGCTGATCTGCATCATGCTGATCATCGGCGGCGTGGTGCTGCTCATCGTCGACCGCATCAACCTCAAGCCGGTCCACCACGATGTCGAGGACTTCCCGTTGAGCGTTTATCTCAAGATCGGCCTGTTCCAGTGCCTGTCGCTGATCCCCGGCACCTCGCGCTCCGGCTCGACCATCGTCGGCGCGCTGCTGATGGGCGTCGACAAGCGCGCGGCGGCCGAATTCTCCTTCTTCCTCGCCATGCCGACCATGGTCGGCGCCTTCGCCTTCGATCTTTTCAAGAACCGCAACGTGCTGACCTCGGCCGATTTGCCGATCATCGCCGTCGGCTTCATCGCCGCCTTCGTCACCGCGCTCATCGTGGTGCGTTTCCTGCTCGATTACGTCTCGCGCAACGGTTATTCGCTGTTCGGCTGGTGGCGGCTGGTGGTTGGAGGACTCGGGTTGGCGGCGCTGATGGTCTGGGGGTGAACTGAGGTCGCTCTCTTATACTGCTTCGTCGAGTTCCTTCGCGCCCCCCTCTGCCCTGCCGGGCATCTCCCCCACGAGGGGGAAGATTAGCAGTTCCGCCAGCGGCACCACCTCTTGAAACGTTGGCGTCTGGCGAAAGCGAGAGCGACATCTGATCTCCCCCTCGTGGGGGAGATGGCCGGCAGGCCAGAGGGGGGCGCTGTCCCGCCAGCCCATCGCCGTTGGGCAGACCCTCAACTCTTCCCGTAAAACGCGTTCTCGACATGCACCGGCCAGCGCCAGGGCAGCACCGCCACCATGTCGAAGCGCATCGACAGCCGGCCGTAATCCGGCTGGCGCGACAGCCACAAATCCGCGGCACCCTCGATGCGGCGCTCCGATTCGCGGCCGATTGCTTCCATCGCCTCGATCAATGTCCGCCGCGCCTTGACCTCGACGAACAGCACGAGGTCGCCGCGCCGGGCGATGAGGTCGATCTCGCCGAGCCTGGTGCGGTGGCGGCGGGCAAGGATGCGATAGCCTTTCAGCATCAGCGCCAGCGCCGCCAGCCACTCGCCGCGGTGGCCGCGCCGATACGCTTTTCGGCGATGGCCGACCGTGCGTTCAGCCATCCCCGGCTCCATTCTGTTTGACCATGATCCTGTCCGAAAACCGGCCTCCACTTTTCGGGATCATGGCCTGTCCTTGAGCTCGATCAGCCGGCGGTAAAGCGCCTGCTTCTGGCCGCCGGTCATCTTCGCGGCTTCCGCCGCCGCCTTCGATGCCGGCATTTCGGCCGCAAGCGAGAGCAGGAGGCGGTCGATGTCGGCCGGCTGGTCCTCCGCCGCTTCGGGCGGACCGACACAGATAACGACCTCGCCCTTCGGCGTGTCGGCCGCCCCGTAATGGTCGGCCAGCTCGGCAAGCGTTCCGGTGCGCATCTCCTCGAAGGCCTTGGTCAGCTCGCGGCCGATGGCGGCTTTCCGCGCACCGCCCAGCGCCTCGACCATCGAGCCGAGCGTCTCTGCCAGACGGCGCGGCGATTCGAAGAAAATCAGCGTCGCCGGCACCTGCTTGAACGTCTCCAGCTTGGTCAGCCGCTGCCCGGCCTTCACCGGCAGAAATCCGGCGAACAGGAAAGCATCGGAAGGAAGGCCGGAAGCGGTCAGCGCCGCAAGCGGAGCCGAAGGTCCAGGGATGGGCACGACGCGGATGCCGTGATCCAGCGCCTCGCCGACCAGCCGGTAGCCGGGATCGGAGACCAAAGGCGTGCCGGCGTCGGAAATCAGCGCGACGCTCTGTCCGGCGGTCAGCGCCTCGATCAGCTTCGGCCCGGCCTCGCCCGCATTGTGCTCGTGATAGGCGGTGGTGCGGCGGCGGATGCCGTAGCGTTCGAGCAGCACCCGCGAGACGCGCGTGTCCTCGCAGGCGACGATGTCCGCTGCGGCCAGAGTCTCCAGCGCGCGCAGCGTGATGTCGGCCAGATTGCCGATCGGCGTCGCCACCAGATAAAGCGCCGGCTGAAGCGGCCGCGCCGCAATCTCGCTTTGTCCGATCAGATAGCTGCGTTTGTCGCCGGTCACCGAATGCCCCTCATTCCGAGCAATTCCCAGGAAAAGTGCGTCGCGGTTTTCCGTCCGGAATTGCGTAAGAACCAAGGCTGTTTCGCATGGCTGACGCCCCGTTGCAAAACGTGAGGTCGAGGCAACGAAATCGCCTTGCCTTTGCCACAGTGCGGAACGAAACCCACATCGGCGAATTTAACCCCTGATTCCCCGGGAGGAGGCAGGACCGAACGATGCCCAATCGCTTCGATATTTTTATCAGCCGACTTGAAAGCAAGACCGCCCGCGAGGGCATCCCTCCACACCCCATCGCCGCCGAGTCCGGCGCGCGCCGCGACAAGGCCGACCAGAAGCCTGTCCGTCACGGCGAGGCGCATGGCGAGAAGCACCGCGGCAAGCACCGCCAGAAGCACGACGCTTGAACTAACTGGCAACCTTTGCGACCTCGCGCCTCGTCATTCCAGGGCGGAGCAAGGAGCGAAGCGACGCGCGAAGACCCTGGAATCCATGCCGTTACACCGAAGCGCCACCCACGGTGCAGAATTCTGCACCGCCGCGCCCTTCGCGCGAGGTCACGGCATGGATTCTCGGGTCAAGCCCGAGAATGACGAAGATGCTCGATTACCGCGCCAAATCCGCCACCACCGCATCGAGCACGATCATGCCGGCGGTCGTGGCGCGCAGGCGGGCGTTGCCGACAGGCGCCACCAGGCCTTCTTCCTGCAGCACCGAAAGCCGCGCGCTTGAAAGGCCGCGACCCGAGAGCGCCTCGTAGCGCTGCAGGTCGATGCCTTCGGCCAGCCGCAGTCCCATCAGCAGGAACTCGTCCGCCTCCTCGGAACGCGTCAGGATCTCGCCGCCGGTGACGCCGTGGCCTTTGGCCTCGACCAGATTGGCCCAGGTTTCCGGCATTCTTTCCGCGATGGTCACCGTGCGGCGGCCGTTCTCGACGAAGCGACCATGCGCGCCGGGGCCGACGCCGACATATTCGCCATAGCGCCAATAGGTGAGGTTGTGCCGGCTCTCGGCTCCCGGCCGCGCGTGGTTGGAAATCTCATAGGCCGGCAGGCCTTGCGCCGCCGTTGCCTCCTGCGTCAGCGCGTAGAGGTCGGCAGCATGATCATTGTCGGGCAGCGTGAATTTGCGTGCCGCGTAAAGCGCGTGGAAGGGCGTGCCTTCCTCGATGGTGAGCTGATAGAGCGAAAGATGGTCGACAGCATAGCCGATCGCCTGTTCCAGCTCCGCCCCCCACGCCTCCGGCGTCTGGCCTGGCCGCGCGTAGATCAGGTCGAAGGACAGCCGCGGGAAGATTTCGCGCGCGAGGCCAATGGCGTGCAGCGCCTCCTCGACATTGTGCAGCCGGCCGAGGAAGCGCAGATCCTTGTCGTTCAGCGCCTGCACGCCGAGCGAGACGCGGTTGACGCCGGCGGCGCGGTAGCCGCGGAAACGCTCGGCTTCGACCGAGGACGGGTTGGCTTCCAGCGTCACCTCGATGCCGGCCGGCACCGTCCAGTTCCTCGCCACGGCCTCCAGGACGGCGGCCACCGTTTCCGGCTTCATCAGCGACGGCGTGCCGCCGCCGAGAAAGATGCTGGTCACCTCGCGCGGCCCGGTGCGGTCGCGCATGGTCTTGAGCTCCGTCTCGAAGGCGCGGGCAAAACGCTCCTGGTCGACCGGCTGGTGGCGGACATGGCTGTTGAAGTCGCAGTAAGGGCACTTGGCTGCGCAGAACGGCCAGTGGATATAAACGCCGAAGCCGGGGCTGCGGTCGAGCGGTAGGGGCACTGCGCTCATGCGGGTCCTGATCGCGCCAAATCCAATCTGGCCAAATTCAATCGCACTTCGGCGAATTTCTGAAAGGCGCGGGCGCGGTGCGAAAGCGCCGTCGCCTGGCCGGGCCTCCAGCCATGCTTTTCTTGCGCGCTCATCTCGCCAAAAGTCTTGTCGAAACCGTTGGGCAGGAACACCGGATCGTAGCCGAAGCCGAGCGTGCCGCGCGGCGGCCACACCAGCGTGCCTTCGGCCTCGCCGCGATAATATTCGGCCTCGCCGTCGGGAAAGGCCAGGCAGATGACGGCGACGAAGCGGCCGGTGCGCTGCGCGGGCTCCGTAGCGCCAACCTCCTGCAGCGCCACCTCGGTGCGCTGCATGGCCATGCCGAAATCCCTGCTGCCGTCCGGCGTCTCGGCCCAGCTGGCGGTATAGACACCGGGCGCGCCGTCGAGCGCGTCGACGCAGAGCCCGGAATCGTCCGACAGCGCCGGCAGGCCGGTCGCCTTGGCGGCGGCATATGCCTTGATATAGGCGTTCTCCTCGAAGGTGGTGCCGGTCTCGTCGGGTTCGGGCAGGCCGTATTCCTTGGCCGATTTCGCCTCGAATCCGAACGGCGCCATCAGGTCGGCGAATTCGCGCAGCTTGCCTTCATTGTGGCTGGCGACGACGATCTTTTTTCCGTTGAGCGAGTGCATCAGAAACCCCAGATCCTTGGCTCGGCGAACTCGATCGAATTGCCCGACGGGTCGCGGATATAGATCGAGTGCCCGCCCTGCGGCCATTCAAAATCGCTTTCGATGGCGATGTTGTTGGCGGACAGATGCTTGCGCCATGCAGCGATTTCATCGGCGGTTGCCGCAAAGCAGAGGTGCCCTTCGCCGGCCGTGCCGTGCGGCGGCACCTTCAGCCGAGCGTCCGGCGCCGGCGGGATTTTCGTTGCCTCGGCATTGAAGAGAAGCAATACGCCGTCGCCGCAGCGGAAGAAGACGTGGCGCCCTTCGACCTTGCCCAAGGCTTCGAGGCCGATGATGTCGCGGTAAAAGGCTTCGGCGGCGTGTAGGTCTGTGACGTAGAGGGCGGATTCGAGAATTGCGGAGGGTATCACGAGGCCCCCCTCTCTGCCCTGCCGGCCATCTCCCCCTCAAGGGGGGAGATTAGCTGTGGCCGCGCCGGCACCTCTTCTGCAGCATTGGTGATTGGCGAAAGCCGGCGTGACATACAATCTCCCCCCTTGAGGGGGAGATGGCCGGCAGGGCAGAGAGGGGGGCCTAGGCTCGGCATTCGAAAACCTAAGCCACCGCCATCTGCTGCAGGCTCACCAGGCGCGAAATACCCTTCTTCGCCAAGGCCATCAGCGCCGCGAACTGCTCCTCGGAGAAAGGCTCGCCCTCGGCCGTGCCCTGGATCTCGACGATGCCGCCCTTGCCGGTCATGACGAAATTGGCGTCGGTGCCGGCCGAGGAATCCTCGAGGTAGTCGAGATCGATGACCGGCTGGCCGTCATGGATGCCGCAGGAAATCGCCGCGACATGGTCCTTCAGCACCTTGGCGACGCTCACCATCTGGCGCGCTTCCATCCAGCGCAGGCAATCGTAGAGCGCCACCCAGCCGCCGGTGATCGAGGCGGTGCGGGTGCCGCCATCGGCCTGGATCACGTCGCAGTCGACGGTGATCTGCTGCTCGCCCAGCGCCTGCAGGTCGACCACGGCGCGCAGCGAGCGGCCGATCAGCCGCTGGATCTCCAGCGTGCGGCCGCCCTGCTTGCCGGCGGAGGCCTCGCGCCGCATGCGCTCGCCGGTCGAGCGCGGCAGCATCCCGTATTCGGCCGTCACCCAGCCCTTGCCGGAATTGCGCATCCAGGCCGGCACCTTTTCCTCCAGGCTCGCCGTGCACAGGACATGCGTGTCGCCGAACTTCACCAGGCACGAGCCTTCGGCATGCTTGGAGACGCCGCGCTCGAAGGAGATGGCGCGCATTTCGTCGGCTTGGCGTTTGGAGGGGCGCATTCGGCCTTCTTTCTTGTCGTTTCCGGAATCGTGGCCGGCTTGTAGACGTATGCGCAGCATGGCGCAAAGGAAAACGGGCCGCGTGACCGTAAACGCGCCACCGGTGACCGCAAACGCTAGGTGACCGCGAGCGCGGCACCGGGTTGCGCCGCCGTAGCTTAAGTCTATATCTTTCGGAAGGAGGTTTCTCGCCGGAATGAACAAACCAGTCGATCCGACGTCGCAGTCGCCGGTACTTCAGTCACTCGACATGCGCTCGCGCGATATCTTCCGGCGGATTGTCGATTCCTATCTGCGCGACGGCGAGCCGGTCGGCTCGCGCAGCCTGTCGCGCATCCTGCCCTCTTCGCTGTCGCCCGCCACCATCCGCAACGTGATGAGCGACCTCGAGCATCTGGGGCTGATCTACGCGCCGCATGTTTCCGCCGGGCGGCTGCCGACCCAGACCGGCCTACGCTTTTTCGTCGACGCCTTCATGGAGCTGGGCGACCTTTCCGACGACGAGCGCCGCACCATCGAGGCGCAGGTGCGCGCCTCCGGCTCGGGCGCGACGCTGGAGCATATGCTGACCGAGGCCAGCCAGATGCTGTCGGGCATGTCGCGCGGCGCCGGCCTCGTGCTCGCCTCCAAGCACGAGGTGGCGCTGAAGCACATCGAATTCATCCAGCTCGAGCCCGCAAAGGCACTCGCCGTGCTGGTGTCGCAGAACGGTGATGTCGAGAACCGCGTCGTCGACCTGCCGGCCGGCACCACCGTGTCCCAGCTGCACGAGGCGTCCAATTTCCTCAATGCGCATATCCGTGGCCGGACGCTGGCCGAGGCGCGGGCGGAAATCGCCCGCATCAAGGACGAGACAAGGGCGGCCCTCGACACGCTGTCGCAGGATCTGGTCGAGAAAGGCCTCGCGGTCTGGGCCGGCGCCGAAAGCGGCCTGCCGGCGCGCCTTATCGTGCGCGGCCGCGCCAATCTCCTGGAAAACGTCACCGCCCAAGCGGACATCGAATTGCTTCGCCATCTGTTCGAGGATTTGGAAACCCAGGACGGACTGCTGCAGCTGCTCGATCTCGCCGAAGAGGGGCCGGGCGTGCGCATCTTCATCGGCTCGGAGAACAAGCTGTTTTCGCTGTCCGGCTCCTCGCTGGTCGTCGCCCCCTATCGCGACAAGGACGCCCGCGTCGTCGGCGCGCTTGGCGTCATCGGGCCGACCCGGCTGAACTACGCCCGCATCGTGCCGATGGTCGATTACACTGCACAACTGATTTCCCGCATGCTTCGTTAGGTGTATCGATATTCAGGTGAGGCCGGCCTGACCTGAACCTCGACACAGCTGAGGGTGCAAAGGAGAAGAACATGGCGCTGGAATCGCTCAAGGCCCAGATCAGCCTGCTGCTCGAGGAAATGGTGAACCAGCCCGAGGACGAGCACGAGATCCAGGAGCAGCTGCGCGAGAAATTGAGGGAGATGCGCGCCATGGGCCTGCCCCTGCCGGCTGATCTCGTCGAGTTGGAAAAGCGCCTCGACGACGATCTGGATGCCGAAGAGGCCTGAGGCCGGCAAGTCACGTGCGCAAGCTTCTCTTTTCGATCGTTAGCCCAATATGTTCTATCTCCGGGGCCTTATCGACTGAGGCACCCGAAGGCGGGACATAGTGGCAGAGACGGAGGACAGCATGATGCGGATCGCCGGCCTTGCGGGCCTCGCACTGGTTTTTGCCACGGCTGCCTTTGCGCAGCAGACCGATCAGCCCTTGCTCAGCGGCGAAAAAGCTTTCGGCGACTGGAAAGCCGACCGTCCGGGCGTGCGCCGGCTGCTGAAACCTGAGGATTTGCCGAAACCCGATATGACGGAATCCGCCTCCAACGGCGGCGGCGTCACCGATCGTCCCGAGGATGCCAAGCCAAAGCTTCCGCCCGGCTTTTCCGCCGAGCTGATCGCGTCGGGCGTCGACAGTCCGCGCGTCGTGCGGGTGGCGCCGAACGGCGACCTCTTCGTTGCCGACAGCCGGGCGAGCCAGGTGCGCGTCTATCGCCTCGCAGAAGGCAGCGCCAAGCCTGCACAGGAGTCGATCTTCGCCAAGGGCCTGACCCGGCCCTACGGCATCGCCTTTTATCCGCCGGGCGACAAGCCGCAATGGGTCTATGTCGCCAACAGCAACAGCGTCGTCCGCTTCCCCTATCGCGAGGGTGACCTGGAAGCGTCTGGCAAGCCGGAAACCATCGTCGCCAAAGTCCCCGCCAGCCACCACTGGACGCGCGACATCGCCTTCTCGCCCGACGGCAAGACGCTCTATCTGTCGGTCGGCTCCGGCTCCAATATCGCCGAGGACATGGGCGCGAAGCCGAAGGGCGGTGTCGAGGCGTGGACGAAATCGCAGCCGCTGGGCGAGGCCTGGGGTCCGGAACAGGGCCGCGCCGACGTGCTGGCCTTCGACCCCGACGGCAACAACCGCAGGACGGTCGCCACCGGCCTGCGCAACTGTTCCGGCATGACCATGCAGCCCGAGACAGGCGCGCTCTGGTGCGTCGTCAACGAGCGCGACGAGCTTGGCGACAACACCCCCTTCGAATATGCCACCGCCGTGAAGGAAGGCGCCTTCTATGGCTGGCCCTGGTATTATATCGGCGACAATGAGGACCCGCGCCACGAGGGCGCCCGCCCCGATCTCGCCGGCAAGGTCACGGTTCCGGACGTGCTGATGCAGGCGCATTCGGCGCCGCTCAACATCGCCTTCTATGATGGCGCCAACTTCCCGGCCGATTTTAAGGGCGACGCCTTCCTCACGCTGCACGGCTCGTGGAACCGCAATGTCCGCACCGGCTACAAGGTGGTGCGGCTGAGGTTCAAGGACGGCAAGCCGACCGGCGAATACGAGGACTTCGCCACCGGCTTCGTCATATCCGACGACGCGGTCTGGGGCCGGCCGGTCGGCGTCGCCGTGGCCAGCGACGGCGCGCTGATCCTGACCGAGGACGGCAACGGGACGATCTGGCGTATTACATATGGTGGGTAGCTCCCCCAACCTCGTCATTCCAGGGCGGAGCAGCCGCGAAGCGGCGTCGCGGAGACCCTGGAATCCATTCCGTGACCCTGATCAAAGAGTGCAGCGGCGCAGAATTCTGCACCGTTGTGGCGCTCGGAGGTCACGGAATGGATCCTCGGGTCTGCGCGCGTCGCTTCGCTCCTTGCTCCGCCCGTGGATGACGAGGTTGGGCCGTTTCGGCCAATCTCCAAAGTGTACGGACTGCCAACAAGGGAACGCGCACTCCGTCGAGCTGGGGCAACGAATCCCGCCGCGAGGGAATTACCAGTGGCCGGGCGTCATGATAAAAGCCCCGCTCCTCATCGATCCCTTCGGGGAATCATGCGCTAGGCCAGAACCATGACACTTACCGGATTCCTCACCTACAGCGCCGCGCTCGGCGTCGCCGCCGCCATTCCGGGCCCCGGCGTCACGGCGCTTGTCGCCCGCGCGCTCGGCTCCGGCTTCCGGTCCTCGCTTGCCATGTCGTTCGGCCTGATGCTCGGCGACCTCACCTATCTCACCGCCGTGGTGCTCGGGCTTGCCTTCGTCGCCCAGACCTTCGGCATGGTCTTCCTCGCCATCAAATGGGCGGGCGTTGCCTATCTCGCCTTCCTCGCCTGGCGCTTCTGGACCAGCGGCATCACGCCTGAAAACATCGAGGCGCGGAAGGCCAAGGGCGGGCTGGTGTCGAGCTTCATCGCCGGGCTGACGGTGACGCTCGGCAATCCCAAGACGATGATCTTCTATCTCGCCATCACGCCGACCATCGTCGACCTGAAGACCATCACGCTTGCCGACTACGCTATCCTTGCAATGCTCACGGTAGCGGTCCTGTTCGTGGTGCTGGTGCCTTATCTGGCGCTGGCCGCCAAGGCGCGCTGGTTCCTGAAATCGCCGCGCGCGCTGAAGGTGCTGAACCGCACCGCCGCCGGCTTCATGATGGGGGCGGCTGCCGCCATAGCGGCGCGTCAATAGGTTCCGATCTCAACCGATCCCGGATTCGGCCAAACTATTCCTGAAACCCGGTGTGGCGGAAAATGCATTTCCGGCCGCGGGTGCTTTTGAGCAACCGCCCCACTCGGATATTTTCCAGCCGCAGCCTATCTTGCGCGGCTGAAAGTCTTATTCTGTCCGCCTGTGCCATTGCCTTGGGAGCGAAACCAATGAACAAGCCCGTCACCTCCGCGCGCGTGCCCGGCCGCGGCCGCGTCTTCAACTCGATCACGGAGACGATTGGCGACACGCCGCTGGTCAGGCTGGACAAGTTCGCCAAGGAAAAGGGCATCGTCGCCAACCTTCTGGCCAAGCTCGAATTCTTCAATCCGATCGCCTCCGTCAAGGACCGCATCGGCGTCGCCATGATCGAGGCGCTGGAGGAGGCCGGCAAGATTTCGCCCGGAAAGACCACGCTGATCGAGCCGACTTCCGGCAACACCGGCATCGCGCTCGCCTTCGCCGCCGCCGCCAAGGGCTACAAGCTGATCCTCACCATGCCGGAGACGATGTCGGTCGAGCGCCGCAAGATGCTGGCGCTGCTCGGCGCCGAGTTGGTGCTGACCGAAGGCCCGAAAGGCATGAAGGGCGCAATCGCCAAGGCCGACGAGCTCGCCGCGACGCTGCCCAACGCCATCATCCCGCAGCAGTTCGAGAACCCGGCCAATCCTGAAATCCACCGCCGCACCACGGCCGAGGAAATCTGGAACGACACCAATGGCGAGGTCGACATCTTCGTTGCCGGCATCGGCACCGGCGGCACCATCACCGGCGTCGGCCAGGTGCTGAAGAAGCGCAAGCCCTCGCTGCACGTCGTGGCGGTCGAGCCGGAAGCCTCGCCGGTTCTGTCGGGAGGCCAGCCCGGCCCACACAAGATCCAGGGCATCGGCGCCGGCTTTGCGCCCAAAATCCTCGACACCTCGATCTATGACGAGGTCGTCAGGGTCTCGAACGAGGATTCGGTCGCCAATGCGCGTCTCGTCGCCCGGCTCGAAGGCGTTCCGGTCGGCATCTCGTCGGGCGCCGCGCTCCAGGCGGCAATCGTCGTCGGCTCTCGGCCGGAGAACAAGGGCAAGACCCTCGTCGTCGTCATCCCCTCCTTCGCCGAGCGCTATCTCTCGACCATCCTGTTCGACGGGCTGGGGGCCTGAACGGACTGGACCGCTGAAAAGGCGCCGGTGGCATTCGTCGGCGGCTTGAGGCAGGCGCCGCTTCCGGCTCATATCGCCGCCGGCCCAATCGGCCGGTGGGAGGGTTTTCATGTACAAGCTCTATACGCGCCCAAACAGCGGCGGCTTCGTCGTCGAGGCGGCGCTTGCCATGGCCGGCGTGCCCTTCGAGCAGATCGACGTGCCCAAGAAGGATCCGCCGGATCCGGCCTTCCTCGCCATCAGCCCTTTGAACCAGGTGCCCGTGCTGACACTGCCGGACGGTCATTCGCTGACCGAGTCTGCGGCGATCTGCATCCTGCTCGCCGAGCGCCACCCTGAAGCTCGTCTCGCGCCGCAAGCGGGCTCGCCCGCCCGCGCCGATTTCCTGCGCTGGCTGGCTTTCATGTCGTCGGTGCTCTACCCGGCGGTGCTGCGGCTCTATTATGCCCATCGCTACACCGCCGATGGCGACGGCCTGCAGCCGGTTAAGCAGGCGGCGGTCGCCGAGATGGATCGCGGCTTTGCCATTCTCGATCAGGCTTTGGCCGGCCGCGACTGGCTGGCCGGCAAGACGCTGTCGCTGGCGGACATCTACCTCGTCATGCTGGTGGCCTGGCATCCCGAGGTCCAGAAGGCGCGCGGCGCCTGGCCGAACATCGAACGCCTGTGGGCGAGGCTGCGCGAGAATGAGCTGATGCGCAAGCTGAACGCCACGCACGAGATGTGGGCCTAGGGCAATTCCAGGCAAGTGCGCAGCGGTTGCGCTGGCAGATCGCACGCCTTGGAGATTGGCCGAAACGGTCCGGCATCGTCATCCACGGGCGAAGCAAGGAGCGAAGCGACGCGCGCAGACCCGAGGATCCATTCCGTGACTTCGACGCGCCGCAACGGTGCAGAATTCTGCGCCGTTTGCATCCTTCGGCCAAGGTAACGGCATGGATTCTAGGGTCTGCGCGCGTCGCTTCGCTCCTTGCTCCGCCCTAGAATGACGAGGTCGGGAGGCTGCAGCCAATCTCCCTGGCATTGCCCTAATTCCTGACGAGCTTCGCCTTCTCGCCCTGCAGGAAACGCCGCAGCGCGGCGTCGCGCTCAAGGCCGATCGCCCGGTCGTAGGATTCTGCCGCCTGCTTGATATTGCCGAGTCTCGCCAACAGCCCGGCGCGGGCGGCCCAATAGGGCTGGTAGTCCTGCAGCCGCTTGTCGTCGCCCAGCACGTAAAGCGCCGCTAGGCCGGCCGTAGCGCCCTCGGTTTCGGCGATCGCCACCGCCCGGTTGATCGCCACCACGGGCGAGCCGGCCACGGCCTGCAGCGCGTCATACAGCTGGCGGATCGCCGCCCAGTCGGTGCCGCTGCCGCGCCGGCGCGCCGTATGGGCGGACTGCACGGCGGCCTCCAGCTGGTAGCGGCCGATGATGCCCCTTTGCGCGGCGCGCACCAGCAAGACCTCCGCCTCGTCGATCAGGCGGTCGTCCCAGAGCGCGATGTCCTGCTCGGCTAAAGGCACGAAATCCCCCTCCGGGCCGCGTCTCGCCGAGCGGCGCGCCTCGGCGAACAGCATCAGCGCCAGCAGCCCGAGCGCCTCCGGCTCGTCGGGCATCAACGAGGCGACCAGCCGTCCAAGCCAGATGCCTTCGGCGGCGAGATTGCGCCGGCGGCTGTCCGTGCCGGTCGGATCCGACCAGCCCTCGGCGAAGGTGGCGTAGATCGCTTCGAGCACCGCGCCCAGCCGCTCGCCCAGTTCCGCCTGCTCCGGCACGCGAAACGGAATCCCTGTCTCGCGGATGCGGGCTTTGGCCCGCACCAGCCGCTGGCCCATAGTCGCCGGCGAAACCAGGAAGGCCGAGGCGATCGTCGCGGCGTCGAAACCGAGGATCGTCTGCAGGATCAGCGGCGCGCGCACGCTGGCCTCGATCGCCGGATGGGCGCAGGCGAACATCAGCCGCAATCGATCGTCGGGCAGGTCTTCGCCGCGCACGCGCTCCTCCATCTCCTCGGCGATCAGCTTCAGGTGGTCGCGCGCCGCCTCGCCGGTCAGCCGCCGCCGCACGGCGTCCACGTCGCGCCGCCGCGCCACGGCGAGCAGCCAGGCTTCCGGCTGCGCCGGCACGCCGGTCCGCGGCCAGCGTTCGAGCGCGGCGGCGAAGGCATCGGCCAGCGCGTCCTCGGCGCCGGCGACGTCGCGCGTGCGCGCCGCGAGCCAGGCGACCAGCTTGCCGTAGCTGCGCCGGGCGGCCGCCTCGGCCGCCGCCCGCGCGATCTCCGAGCGATCATCCATCGCGGGGTCACTCCGCGGCGGCGACGTACTCTGCCATTTCCCAGATCGGCCGCAACTCGACCGTGCCGGTGCTGGACGCGGGGCAGCGCGCAGCCCATTCGATGGCCGTGTCGATGTCGGCTGCCTCGATCATGTAGAAACCTGCCAGCTGCTCCTTGGTGTCGGCATAGGGGCCGTCGAGCACGTTGGTCTTGCCGTCCGCCATCCGCACCGCGGTAGCCGCCTGCGTCGGGCGCAGCCGCTCGCCGGCGATGTACGCGCCGGATTTCTTCAGCGCCTCGGTATAGGCGCCATAGGCTGCGAGCACCTGCTGGGTCTGCTCCTTCGGAGCATTCGCCATCGCGGCTTCGTCATTGTAGATCAAAAGCATGTATCGCATGGTCTTCTCCCGTTTCTTGAGGGCCGCATCGTCGCGTGCCGGCCTATGTCGTGCGGCCTCGGCCGATTTCGACAGGCGCCGCGAGAATCTTTTTTTGCCGCGCCGCTGATGTGCCGGTCGATCGGCTCCTTTTGCCACTCTCAACCATTGGTCTAACGCACGCAATTGCGGGTTGGCATTTGCTTTCCGCCGTCTAAACTCGTCGCGGGCTCGCCGGGAGGGGGCGGATTGCGGGCCGACATTTTCAGGGAGGAAATCGCGATGTTCAATTTCAGGACCAAATCTATTGCCGCCGGCGCGCTGGCCTTGTCGCTCGGCCTTGGCGCCGTGTCGGCCGGGGCGCAGGAATTCATCAATGTGCTCACCGGCGGCACGTCCGGCGTCTACTATCCGCTCGGCGTCGCCCTGTCGGAGATTTACGGCAAGGGCATCGAGGGCTCGCGCACCCAGGTTCAGGCGACCAAGGCTTCGGTCGAGAACCTCAACCTGCTGCAGCAGGGCAAGGGCGAGATCGCCTTTGCGCTCGGCGATTCCGTCAAGATGGCCGCCGAAGGCAATACGGAGGCCGGCTTCCCGGGCAAGCTCGACAAGCTGCGCGGCATTGCCGCGATCTATCCCAATTACATCCAGATCGTCGCCAGCCAGGACTCCGGCATCAAGACGCTCGCCGACCTCAAGGGCAAGAGCCTGTCGGTCGGCGCGCCCGCCTCCGGCACCGAGCTCAACGCGCGCGCCATCTTCGCCGCCGCCGGTCTCAAATACGAGGATCTCGGACGGGTCGAATACCTGCCCTTCGCCGAGTCGGTCGAGCTGATCAAGAACCGCCAGCTCGACGCCACCTTGCAGTCGGCCGGCCTCGGCGTCGCTTCCATCCGCGATCTCGCCACCTCGGTTCCCATCAACGTCGTCGCCGTGCCGGCCGAGGACGTCGCCAAGATCGGCGCGCCCTATCTTTCCGTGGTTATCCCGAAAGGCACCTATGAAGGCCAGACGCAGGATGTCGCGACCGCCGCGGTCGGCAATTTCCTGATTACCCGGGCCGACGTCTCCGACGAGACCGCCTACCAGATGACCAAGCTGCTGTTCGAGCATCTCGACCAGTTGGTAGCCGCCCATGCCGCCGCCAAGGCGATCGATCCGGCCAAGGCGCTGGACGGCATGCCCGTGGCGCTGCATCCCGGCGCGGAGAAATATTACAGGGAAAAAGGGCTGCTGAAGTAGAAAGAGTGGTGCGACTAGCTGAGATGTCTTCGCCAAGCACCCCCCTCTGGCCTGCCGGCCATCTCCCCCGCAAGGGGGGAGATTGGCTGTCGCCGCGCGCTTCGCCAATTGCCGATGTAGCAGGAAGAGCGCCGTCATTGACGCTTCCGATCTCCCCCCTTGCGGGGGAGATGCCCGGCAGGGCAGAGGGGGGTGCCTCGCACTGTCATTCGTTCGTCTTGGAGCCCGTCGGATGAGCGAAGCCAAGCCCGCAACAACAAGCGACGGCAACCCGCCCAAGTTCCATCTTCCCGTCGCCGAGGAACAAGTCGAAGGTCTGCCGCCCGGTTTCGGCGAAGGCCTCGCCGGCAAGGCGGCCTTCCTGGTTGCCGTCGCCTTCTCCGTTTTCCAGATCTACATCGCCGCCTATGGCAGCCTGCCCAGCCAGGTGGTGCGGCCCATGCATGTCGGTTTCCTGCTGCTGCTCGGTTTCGGCTTGATCGCCAATCTGCGCGCCAGGAGCGCCGCGGCGAAGGCGGGCTTCTGGGTGCTTGGCCTGCTCGGCTTCGGCACCGGCCTCTACAACTGGATCTTCTATGCCGATCTCATCCGCCGCTCCGGCTTCCTCACCACGCCGGACCTGATCGTCGGCGCACTGCTGGTGGTGCTGGTCTTCGAGGCGGCGCGGCGGCTGATGGGCCTGCCGCTGGCGGTCATCGCCTTCATCTTCCTCGCCTATTGCTTCGTCGGCAATCATTTGCCGCCGCCCTTCATACATCGCGGCTATGATTTCGCGCAGCTTGTCGACACCTTCGCCTATGGCACAGAAGGCATATACGGCACGCCGGTCTATGTTTCGGCCGCCTACATCTTCATCTTCGTCGTCTTTGCCGCCTTCCTCGAACGGGCCGGCATGATCGCGCTGTTCAACGATTTCGCGCTCGGCCTCGTCGGTTCGTGGCGCGGCGGCCCGGCCCAGGTCTGCGTGCTGTCCTCGGCGCTGATGGGCACCATCTCCGGTTCGGGTGTCGCCAATGTCGTCGCCAGCGGCCAGTTCACCATCCCGCTGATGAAGCGCTTCGGTTTCCGCTCCGCCTTCGCCGGCGCGGTCGAGGCGACCTCCTCGATGGGCGGCCAGATCATGCCGCCGGTGATGGGAGCCGTCGCCTTCATCATGGCCGAGACCCTGAACATCCCTTACGCGGAGGTGGTCAAGGCGGCGATCATCCCGGCGCTGCTCTATTTCGGCGCCTGCTTCTGGCAGGTGCATCTGGAGGCCGGCAAGGCCGGCCTGCACGGCATGGCCAAGACGGAGCTGCCCAATCCGTGGGAGGCGGTCAGGAAGCACTGGCCACTCGTGCTGCCGCTTGCCGTTCTGGTCTATCTGCTCTTTGCCGGCTACACGCCGATCTTCGCCGGCACGATGGGCCTTGCGCTGACCATCGTGCTCATCCTCGGCACGCCGCTGGCAGCGCTGATCGGACCGCTTGCCTTTCGCTTCGTCTTCTGGCTGGCGCTCGGGCTTGCCGCGGCGTCCTTCATGCGCTTCGGCGTCAATGTGCTGAGCCTCGTCATCGCGGCGCTCGTCATCGCCTGCCTCGCCTTCAAGGGCGGGCGCGAGACGCTGCGCATTTGCGTCGACTCGCTTGCCGAAGGAGCCAAGAACGCCCTGCCCGTCGGCATCGCCTGCGCCATCGTCGGCATCGTCATCGGCACGCTGACGCTCACCGGCATCGCCTCCACCTTCATCGGTTGGATCATCTCCATCGGCGAGAACAATTTGTTCCTGTCGCTGGTGTTGACCATGCTCACCTGCCTGGTTCTCGGCATGGGTATTCCGACCATCCCGAATTACATCATCACCTCCTCGCTTGCCGGCCCGGCGCTGCTGTCGCTCGGCGTGCCGCTGGTGGTCAGCCACATGTTCGTCTTCTATTTCGGCATCATGGCGGACCTGACCCCGCCGGTGGCGCTCGCCGCCTTTGCCGCAGCACCCATGGCCAAGGAAAGCGGCCTCAAGATCGGCATCCAGGCGACCAAGCTCGCCATTGCCGGCTTCGTCGTGCCGTTCATGGCCGTCTACACGCCGGCGCTGATGCTGCAGGACGCCGGTCCCATCGCGGCGTCGTTCGGCTATCCCGTCGAGGTCGGCTATATCCTCATCAAGGCCTGCATGGGCATCGTGCTCTGGGGCGCCGCCGCCGTCGGCTTCCTCGCCCGCCGCATGGCCTGGTGGGAGCGTCTCGTCGCGTTCTGCGCCGGCCTGCTGCTGGTGGCCGCATTGCCGCTCACCGACGAGACCGGCTGGGCGCTGGCGTTTGTCTGGATCGGCTGGCACTGGTGGCGCGCCCGCCGGCTGTCCGCGGCCGGGACCGCATGAGCCTGTGCATCCTCGCCGCCGGCAAGACGGTGACGCTTGCCGTCGCCGCCTTCACGCTGTCCTGGACGCATTCGGTGGAACGGACGCGCTGGCAGGAGGATTGGAAAGTGTTGCCGGCCGGGCTGCAGGTCGTTGAGGCGCGGGTCAAGGGCTCCGGCGCCGGCATGGAGCCGCCGGAGGGCTCGATGCTGCGCAGCGGCTGGTGGGTCTATGCGCCGCGGATCGGACCCCAGCCGCGCCTGGTGCTCGCGGCGTCCGGCGCCACCGGGAAGGGTTGGACGCTGTGCACGGCCGCCGGCTACCGCGAATTGGGCGAGACGGCCGGCGAACCCACCGTGCTTGAACCGTGCGACGGCTCGAGCCAGCCGCGGTAGCGCACGATCAGCCCGGCGACCGGGTGCGATATCTCGACATGGAAGCGGAAGCGGCCGTCCTCGACGGTTTCGTACGCGGTCGAGCGCGGACAAAGCCACATCGGCAGCGGCAGGCCGAGAAAGCTCCAGCGGCGCAGCACGAGCGACAGGCGGTTCTTGCCCGCCACCAACGCCATGGCGAAGGTGAGCGGGCCGAAGCGCTCGCAAAGCAGCCGCTCCGATCGGCGACGCCCGGCAAACTGCCGGCTCGAAAAACCGTACGTTGCGAAAGTCCGCGTCCAGGTCTCACCGTGCCCGTCGGCAGCGAAACGCACCTTGACGGGGACATCGGCCGCGCCAGGTGGGAAGCCGGCCATGCGGGCGGCAAGCCGGCTAAGAATGTCGCCGCCGCGTTCGATGCTGGCGCGTCCATTCGCCATTGCCGCTCCCTCATGCATGGCGCGGATTTCAGCCGGAAGGCTTTCCCACGCATCGCCGAGCAGACCGGGATAAAGCGCCTTCCTTTGCCGGTGTCGTCCCTGAAGCCGGTGTAAATCGTCTTGCCGGCGAACGGCGTTTCATAGTCCTCCAGCTCGACGTCGCGCACGGCCGCCCGCGCGCCTGGTGGGGGCATGCGGCCGTCGAGCGCCTTGCGGACGATCGCCGCGACCGCCATGGACGGGATCAGCGGCCCGTCATCGCCCTCGGCCAACAGGTGCCAGGACCGCTTGTTTGGTCTGCCCTCTGCATCTGCGCCGTCGACCTCCACGAACATACCGCCGCGATGCTCGCCCCATGACAGCCGGTTGGTCGCCCAATGCATCAGCGGCGCCAGCGGCGACAGCGACCGCACCAGGCCAGCGCGGACCAGCCAAGCCAGGCCGATCAGCGCCCGGTGCAGCAGCTCGGGCACCGGGCCGGCGCCCATCCAGATCATCTTCGTTTCCGGCCACAACGCCTGCAGCGCGCGCAAATCCGGCACGTCGACCAGCGAGAACAGCGTGTTTCTCAACGGCACGCGCCCGGGCGGCGCGATCGTATAGCGCATCTGCTCGGTGAACGGATAACCTTCGGCCGGTCTGCCGCCCCGCAGCATCTGCACCGGCCGGCCGGCATAGCTTGCAATGGCGCGGATGACGTTCTCGCCGACGCCGGCGAAGGGCGACGGTGCGATGCCGCCGCGGATGCCGTCGACACGCACCATGCCGGCCGAAAGGCGCCGCACGACCGCCGCCGTCAGCACAGGAAAGCTCGACACGCCGGAGAGCACCATTACGCCCGCCGCCTTGGCCGCCGCGTCGAAGGCTGATACCCCGGCGACGAAGTCCGAACCGTCGGCAAGGTCGAGATAGTGGATGCGCGCACCGATACAGGCTTGGACCAGCCGGTAGCGCCCCTCGCCATAGGCCTGGAACGGACCGCTGGCGTCGACCACGATGTCGGGCAGCATGCCGGCGAGTTGCGCGGCAAGGTCGCCGTCGCGGTCGAATGCCGTCGGCACAAGCCTGGCCTCGGTCGCGCCCCGTCCTTTGCAGTAAGCCTCGGCCCTGGCGAGCGACCGGCCGGCGATGATGAGCTCGAGGCGTGGCTCGTTCTCCAGCAATCGGACGATGCGTCCGCCGAAGGTGCCGTAGCCGCCGACGATGAGAAGCTTCATGCCTTGCCCCCAAGCCTGCCGCAACCGCCGTCAGCCGATCAATCGCTCCCGCAACTCGGCCGAAGGTATCTCGCAACTGTCTTTCCGGCCGAACAGCGCGTAGCGGTTCTTGGCGACGCGGTCATAAAGCCAGTCGCGCAGCGGCCGCGGCAGGATGAGCAGCGCCTTCGCGGCGCGCCATGGCCAGCCGAGCGCGTCCATGACCGCGACGAAACTGTCGAGCTTGGAGAAGGCCGCGCCGTCGATGATGGCGAGATTGCTGTCGTAGTCGTCGGTCGGCAGGCCGTGCTCGCGAAACAGCGCCTCGCCGAGCGGCGACTGCGCGGTGGCGAAGCGGAAACGTTTTTTTCGGTCGAGCTTGAGGATAAGCTGAACGAAGCCCGAGCAGAACACGCAGACGCCGTCGAACACGATGAGCGGCTGGCGGGCGTCATAGGCCCGGCGCGGCAAGATGGGACGTTCGGGCAGGTCGGTCATGGCGGCCCCGGCTGCTTGTGACCCCCTTACGCTGTACCAAGGGGGCACTAAGCTAGGGGAGACACTAAGGCAGCCGGCGGCGGCGTCAAAGTCGCGGCGTTGTCGCACGCCAGTTGCCGGCGAGCGTCAACCGCTCGGCGCGATAGGTGGTGGCGCGCTGGTCGGCGGCCGGCCGGCAGATGCGGCCATGGTGGGCTCGTTCGCGGGTCATGATCAGTTCACGCCGACGCCCAGCGAGTTGCCGCGGCGCGCGCAGGCCGGCCCTGGGCCGCGCATGTAATAGCGCTCCGGCCGATAGGTCGGCGCGACGAATTCGCGAATGGCTGCGGCATAGCCGGCGATGTGATTCCAGAAGTTCATTTTACCTGGTCCCTGTCCCGCTTTCGGATGTCCCGTCCGAATTGTTCGAGAGCATAGCGTCGAGGCGTGAATAGTCGGTGAACGTGATGTTAATTTCTGGTCCGAAACACGTTGCTTCGTGGCGGGATTGCGGCTGATTCGGGGTCTTTCGGCGCCTTTCGTCGCGATTCCGCTCCGTGTGACTTTTGCATCACATATGTTTCGTTCCGATGTCGCTTGCGCGCGCATCTGTTTCACGTCCGGCTGGTGACAGGGAATTTCCTTTCGTGCGCCTGGTCGGGCAGGAACCTGTCCCGGAACACGACGTTGACCCCTCAAGGCCGGGGGCGAACCGGCCGTGTTGGCGGCCCTCTGCCGCGCAACTTCCCGACAATGCGAAACATGGAAAGGCAACCGCCATGGGCTTCTTTTCGAAAGACATCAAGACGCTGGACGACCTCTTCATCCACACGCTGCGCGACATCTATTATGCCGAGAAGCAGATCGAGAAATCGCTGCCGAAGATGATCGACAAGGCGACCGATCCGCAATTGAAGGGCGGCTTCGAGAAGCATCTCGCGCAGACCAAGGGTCACATCGAGCGGGTCGAGCAGGTGTTCGAGCTGCACGGCGTCAAGGCCAAGACCGTCAATTGCCCGGCCATCGACGGCATCCTCGCGGAGGCTGACGAAGTCAGCGGCGATGTCGACGACAAGGAGGTTCTGGACGCTGCGCTGATCGCCTCCGCCCAGGCCGTCGAGCACTATGAGATAACGCGCTACGGCACGCTGATCGCCTGGGCCAAGCAGCTCGGCCGCAGCGACTGCGCCAACGTGCTGGCCAAGAACCTCAAGGAAGAAGAGGCGACGGACCGCAAGCTCACCGAGATCGCGGAAAGCAAGGTCAACCTGCAGGCCGCCGAATAGCAGGCCGCGTGGCCAGCCCTCCCGGAACCCAAGCGAACCCCTGTCCGTTGCGATTGAAACCGCATCGCGCAGGAGTTCGCAATGGCACCACGCCCGGCTTGGAAGGGCTATCTCAAACTGTCGCTGGTCACATGCGCCATCGAGCTCACCAACGTCGTGACCCAGGCCGAGAAGGTCTCTTTCCGCATCCTCAACCGCAAGACCGGCAACACCGTCAAGCGCATCTATGTCGATGCGGGCACCGGCAAGCCGCTTGAAGAGGGCGACGAGGTCAAGGGCTATGAGGTGAGCGACGGCGACTTCGTCCATATCGAGGAGGACGAGATCGAGGCGGTGCAGATCGAATCCTCGCACACGATGAGCCTCGACGGCTTCGTCGAGAAATCCTCGATCGAGCAGATCTACCTCGACACGCCCTACTATGTTTCCCCGGCGGACGAGGTGTCGCAAGAAGCCTTCGCCGTCATCCGCGACGCGATGGCGGCCAGGAAGATGGCGGGGCTTGCGCGCATCGTGCTTTATCGGCGCGAGCGGCCGGTGGCGATCGAGCCGCTCGGCAAGGGCATGGTGCTGACCACCTTGCGCTACGACGACACGGTGCGCCGGCCGGCGACGGTGTTCGAGGACATCGCGGCGGCGAAGACCGACAAGGAGATGATCGACCTGGCCCAGCACATCATCGACGGCAAGAAGACGAAGTTCGACCCGTCGAAATTCGACGACCGCTACGAGGAGGCGCTGCTTGAGCTGATCCGCGCCAAAAAGGCGGGCAAGAAGGCGCCCAAGGCCAAGGCGCAGCCAAAGCCGTCCAATGTGGTCAACCTGTTCGATGCGTTGAAGAAGAGCCTGAACGCGGAAGGCGGCGGCAAAGCCGGCAAGGCCACATCGAAAGCGGCGGCCGGGAAAAGCAAGAGCAAGGCCGCGCCAAAACGCAAATCCGCATAGGAGGATGGCGGCATGGCCGGCCTCGAGCAGTATCACGCCAAGCGCGACTTCAAGAAGACCGCCGAGCCGGCCGGCAAGGTCGGCAGGCAAAAGCAAGGCGGCGGCATCTTCGTCGTCCAGAAGCATGCCGCCACGCGGCTCCATTATGATTTCCGGCTTGAGCATGACGGCGTCTTGTGGAGCTGGGCGGTGACGCGCGGCCCGAGCCTCGATCCGCATGAGAAGCGGCTGGCCGTGCATGTCGAGGATCACCCGATCGACTACGCGTCCTTCGAAGGCACCATTCCGAAGGGCCAATATGGCGGCGGCTCCGTGATCGTCTGGGACGAAGGCAAGTGGACGCCGGATGGCGATCCGGCCAAGGGCATGAAGAAGGGCCATATCGACTTCGAGCTCGAGGGCCACAAGCTCAACGGCCGCTGGCATCTGGTCAGGCTGCGGCCCCGCCCGGGCGAGAAGCGCGACAACTGGCTGCTGATCAAATCCGACGATGCCGCCGCCCGGCCCGGCGAGGATGTTCTCGAGGAGGAACCGAAATCGGTGAAGTCGGGCCTGACCATCGAGGAGGTGGGCGAAGGCAAGACCGCCAGGGGGCAGACACCGAAAGTCTGGCAATCCAACAGGCCGGCTGCCGCCAAGACCAAGGCCGGGCCTGGCAAGCGTCTCGAATTCATCGAGCCGCAGCTGGCGACGCTGGAAAAGGATGCGCCCGCCGGCGAGGACTGGCTGCATGAAGTCAAATTCGACGGCTACCGCATGCAGGCGCAGATCGCCGGCAGCGAGGTCAGGCTGCTCACCCGCGCCGGTCTCGACTGGACGGACAAATTCGATGGTCCTGTCACCGCTGCGCTTGCCAGGCTGAAATGCCGCGACGCCATCATCGACGGCGAGATCGTGGTTTTGGCCGACAGCGGCGTGTCATCCTTCCCGTTGCTGCAGGCGGACCTGTCGGCCCGACGCGCCGACCGCTTCGTCTACTATGTCTTCGATCTGATGCGGCTCGACGGCAGGGACCTGCGCCCCGAGCCCTTGGTCGAACGCAAGCAGGCGTTGGCAGAGCTGCTGGGCCAGCAGCCCGACCATTCGGCGCTGCGCTTCAGCGACCATTTCCACGAGCCGGGCAAGGTCATGCTGCAGCATGTCTGCCGCATGGGCCTGGAAGGCGTGGTGTCGAAACGCGCCGACGCGCCCTACCGCAGTGGGCGGGGGCTCTCCTGGATCAAATCCAAATGCACGCTGCGCCAGGAATTCGTCATCGGCGGCTATCTGCCCTCGGACAAGACCGGGCGCGGCCTGCGCTCGCTGCTGGTCGGCTTCAACGAAGGCGGCAAGCTGCACTATGCCGGCCGTGTCGGCACCGGCTTTTCCGGCAAGGTGATGACGGATTTGAAGAAGAAGCTCGACGGCCTCAAGGCGACGGCCTCGCCGTTCTCGGCCGCCGTGCCCAAGGGCAAGGGCCTCACCTTCGTCAAGCCGGAACTTGTCGGCGAGGTGGAGTTCCGCAGCTGGACTTCCGACCGTATAATCCGGCACGCCTCGTTCCAGGGGTTGCGCGAGGACAAGCCGGCGGAGGAAGTCGTGCAGGAACAGCCGAAGAAGGCCGAAACCGGGGCGAAGCCGGGTGCAAAGACCGCGCCGAAACCCTCGGCCGGAACGGCGAAGACCTCGATCAAGCTCTCGCATCCCGACAAGCTGCTATGGCCCGACGAAAAGGTTTCCAAGCGGGACCTGCTCGATCATTACGCGCTGGTCTGGCCGCGCATGGCAGAATTCGTCGTCAACCGGCCGCTGAGCCTGGTGCGGGCACCGGACGGCATCCACGGCCAGCGCTTCTTCCAGAAACACGCCTCGCCCGGCATGAGCGACAAGATCGCCAGGATGAACGATCCGACCGACGGCGAGGAGATACTGTTCATCAAGGATTTCGACGGGCTGGCGGCGCTTGTCCAGTACGGCGTGGTCGAGGTGCATATCTGGGGCTCGACGATCGATAAGCTGGAAAAGCCGGACCAGATCATCTTCGATCTCGATCCTGACGAAGGCGTCGATGTCGGCCGCGTGCGCGAGGCCGCGCTCGACATCCACGAGCAGCTCAACGAGCTGTCGCTGCCGAACCTGGTCAAGACCTCAGGCGGCAAGGGCTATCACGTGTTGGTGCCGCTGAAGCCGTCGGCGGAGTGGGACGAGGTCAAGGATTTCGCCCATGATTTCGCCCGCGCGCTCGAGCAGGCCGCGCCCGACCGCTACACGGCGACGCTGTCGAAGAAGGCGCGCGCCGGCAAGATCTTCGTCGACTATCTGCGCAACGGCAGGGGCTCGACCACCGTCGCGCCCTATTCCTCGCGCGCCAAGAAGGGCGCGACGATATCGATGCCGGCGACCTGGCCGGAGATAAAGAAGGGCCTGGCGCCGAATGCGTTCCCGCTTGGGGATGCTTCCACGCTGGCACAGCTGAAGAAGGCCGATCCGTGGAAGGAGTTCTTCAAGCTGGGGAAGCCACTGAAGCGGGGGTAGGTTTGCGTGGACGGCAGAGCCGGCAAAGCCGCGATCCTTCGCGCCCCCCTCTGGCCTGCCGGCCATCTCCCCCTCGAGGGGGAGATTAATCGCTCAGCCGGTTTCGCCAATCTCCAACGTTGCAAGAATGGCGGAGCGCCAGAACTGCCAATCTCCCCCCTTGAGAGGGAGATGGCCGGCAGGCCAGAGGGGGGCGCCTCGCGCCGACATTGCGAAGGTATCGCTTGCGCGTGACCCTACGCCAGAAACACCCGCTCAAACTCCTGCTTGCCCGTCGGCGAGAACACCACGGCGCGGCTGTCCTTCTCGCGTCGCGCCCATTTCTCGGCGATGATCTTGTCGAGGATGGCCGCACCAAGCGTGCCGGCGAGGTGCGATCGCCGCACGCTCCAGTCGAGGCAGGCGCGGCAAACCGGCCGCCGCGCCTTGACACCGGTCTCGATACCGAGCGCGGAAAAATGCGAGGCGCCGGATGGCGAGAGCCTGATCTGGTTGTCGTCGCGCAGCAAAAGCTTCCTGTCGAGCAGCCGGTCGAGCATCGTAACCGCCTGCTCGCCGGCCAGGTGATCGTAGCAGACTCGCGCCACGCGCATGGCCGCGTCGCGCGGTCCCGGCCGCACGCGCTTCGGGCCGACCGCTTCGGCGACGCCGATGATCGCCTCGATCATGCCGGCCACCTGCGCGCCGGCGAGACCGTAATAGCGGTGTCGGCCCTGGCTGGCCAAGGTCAGCAGGCCGCCATCCATCAGCTTCGACAGATGCGAGGAAGCGGTGGGCAGCGACACGCCGGCTTCCAGCGCCAGTTCCGACGCCGTCAGCGCCGTACCGCCCATCAGGGCGTTCAGCATGTTGGCGCGGGCCGGGTCGCCGACCAGGCTGGCGATGCGGGCGATGTCGGGTCCTTCACGCATGGTTCGATCCTCATCGAAGCATTCCTGTCAGGGAAGCACTATTCTGCGGTCGGCTCAAGCAGCGCGGCAAACTCTCCTGGCAGGAGAATGCCTAGCACAAAGGCGCAAGCGATGTTTCGACCGCGGTCGAACCGTCGTCGTCCAAAACCAGCCGACGAGGAGACCGGCATGACCATCACCTGCTTTATCCGCTACGAGATCGACCCGTTCGGCAAGGCGGCGTTCGAGCAATATGCACGGGCCTGGGGCCAGGCCATTCCGCGCTGCGGCGCCGACCTGATCGGCTATTACGCCCCGCATGAAGGCTCGGCCACCACCGCTTACGCCGTCTACAACATCGAGAGCCTCGCGGCCTATGAGGCCTATCGCGCCCGGCTTGCCGCCGACCCGGCGGGCAAGGCAAATTACGAATTCGCGCGGCGCGAGAAATTCATCTTGAAGGAGGACCGCGTCTTCCTGAAGCTGGTGTCCGGGCCGCATGGGCCGAGACAGGTCTTTCGTACCGACGTGGTTGTCAAGGAAGGGGTCGAGACATGATCGCTGTCATCTTCGAGGTGGAGCCGGCGGAAGGCAAGCGCGATGCCTATCTCGGCATCGCCGCCGAGCTTAAGCCGCTGCTCGAGAGCATCGACGGCTTCATCTCGGTCGAGCGCTTCCAGAGCCTGACCGATCCCAGGCGGGTGCTGTCGCTGTCCTTCTGGCGCGACGAGGAAGCGGTGAAAGCCTGGCGCAACACCGAGGAGCACCGGCAGGCGCAGAAAGCCGGGCGCGGCGGCATCTTTGCCGGCTACCGTCTGCGCATCGCCCATGTCATGCGCGACTATGGGATGGAGGAAAGGGCCGAGGCGCCGCAGGATAGCCGCGAGGTGAACGGGTAGGCTCCCCCTTCTCCCCTTGTGGGAGAAGGGGGATCGGCGCGCAAGCGCCGAGACGGATGAGGGGTGGTCCAGCGGAGTGAGACGCTTGCTTTCCCTGGAGCACCCCTCATCCGTCGCCTTCGGCGACACCTTCTCCCACAAGGGGAGAAGGGGAGCGCCGGCGCTACGCATTGCCGATCAGCACGCCCGCCCCGAACACCAGCGCGCCGCCCAGCACCACCTGGAAGGCGGCGCGCCAGAAGGGGGTCTGCATGTAGCGGTTCTGAACGAAAGCAATCGCCCAGAGCTCGAAGAACACCACCACGGCCGCCACGGCAGTGGCCGTCCAGAAATGCGGGATCAGATAGGGCAGCGCGTGGCCGAGACCGCCCAGCGAAGTCATCAGGCCGACGGTCAGCCCGCGCTTGAGCGGCGAGCCGCGCCCCGACAGCTTGCCGTCGTCGGAGGCGACCTCGGTGAAACCCATCGAGATGCCGGCGCCGATCGAGGCGGCGAGGCCGACCAGGAGCGTCTGCCAGGTGTCGTGCGTGGCGAACGCCGCGGCGAAGATCGGCGCCAGCGTCGACACAGAGCCGTCCATCAGCCCGGCCAGCCCGGGCTGCACATAGGTGAGGATGAACTGGCGCTGCTCGGCCGTCGCCTCCTCCACCTTGACGGTTCCCGGCACATGCTGCTGTTCCAATTCATGGGCCGAGCTTTCATGACCCTGCTCGGCCGCGGCGAGGTCATTGAGCAGCTTGCGCGTCGAGGCATCGGTGGTGCGCTTGGCCGCCTCGACATAGAAGCGATAGGCCTGCCGCTCCATTTCCTCGGCCTGCCGCCGCACATGCTCGATGCCGAGCGGCCTCACCAGCCAGTCCGGCTTGCGCTCGAAATAGCCTTTCACATGCTCGCGTCGGATCAGCGGGATGCGCTCGCCGAAGCGCTTGCGGTGAAGCTCGATGAGCGAATCGCGATGGCCGTCCTCTTCCTCGGCCATCGCCTCGAAAACTTTTGCCGATTGCGGAAAGTCCTGCGCCAGGCCATCGGCATAAGCGCGGTAGATGCGTCCGTCATCCTCCTCGGAGGAGATCGCCAGCGCCAGGATCTCCTGCTCCGAAAGCGAATCGAAGGAACGGCGGCCGAAGCCGAAAACACGGGAAAGCATGATGGGATCACTCTAGTTTAGAATTGTTCTAAACTATGATCTTGGCAGTTGAAGGTCAATTGCCAACGGCGCGGGCTGCGGGCGCGCGAACGCTGATCGCGCGAGGCCAAACCCTTCATTATTGCCGAATGTTTGCCTATATAACTGACCGCCACCGAAATTGAAGGACGCCCGGCATGACGGACAAGAAGCCCCCGCACGCATTTGACGCCAAGCCGGTTCTCGATCTCATCGCCAGCATCGAGGCCGACCTGCAGCGCCTGAAGGGTCTTGTCGAGGAACAGCTCGATAAATTCGACCCGGCCAACCCGCACAACAAGACGCCGGACGGCAAGCTGACCGAGGAAGGCGCCGAGTGCTGCTACCGCATGTTCGACGAAGGCAAGTCGCGCTACACGGTTTCGCAGCAGATGAAGATATCCTTCGCCGCCGCCACCCACCGCTTCAACTCCTGGCGCAAGCTGGGCGGCAGCAAAAGGACGAAGACGCTGCTGGGGTGAATCTGCGCTTTCGTCATCCTCGGGCTTGACCCGAGGATCCATGCCGTGACTTCTGCCGTAGAATGCGGCGGTGCAGAACAATCGTTCCAAATTCGCTGTAAAAAGCGACCCAATTCTGGTCCGCTTTCGCGCGTCACGGACGTTACGGCATGGATTCCAGGGTCTGCGCGCGTCGCTCCGCTCCTTGCTCCGCCCTGGAATGACGAAGGTGACAGCCGCTGGCGCATCTTCCAAAACCTTGTCTCCATCACATTTTTTCGTTGGCGCGACGCCTCGGTTTGCGTGCACCATGACGGTGCTCATCCCGCGAGGCCCATCATGCTCACCCTGCCCGGCATCTCCGACATCCGCGCCGCCGCCGACCGGCTTTCCGGCCTGATCGTCGAAACGCCGCTCATCGAATCGCCCGAGCTCAACGAGCGCTATGGCGGCCGCATTCTGTTCAAGCCCGAGACGCTGCAGCGAACCGGCTCCTTCAAGATTCGCGGCGCCTATAACAAGCTGTCTACCCTGAGCGAGGAAGAGCGCGGCCGGGGCGTCGTCGCCTTCTCGTCCGGCAACCACGCGCAAGGCGTGGCGGCCTCGGCCGCCATGTTCGGCGCCAAGGCGGTGATCGCCATGCCGGCCGATGCGCCGGCGCTCAAGGTTGGCAATGTCCGCAAGATGGGCGCCGAAGTGGTCCCGTTCGATCGCTACAAGGACGACCGCATGACGGTCGTTCGCCCCTATATCGAAAAGGGCATGGCGCTGGTGCCGCCCTTCGACGATCCGGCGATCATCGCCGGCCAGGGCACGATCGGCCTGGAACTGATCAAGCAGGCGAAAGCGCTTGGCGCAGCGCTCGACGCCGTCGTCGTTCCTTGCGGCGGCGGCGGCCTGTCGAGCGGCATTTCCGTCGCGGTCAAGGACGCTTCGCC
This sequence comes from Mesorhizobium sp. CA15, assembly GCF_020165215.1. Taxonomy (NCBI): domain Bacteria; kingdom Pseudomonadati; phylum Pseudomonadota; class Alphaproteobacteria; order Hyphomicrobiales; family Phyllobacteriaceae; genus Mesorhizobium; species Mesorhizobium sp. CA15. The sequence continues at coordinate 74,970 of NZ_JAIUHQ010000018.1, forward strand.
GAGCACGCAAGTTTGGGCGGTCGAGCCGGAGCATTTCGACGACACGCGCCGCTCGCTGGCCAAGGGCGAGCGGGTCGCGAACGAGCCCGGCCACAGCTCGATCTGCGATGCGCTGCTCACCGCCGAGCCGGGCGCCATCACCTTCGAGATCAACCGCCGGAATCTCGCCGGCGCCATCGCCGTCTCCGACAAGGCGGCCGCCCAGGCGATGCGCGACGCCATGGCCCATCTCAAGCTGGTGGTCGAGCCCGGCGGCTGCGTCGCGTTTGCCGCGCTCTCATCCGGCGAGATCGACCTTGCCGGCAAATGCGTTGCCGTGGTGCTCTCCGGCGGCAATGTCGATTTCGGCACCTATGCGGAGATCATGGCGGCGGCTTAGAGGCGCGGCCTGCACGCGAGAATCGTTGTGATCCTTCGCGCCCCCCGCTGTCCCGCCAGCCTTAGGCTTTTGTGCGCAAGATTTTCCGTGATCTCAATCCAGCGTTCGCCTGAAGCGCACCAGCGCTACCCCGGCAAACAATGCCACGAACACGACCAGCCAGCCGACTTCCGTCGCCACCGCCGGCAGCTCCGCCCCTTTCAGCATGACGGCGCGGGTGATGCGCAGAAAATGGGTCAGCGGGAAGATCTCGCCAAAGGTCTGCGCCCAGCCCGGCATGCCGCGATAGGGGAACATGAAGCCCGACAGCATGATCGAGGGCAGGAAGAAGAAGAAGGTGAGCTGCAGCGCCTGCATCTGCGTGCGCGCGATCGTCGAGATCGTGTAGCCGAGCAGCACCAGCGACAGCACGAACACCAGCACGGTCGACAGCAGCAGCGACAGCGACCCCATGAAGGGAATGGCAAACAGAAGCTTCGCTGCCGCCAGCACCACCACCACCTGCACTGCGCCCACCACCAGGTAGGGCAGCACCTTGCCCATCATGATCTCGAGCGGGCTCGACGGCATGGCCAGCAGGTTTTCCATCGTGCCGCGCTCGGTCTCGCGCGTCAGCGCGATCGAGGTCATCATCACCATCGTCATCTGCAGGATGACGCCGAGCAGGCCGGGAACGATGTTGTATTGCGATATGCCCTCGGGATTGTAGCGCCGGTGCACGACGACATCGAGCTGGCCGCGCGCCGCCTCCTTGGCCGTTTCCTCAGTGCCCTGTGCCCTGAGCAGCGCCTGGCCGGCCACAGTGCTCAGCGTCGAGATCGCGCCGCTGGCCACCGCCGGGTCGGTGGCGTCGGCCTCGATCAGGATCTGCGGGTTGTCGCCGCGCTCGACGCGGCGGGCGAAATCGGCGGGGATGGTGACGACGAAGGAGACGTCGCCGCGCGCCATCAGGAACTCGGCTTCCGCCGCACTTTGCGCGACATGGTCGAAGCGGTAGTAGCCGGTGGTCTGCAGCGCCGAGACCATCGCCCGCGTGTAAGGGTCGCTGCTGGTCGCCACCAGCGCGGCCGGCAGGCTCTTCGGGTCGTTGTTGATCGCATAGCCGAACAGCACCAGCTGGATCAGCGGCACCCCCAGCATCATGGCGAAGGTGATGCGGTCGCGCCGCATCTGGATGAATTCCTTGATGAGCAGCGCGCCCAGCCTGGCGAAGGAGAAGACCGCTTTCATGCCATATTGTCCTTCGAGCCGGCCATGAACTGGATGAACACATCCTCGAGGCTGGTCTCGCCTGGCTTCACGGTGACGCCCTTGTGTTCCTTCTCGACGTCGGCCAGCGCCTTTTCGAGCGCCGCCTTGTCGGAGCCGACGACATGCAGCGTCGCGCCGAACGGCGCCACCTGGTCGACGCCGGGCCTGCCTTGCAGCGCCTCGGCCACCTGGTCGAGCCGCGGCCCCTGCAAGACGAAAGTGGTCAGCCCGGCATTCTTCACCACCTCGTCCACGGTGCCGGTGGCGAGCATCTTGCCGTAGGAGATGTAGCTGATGCGGTGGCAGCGCTCGGCCTCATCCATGTAGTGGGTGGAGACGAGCACGGTCAGCCCGCCGCCGGCGAGGCGATGGATCTCGTCCCAAAACTCGCGCCGCGCCTTCGGATCGACGCCGGCCGTCGGCTCGTCGAGCAGCAGCAGCTTCGGCTCGTGCATGATGCAGGCGGCCAGCGCCAGCCGCTGCTTCCAGCCGCCGGAAAGCGTGCCGGCCAACTGGTTGCGGCGGCTGGCCAGGCCGAGATCCTGAAGCGTGCGCGAGACATACTCCTCGACCGGCCTCAGCCGGTAGAGCCGCGCCACGAATTCGAGGTTCTCGCCGATCGTCAGATCCTCGTAGAATGAGAATTTCTGCGTCATGTAGCCGACTTCGCGCTTGATCTTGAGCGCGTCGGTGCGGATGTCGAAGCCCAGCACCGTGCCGTCGCCTTCGTCCGGCGTCAAAAGCCCGCACATGATACGGATGGTCGTCGTCTTGCCTGAGCCGTTCGGCCCGAGGAAGCCGACGATCTCGCCTTCGGCGACCGTCATCGTCACATGGTCGACGACGGTCTTGTCGCCGAAGCGCTTGACCAGGCCGCGAACGTCGATGGCGTTCATTGCCCGAGATCCGCAAGATCGACATCGACGATCTGGCCGGGCTGCAGCGGTCCCGCATCACCCTCCGGCCGCGCCTCGACGAGATAGACCAGCTTCTGCCGGTTCTCCAGCGAGTAGATCACCGGCGGCGTGAATTCGGGGTCGGGCGAGACATAGCTGACGCGTGCCTTCAGTCCCGTCCCGCAGCCGTCGCAACGGACGTTGAGCTCGGTGCCGACCTTGACCGCCGAGAACGCGCTTTCGGGCACATAGACGCTGAGCTTCACGGCGCCGTCCGGCAGCATCGAGATCACCGGCGCGGTCGGCCCGGCTGTGTCGCCTGGATTGCGGATGACGTCGTTGACGCGGCCAGGCGAGGGCGCCGCCAGCACCCGCTTCGACAGCCGCCACTCGGCCTGCTCCAGGGTCGACCGCGCCTGCTTGACCTGGTTGTCGGCGGCCTTGATGGTCTCGGCCCGCGCCGGCAGATTGCCGACGGCGAGATTGGCTTCCGCCTGGCCGACCTGGGCGTTGGCGGTCTCCAGCGAAGCCGAGGCGGTGTCGTAGTCGGCCTGGGTGCCGGTGCCGCGCTTGTAGAGGTCGCTGGCGCGGTCGTATTTGCGCTTGGCGTCGGCCGCCTGGGCTTTGGCCATGTCGACCTCGGCCTTGAGCACGGCGATTTCCTCGGGGCGCTTGCCGACCTGAAGGTCGGCAAGCTGCGCCTGCGCCTGCGCAAGCGCGGCTTTAGCCTGCGCAACCTCGATCTTGGCGTCGGCGTCTTCCAGCGTCGCCACCGCCGTGCCGTTCTCAACGCGGTCGCCGCGCCGAACCGTCACCGTCGCCACCTGGGCCACTTCGATCGGCGCCATCAGCACATATTCGCCTTCGACATAGCCGACGGCCAAAGGTGCGGCCGGCGCGCAGGCGCCGAACAATTGGGCCGCGAGCGGCAGCGAACAGAGAAAGCTCATGATTTGCCCTTCTTGCCGGCGGCGGCCCCCCGCGCGGCCAGCATTGCCCTGAGATTGTCGGTTGCGACCGCCACCACCTTGGCGGCCTCTTCATTGCCGATGTCGCGCCAGCCCATCCGGCGCATCACCGCCTCGCGGCCGATGCGGAAATAGATGACCTGGCCGATCATGGTGAAGACGGTGAGCTTGGTCGCTTCGCTCTCGGCCGGCTCGCCGGTCGCCTGTTCCCAGACCTGGCACAGCCGCCGGTGCGTCGGCTCGAACACGCCGGCATAGATGCGGTCGAGCGCGGCCGTCGGATGCGAGAGCTCGCGAAGTACGAATTGTACGATCTCGCCGGCCTGCGGACTGGCCACGATGAAACCCACCATCCGCTCGAGCGCCGCGAAAAGCTGCGCCCGGGCTGCTTCCGGGTCCAGGGGAGCCGTTGCTTGCACGCCGCCCAGCGCCTGGCCGGCAATTCCCTGGATGGTGTCGACGATGAAGTCGGCGGCGGCGGCGCGCAGGCCCTCCTTGCCGCCGAAATGATAGGCGATGGAACCGATATTGGCCTTGGCCTCGGCCGCGATCTCCCGCGTCGAGGTGCCGTCGAAACCCTTTCGCCCGAACAGCCTGAGCGCCGCGTGGACAAGCGCCGCGCGCGTTTGATCGGCGGTGCCGACCTCGCGCTGCGGCCTTCTTGCGATTGATCGTTTGTTCATACCTACACTTTAATCAATCGATTGATTAAAGTCAAATTTGGGCTCGACTCGGCTTGCCTTCCTGGCCCTCACAGGCTTTAGTGCCCGGCCATGAGCAAGGAAGTCGAGCGCAAATTCCTGGTCTCCAGTCCCGCCTGGCGCGGTGAGGTCGAGGCGGAAATCCGCATTCGTCAATTCTATGTCGCCGCGCAGCCCGGCCGCACGGTGCGGGTGCGCATCAGCGACGGGCGCTCCGCCAAGCTGACGCTGAAGTTCGGCGACAGGGCGCGCGAGCGCGACGAATTCGAATATTCGATCCCGCTTGCCGAGGCCGAGGAATTGATGGCGTTCGCCGTTGGACGTGTCATCGAGAAGACACGCCACCATGTTAGACACCGCGGCTATCTCTATGAAGTCGATGTTTTCGGCGGCAAGCTCGCGGGGCTGGTGATCGCGGAGTTGGAGACGCCGGAGGACGTATCTGACGAAATGCTGCCCGACTGGCTCGGTCGCGAGGTCACCGGCGAGTCGAGGTTTTACAACGCGTCGCTGGCCCTCGGGGGGATTCCGGAGATCGCCGCATGAGCTTCCGCATCGATCCGCGCTTGCCGCTGACCGGCGAGGTCAGGCGCATATTGGCCGACGAGATCGGCAAGGCAGTCGCTCATCTCGAGATGGCGCGCGAGAAACCGGAGCAGGGACTGCACAAATGTCGCAAGCGGCTGAAAAGCGTGCGCGCCTTGCTGCGCCTGGTTCGTTCCGGAGACGAACCGTTCTGCCAGACCGAGAACGAGTGTTATAAGCAGGTGTCGGCGCTGCTGGCCGGCCCGCGCGAGGCGACCGCCTTGATCGAGACCGTCGACCGCTTGGCCGATGCCTTTCCGGAACAATCGGCAGGCGGCGGTCTCGACCCCGTGCGCGAGCGGCTGGTGCTGCGCCAGCACGAGCTCCACGCCGGTCCGAGCCTCGACGCGGCCATCAATGCGGGGATCGCCGCATGCCGGGAAGGCCTGGAGCGCATCGACAGGCTGACTTTGCCCGACCAGCCGGAGCAGGCGGCCGATATACTGGCCGACGGCGCCCGCGCCACCTTGCGGCGGGCGAAGAAGGCGCTGGACAAGGCGGAATCACGCGGCGCGGCCGACGATTTTCACGACCTGCGCAAGGCGGCAAAGACCCACGCCATGCATCTGTCGCTGCTCGGCCGCCTGTGGCCGACGCCGATCAAGGCGCGCCGCAAGGCGGTCGACAGGCTCGGCGAGCAGCTCGGCGAATTGCACGACGTCTTCGTCATCTGCGCCCTGCTCGACGCCGAAGGCGAGCCGCTCGGCCCCGCCGACGAGACGAAGCTTCTGCGCAAGCTGCTGAAGCGTGCCGAAAAGAGCCTGGCCAAGGCCTGCCTCGCCGATGCCGCCGAGCTGTTCGGCGACAGCCCCAAGCGCTCGGCCAGGAGATTGGCCCGCAAGGCGCGCGATGATCTCGCCGGACCCCAGGAAGAAGCAAAGGCGGCTTAGCGCGGCGTGTCTCCTTCTCCCCTTGTGGGAGAAGGTGGATCGGCGCGGAGCGCCGAGACGGATGAGGGGTGGCCCAGCTTGGCCAACACGCTCGTTAGTCGCTGATGTCTCATTCCCTGGAACACCCCTCATCCGTCGCCTTCGGCGACACCTTCTCCCACAAGGGGAGAAGGTGAAGGCGCTACGCCGGCAGCGCTCGTTTCTCCTTCGCCGCCCTGGCGCCCGCATCCCTCGGATGCGGCCCGATCGGCATGATCGCCGGAAACGGCGTCGCGCCGAAGGCGAAGGTCCATTTGTAGCCGGTGAGCTGGTCCTCGGGCGTGGTGTGCTGGTCGTGATGGGCAAGCAGCCTGGCGCGTTCGGCGAGCTCCTCGGCCTCGCGGCGCAGCATCTCGGCCGTTTCCGGCCGCATGCGCCTGGAAAAGCTGATGAAGGTCGCGGCCTGCTCCATATGGCCGATCGCCCAGCCGATAAAGTTCTTGTTGGTCATCTCGAAATGCGGCTTCAGCGGCCCCTCGAAATCCCACTGGATCGGCGCGTCGATCAGTAGCCTTGCCGACAGGCCGCGCCCCAGCGCCACCAGCCCGAGCTCCTCGAGGTCGCGCAGGTAGAGGAACATCGAAGCTTCGCTCAGGCCTTGCGAGCGCATGATGCCTTCGGGCGTGAACTTCTCCGACAGCATGACGAAGACGAAGAGCAGCGCCGGCCGCGCCGCCAGCCGGCGCTCGATCTCCGGCGCGACGCGGTTGGCCGGACCCGGCCCGCGGTTCATCGCGCCGAGCACGTTCTCCAGCTCGACATCGGCCGCGGCGCAGATCTCCATCAGCCGGTCGAGCTTGCAGTTCTTCTCATGGAAGATGCGCTTCACCGTCGGCTCGGAAACGCCCATGCGCTCGGCCAGCGTCCGGTAGGTCAGGCCCTTGGCCTTCAGCGTCCGTTTCAGCGCCTCGAAGATCGGACCGTTCATGGACTGCGCCTCATTCGCGCGAATTCGTATTGAACTGCGATACTAGTCTCGTTCCGGCTTCCAGGAAAGTATCGAAAATCCTAGCTCTCTGCCGTCATCACCGGAGAGCACCCATGAAACACCTCATCGCTTCAACCGTCTTCGCCGCCATCTCCGTGTCCGCCGTGCAGGCCGGCGAGCTCTGGCGGGCCACCGGCTTCGAGCAGCCGGAATCCGCGCTTGTCGATGCCGCCCACAACCGCATCGTCGTCTCCAACATCGTCGGCAATCCCGGCGCGGCGGACGGCAATGGCTATTTGTCGCTCTTGTCGATGGACGGCAAGGTCGTCTCTCGCCGCTGGGTGGACGGCATGGACGCGCCCAAGGGCATGGCTATCGCCGGCGGCAAGCTCTACGCCGCCGACATCACCAAGGTGCGCGTCGTCGATCTCGCCAGCGGCAGACTGGTCGAGACCATCGATGTGCCCGGCGCCGTTTTTCTCAACGACATGACCGCCGACAGTGCCGGCAAGGTCTATGTCAGCGACATGCAGGCCGACACGATCTACCGCATCGACGGCGACAGGCCGGAACTGTTCGTCAAGGATGCGCTGCTCGCTTCGCCGAACGGCGTGTTCGCCAATGGCGGCAGGTTGATCGTCGCGTCCTGGGGCAAGGACATCAACAGGACCGATTTCAGCACCGCCGAGCCCGGCGGCCTGCTGTCCGTCGACCTTGCCACAAAGAAGGTCACGCCGCTGCCCGGCGCCCAAAAATTCGCCGATCTCGATGGCGTCATCGCCATTGGCGACACCATCTACGCCACCGCCTACATGACCGGCACGCTCTACGGCTACAAGCCCGGCGGCGCGTCGACGGTGGTAGCGACCTTCAAGCCGGGCAGCGCCGATATCGGCACGGACGGCGAAAGGATCTTCGTGCCGCTGATGGGCGAGGGCGAGGTCGTGGGGCTGTCACTGGATTGAGCATGTCGTGGCGGAGAGCATTGCAACGCCGGCGGGACAGCGTTTCGCATCTCGGCACTCAGCGATGAGGCGAGCTTTTCGCCTCGCCGCTCGATATTGGACCGCCATGTCGGTGCGGCTGCCATCTGGTTTCGCCACCCGCTCCGGACTATTCGGCGGCAACCCTCATGTGAGCAAAGCCGTGAACACATCCAGCCTGAACGGCGCCGTTTCACCGACGATCCCGGTGCTCGTCTGCGCGCTGGCGATCTTCCTGCTGTCGGGCATGGATGCGGCGATGAAGTCGCTGGTCATCGCGGTCGGCGTCTACAATACGGTGCTATGGCGCAGCATGGTCGCGATCGTGGTCGCGGGCGCGGCCTGGTCGATGGGGCCGCGCTCGAAACCGACCCTCCCGGTGCTCGGTCTGCATGCGCTGCGCGCCGTCATTGTCGGCATCGTCCTAGTCTCGTTCTTCTGGGGTCTCGCCAGGCTGCCGCTCGCCGAAGCCATAGGCCTGAGCTTCGTCGCGCCGTTGTTTGCACTTTTCCTCGCCGCATTGCTGCTGGGCGAGCGCATAAGGCGGCAGGCGGTGTGGGCGTCGCTGGCCGGCATCGCGGGCGTCTTGATCATACTGGCCGGCCAGTTCGGGCAGGCAGGCCATTCGCAGGATGCGCTTTGGGGTACGGTCGCCGTGCTCGTATCGACGGTCTTCTACGGTTACAATCTGATCCTCGCTCGACGACAGGCACTTCTGGCCAAGCCGGTCGAGATCATGCTGTTCCAGAATATCTTCGTCGGGATCATCCTTGGTTGCGCGGCGCCCTGGCTTGCGATCGCGCTGCCGAGAGAACTTTGGCTCCCCTTGGCAGGCGTTGCGATGCTGTCGCTTGCCGGCCAGTTCCTGATGAGTTGGTCCTACGCCCGCGCCGAAGCGCAATATCTCATCCCGACAGAATACTCGGCCTTCATCTGGGCGATCGCGCTCGGCTGGTTCTTCTTCGGCGAGAAGGTGGCCTGGACCACGCTGGCGGGCGCATGTCTCATCGTCGCCGGCTGCCTGATCGCCGCACGGGCCAGCCCCAAGCTTGCCGAGCCGATCGAAGCGACCGTTTGAGCAGGGCGCCTACGCCGTCTCCGCTTTTCCGCCCAGCTGCGCCCGCGCGTCACGGATCGAGGCTGCATAGGTCACCAGCGGCCGCTTGACGCCATGGCTTATCAGGGTGCGCCTGACTTGCGACGAGGCGCCCGCGATGATGAAGCGTCCTCCGGCGCGCCTTGCGTTGTTCGCCGTGCTTTCGATGACGTTTGCCGCGGTCGAATCGAGGAAGGGCACAGCCGAGCAATCGAGGATGAAGTTCCTGTGCTGGTCGGCGATACGGTCCAGCACGGTCGCGATCGTTGCCGCAGCGCCGAAGAAGAACGCCCCCGATATGCGATAGATGACGGTATCCGGATCGGTGGCGGCGGCGAGGTCATAGGCAACGCGCCCGCCATTTGCGGCGTCGGCGCGGTCCTCCGTCACCGGCGGGACATGTGCCTCCACCTCGACCGAACGCGCCATCCGCCCGATGAACAGCAGAGCGCCCAGCGCAAAGCCGACCACGATGCCGGTAGTGAGGTCGCGGAAGATGACGAGTCCGAAGGTAACCAGAAGCACCAGGGCGTCGCCCCAGGACGATCGGATCAGCGCCAGGAAGGCGGGCTTCTCCACCATGTTCCAGGCCACCGTGGCCAGCACCCCGGCAAGCGCCGCCAGCGGGATGTAGCTGGCAAGCGGCGCAGCCACCAGCATGAACAGCAGCAGGAAGGCGGAATGGAATATTCCCGACAACGGTCCATGCGCGCCCGCGCGGATGTTGGTCGCCGTGCGCGCGATCAGTCCAGTCACGCAGATCCCGCCGAACAGCGCCGAGCCGATATTAGCGATGCCCTGTGCCACCAGTTCGCAGTTGGAGCGGTGCCGTCGTCCGGTCATACCGTCCGCGACCACGGCGGAAAGCAGCGATTCGATTGCTCCGAGCAGAGCGAAGGAAATTGCGTCGGGCACCACGGAGACGAGCTTCTGCGCATCCAGCGCCGGAAGAGCCGGATCCGGCAACATCCGCGGAATGCCACCGAATTGCGTTCCGATCGTCTCTACGGGAAGACCGAGAAGCGTCGTCGCCAGCGAGGCCGCCGCCACCGCGATCAGGAGGCCCGGCCACGAAGGGCGCCAGCGCTTCATGGCCACGATGATCCCTATCGTCAGCGCGGCGAGCGCAATGGCCGCCGGGTTTGCCGTTCGGGCCGCCTTGCCGAGCGCGATAAGCCGCGGCAGCAGGTCGCCTGGCTCCTTGCCCGGCAGCGTCAGGCCGAACAGGTCGTGCAACTGGCTGGACAGGATGATGACGGCGATGCCCGCGGTGAAACCCACCGTCACCGGATACGGAATGAACTTCACATAGGCGCCGAGCCTCAAATAGCCGGCCGCGAGCAGGAAGACGCCGGCCATGAGCATTGCCAGGATCAGCCCGTCGACACCGTGCCGGTCGACCGTCGAGGCCACGACCACGATGAAGGCGCCAGCGGGCCCGCCGATCTGGAAACGGCTGCCGCCAAGCGCGCCGACTATGAAACCGCCGATGATCGCCGTAAACAGTCCGCGCTCGGGCTCCACATGCGAGGCGATCGCGATCGCCATCGACAGCGGCAACGCCACGATGGCGACCGTCAGGCCGGCGATCACATCGGCCCTCAGCTGCTTGAGGTGGTAGCCCTCGCGCAGCACCGTCACCAGCTTTGGTGTAAACAGCTCGGCGAAGGTCGGCCGTGCTTGGTGGTGAATTGCCCGCCGCGCCTGATCCATGAACTGCTTCCGCTCCACAGGGCGGCGGGATCGTCGGCTGGATGTCGGCGGTCGCCGTCGCGATAAACCGTTGCGACGCCGCATCGCTGCCCGAAAACCGGCAACGGTTCCCGAGACGGACACGGTTGCGGCTCAGCCCTGCGGGTTCTGCGCCACGGTGGCCTTGAGGCGCACGCCCCTGCCGCCGCGTTCGCTGGTCTGGTTCTCGCCGATCAATTCCACCCCGGCCTCATCGAGGGCATGGATGACCTTCATCAGCGTGTCGACGACGCCTCGCACGACGCCCTCGCTCGCTTCCATACGCTGTATCGTCGGAAGCGAAACGCCGGCGCGCTCGGCAAGCGTTCGCTGGTCGATACCGGCCAACGCCCTTGCGGCGCGCATCTGCGCAGCAGTGATCATCGGCCAGAACCTTTGTCTGAGTCTGCGATATCAATGGATAATACAATCATAGTGATGTTTCAAGTATCATTTAATGTGGATGAGACATTGGTTATTCGCTATCCTTGACGACTTTGCGTCGCTGCAGCAGCCGCGCCGCAAGCCAGCACAGCATGGCCCAGGCAAAGCCCGCGCACCAGCCTGCAAGCACGTCGGAGGGCCAATGCACGCCGAGATAGACGCGGCTGGCGCCGACCAGCACGGTGGTGAGCACAGCAAAGCCGAGCACGAAGACCTTGGTCGTCCGGTCCGGCAGGAAGCGGGCCGCCAGCGAGCCTAGCGTCAGATAGGTCACGGCCGACAGCATGGCATGCCCGCTGGGGAATGAGAGCGAGGTCTCGGTGACGAGATGCGAGACGAGATCGGGCCGCGGCCGGTCGACCTCGAGCTTGAGCAGGCTGGAGAGCGCTTGCCCGCCGGCGACGGCCGCGAACATGAACAGGGCTGTCGAAGGTCTGCGGATCAAGAGCAGATAGAGGATGGTCGCCGTCGTGATCAGCACCAGCACAGCGGTGCTGCCCAGCGCGGTGACATCGCGCACCGCGCCCTCCAGCCAAAGCGGGCCGATCGGACTGTCCGGCTGCCCGGCATGGCGGAAGGCGAGCAAGATTTCCGTGTCGAAGGCGTGCGGGGTCGTGGCGCGCGCCAGTTCGATGAGTTCCACCAGGCCCCATAGCCCGCCGGCAATCACCAGCCCGGCCAGCAGCACCGGGAATTCCAACTTGTTGAGGAGCGCGTTGGCGGTCGATTTCATTCGAGCCCTCAGGTCCAGCTACAGCCGCTGCATATAGGGCCCGAGCGTGATCAGCGCGACCGCGGCGATCGCCAGCACCATGCCGATCGCCTGCAAGGCATTGAGCCGTTCGCCGAAGAAGGCGAGCGCCACGACATTGACCGCGACGAGCTGGATCACCGCCGACAGGCTGAACGATACCGACATGCCGAACTCGCGCACCAGTCTCAGCATGATCAGATTGCCGGCCGAGTAGAGCGCCAGCGTCAAAAGGAGCTTGGCCAAGCTCGGCGCCATCCCCCATTGCTTGGCCGCCGTCGCCGCCAGCAGGAATATCACGGTCGAAATGCCGAGCTGCGCCAGTCCCCAGAAACTCACCTTGCCGTCCCTTTTTTGAAGCGCCGTCGCCACGCCGGCCAGCCCTTGTTTCCGAAGCGGGCGATGCCGTCAAGCTGACCGCAGCGAAGCGCGGGCGCTCAAGGGACTGAAGCCGGGTGTCGCAAAAGCCGCCGCGAGCCGGCAAACAACTATTGCGGTTCTATCACGGCAGTGTCACGAAAATGTGATCGGCGCGCTTTAGGGGTCGAAAGGTCAAAATCCCCAGCCACTCAGAAGCCAGAGGACAAACTCATGACCGTGACCCCTGAGACCCGTTTCCGGACCAGCCAGCTCGAGGAAAATGACGGCCCGCCGGTCAACCCGACCGACAACAGCACCATGGGCGAGATCATCGCCGCGCGTTTCTCGCGCCGCGGCTTTCTCATGGGTTCGCTGGCCGTGTCGGCCATCGCCGCCACCGTCAGCCCGCTGGCGCTGATTGCGGCCGACGAGGCGCGCGCCGCTGAGGCTTCGGCCTTCAAGTTCGACGAGCTCGAAGCCGGCATCGACGACAAGCACCATGTCGCGCCCGGCTATGACGCCGACGTGCTGTTGCGCTGGGGCGATCCGCTGTTTGCCGATTCCCCCGACTTCGATCCGCTGAAGCAGTCGGCCGAAGCCCAGGCAAGACAGTTCGGCTACAACAACGACTATGTCGGCTATATTCCGATCGACGGCTCGGCCGAGCACGGCCTTCTGGTCGTCAACCACGAATACACCAATCCGCATCTGATGTTCCCCGGCATCGTCTCGGTCGTCGAGAAGGACGGCAAGAAGAAGGCCGAGGTGGCGCCGCTCTCGAAGGAGCAGATCGATGTCGAGATGGCCGCGCATGGCGGCACCATCGTCGAGATCCGCAAGCAGGACGGGAAGTGGCAGGTGGTGCGCGACGGCAAGCTCAACCGCCGCATCATGTCGACCACCGAGATGGCGCTGTCCGGCCCGGTCGCCGGCCATGACCGCGTCAAGACCAATGCCGATCCGTCCGGCACCAAGGTCTTCGGCACGCTCAACAACTGCGCCGGCGGCGTCACGCCATGGGGCACCTATGTGATGGCCGAGGAGAACATCCACGGCTATTTCTCGGGCGAATTGCCGGAAGGCCACAGGGAAGCGGCCAATTACAAGCGCCTCGGCATCCCCGAAGGCGCCTATGAGTGGGGCGCGCATTACGATCGCTTCAACCTTGCCAAGGAGCCGAACGAGCCGAACCGTTTCGGCTGGATCGTCGAGGTCGACGTCAATGATCCCAATTCCGTGCCGAAGAAGCGCACCGCCATGGGCCGCTTCAAGCATGAGGGCGCCGAATCGATCGTCGCCAAGGACGGCCGCGTCGTTTTCTATCTCGGCGACGACGAGCGCTTCGACTATGTCTACAAATTCGTCACCAAGGGCATTTTCAACCCGAACGACCGCGCCGCCAACTTGGACCTGCTCGACGACGGCACGTTGCATGTGGCCAAATTCGCCGAGGACGGCTCGGTCGAATGGATGCCGATCGTTTTCGGTCAAGGCCCGCTGACGGCGGAGAACGGTTTTGCTTCCCAGGCCGACGTTCTCATCGAGACGCGCCGCGCCGCCGACCTACTCGGCGCCACCAAGATGGACCGGCCGGAGGACATCCAGCCCAATGCCGGCAACGGCAAGGTCTATGTCATGCTGACCAACAATTCCAAGCGCAAGGCCGAGCAGGTCGACGCCGCCAATCCGCGCGCCGAGAACGCTTTCGGCCACATTATCGAGATCGTCGAGGACGGCGGGGATTTCGCCGCCACCAAGGGCAAATGGGAAGTGCTGTTGAAATGCGGCGATCCGTCCGTTGCCGATGTCGGCGCCACTTTCTCGACCGCGACCACCGCGCATGGCTGGTTCGGCATGCCGGACAATTGCGCCGTCGATTCCGCCGGGCGCCTGTGGGTCGCCACCGACGGCCAGGGCCCGAAGGCCACCGGCCGCACCGACGGTCTCTGGGCGGTCGATACCGAGGGTGCCGCGCGGGCAACGTCGAAACTGTTCTTCCGCGTGCCGATCGGCGCCGAAATGTGCGGCCCGCTATTCGCGCCGGATGACCAGACAGCTTTCGTCGCCGTTCAGCACCCGGGCGACGGCGGCGAGGACTGGGAAGGGTTCGGCCGCCCGTCCTACTACGAGGATCCGTCGACCCGCTGGCCGGACTTCAAGCCGGACATGCCGGTGCGGCCGTCGGTCGTTGCGATCACGAAACAGGGCGGCGGCAAGATCGCGGTGTGACCTCTTGTAGCTGAGACGTCGAGAGGGAGGATTTCGATCAAATCCTCCCTTTCGTCACTCCGCGCGTTGGACCATGGCCATGTTCATCTTGCTTCTCAAGCGGAAGCCGATGGACTCGTAAAGCCTGATCGCCGCAGCGTTGCTGTCATAGGCGTGCAGGTATGGAACGTCGCCGCGTGCCGCGATCCGTCCGGCCGCGAACACCGACAGCAGGCGGGCAAGGCCGCCGCCGCGGAAATCCGGATGCGTGCACACGCCGCTGAGTTCCGAGTATCCGGGCTGCTTCATGCGCTCGCCGGCCATTGCCGCCAGCCTGCCGTCGATCCTGATGCCCCAGAAATCGCCGAGGCTCAGCGCCTCCAGCGTGAAGGGACCGGGCCTGGTGAGCGAGGCGAGCGCCAGCATTTCCGCCGCGTCCCTTTTTGTCAGCTGCCGGATGCGCTCATCGGACGCCGATGGCATCGGCGCTTCGGCGATCATCTGCACCAGCGGCGCTGCCGAGATCGCGGAGATTTCCGGCGGCAGGGCGATCTCATCCGCCTGAACCAGGATGGCTGTTTCGCCCGACGGGAGAAGCCCGGCCAGAGCTTGCAGGCTGTCCGCATCGTTGGCGGCAGTGGCAGCGAAAGGCACGATCGACGGACGATATCGCCTGGCAAGGTCGCCGCCTTCGGCGAAAGCCTGGTGCCGCGTGGCAAGCGCGCTCCAGATGGGGCGGTCGAGAATATGTTTCATGATGCGGCCAGCTTGGCGTTTTCGACGCGGCGATGGAGCGGCGTTGCGGCAAGACGATCCTCGATTGCCGCAAGTTGGCCGAGCAGCGGCCCGGAAAGATCGGCGCACAGATCCGCCACGGCATTTTCGATGCTCGGCCAGATGTCCCGCTTGGCCTGGTCGACCAGCCGCCTGCCGTTGCGGCTCAGCGAAACGATCCTGCGCCGCTGGTCTTCTTCCGAGGGGTTGACCTCGACAAGCCCCAGCTCAGCAAGCAGCGCCACACTGCGCGTCACGCCGGGCTGGGCGATGCCCAAGGATTGGGCCAGCTCGCCGACCGGCAGCGGGCCCAGCCTGTCGAGCGCGGCGAGCAGCGGGTACTGGCTCGACTGGATGCGCATGTCCAGGCGGTCGAGCACGCGCTGCGTGTCGGCCTGCAACTGCTCGCCTATACGCTTCATCCGGCTGCCGAGGCACAGAAAGCCGAGGGATCGGAGAACGTCTTCCATAGCAGCCTCGTCGCATATTAATAACTTGATATATAACAATATATGGAAAATATCAAGCCGATCTTTCGCATGTCCGTTGCGGCAGCCGATGAGCGACAGCACCGCCTTCGGACGTTTGCCCTTCATTCGCGGTCAATTGCATCCTATATCGCGTTGACGCACGCGGCCCGCAGCGGTCGCCAGCGATTCGCGACCTGAGGGCGGCAGGTCATCCATTCTTGGCACGCGGAGCTCATGGCGCCCCTGCGCATCTATTTCGACAGGCTTCTCGACGCCGTGGCACCCAAGGTCCCGCGACGCGACCTGACGGACGACGAACGCCTGGCGCTGGTGCGCCGTTACGGCGATTTCTCGCTCGCCTATTCGACGGCCGTGCAGCAGAAACTGTCCTATTTCAGCGATGGCGACGGCTACATCGCCTTCGGCACCAAGATGAGCCATCATTTCGCGCTTGGCGATCCGGTGGCAGACCCGGCCGACCGTCCGGCCTATATCAAGCGCTTCGTCGAGACCGCAGGCAGCCCCTGGTTCGTCCAGGTCGGCGCCGACACGGCCAAGGTGCTCGCCGGCCTCGGCTACCAGGTCAATCGCCTCGGCATCGACACCAGGCTGCCGCTGCCCGCGCATAATTTTTCCGGCAAGCGCAACGAGACCGTGCGCTATTCCGAGCGCTGGCTGACGAAGAAGGGTTTTACCCTCACCGAGGACAAGGGCGACGGGCTGCAGGACGAGATCAAGCAGCTTTCCGCCGACTGGCGCAAAGAGCGCATCATCAAGCGCTGGGAAATGGGTTTCCTCAACCGTCGTTTTTCCGAAGAGATCGGCGCCGACATGCGCCGCTTCCTCCTGCACGGACCTGAAGGCCGGCTTCTCGCCATCCTCGACTTCGATCCGTTGTTTCGCGACGGCAAGGTCATCGGCTACACCACCTCCTTCAAGCGCAAACAGGTCGATGCGACGCCACATGCCGAGATCGGCCTGACCAAATTCGCCGTTGACCGCTTTCGCGAGGAGGGCGTCTCACAGGTGACGCTCGGCCTCTCGCCGCTGCTCGACATCGAGCCGAGCGGCTTCGCCGAATCGAGCTTCTGGCGCGGCACCTTTCAGCGCGCCTATAACTCGTCCTGGGTCAACCGCTCGCGCTTCAACCTGCAGGGCCAGGCGGCCTTCAAGCGCCGCTTCCACGGCGTCGAGGAGCCGACCTATATCGCGTTCCGCAAAGGGACCTTCGTGGAAATGCTGGGCCTGCTGCGGCTGATCAAGGCGGTTTAGGCAGGCGCTTTCTCTCCCCACTTGGTCTACGCTATGCACATATCTTCTGTGACTGGCGTGACTGATCGACCTGAGGCTTGATTGCCAGGTGGTTCCCCCAATCCGTCGCTGCTTCGCAGCGCCACCTTTCCCCCCTCCGGAGGGAAAGGAAGGGAGCGTTGCTGACCAGCATTGACGGCAAAAAGCTTGGCGCCTTTCCTCTACCCCGTCGATCGGGGGAGGTGGCTCGGCGAAGCCGAGACGGAGTGGGGGTCGACCAGCGCTACATTGGACAATGCATGCGCCAAGCTGCCATGCACGCTATCGCCAAAGACCAGTCGCTTTGAAAGGTGTGCATGCCGTAGCCCACTGCGTGGGGCGAGGAACTCCGTCAGTTCCTCAACCGATAGCCCGTCTTGAATATCCACGCGACGATCGCGATGCAGATGGCCAGGAACATCACCGTCATGCCGAGGCTGACGCCGACCGAGACGTCGGCCTTGCCGTAAAAACTCCAGCGGAACCCGCTGATCAGGTAGACGACCGGATTGAACAGCGTGATCGTCTTCCAGATGCCGGGCAGCATGTGGATCGAATAGAAGCTGCCGCCGAGGAAGGTGAGCGGCGTGACGATCAAAAGCGGCACCAGCTGCAGCTGCTCGAAGGTCTTTGCCCAGATGCCGATGATGAAGCCGAACAGGCTGAAGGTCACCGCGGTCAGCACCAGGAAGGCAACCATCCAGAAGGGGTGCTCGATCCTGAGCGGCACGAACAGCGCCGCGGTGGCCAGGATGATCAGGCCGAGCATGACCGACTTGGTCGCAGCACCCCCGACATAGGCGATGATGATTTCCAGGTAGGAGACCGGCGCCGACAAAAGCTCGTAGATCGAGCCGACGAATTTCGGGAAATAGATGGCGAAGGAAGCGTTGGAGATCGACTGCGTCAACAGCGACAGCATCATCAACCCCGGCACGATGAAGGCGCCGTAGGCAATGCCGTCGATCTCGGTGATGCGTGAGCCGATGGCCGAGCCGAAGACGACGAAATAGAGCGATGTCGAGATGACCGGCGAGATGATGCTCTGCAGCACCGTGCGGAAGGCGCGCGCCATCTCCACCCGGTAGATCGCCCATACCGCGCGCAGGTTCATGGCTCTTGCCTCAGAAGATTGACGAAGATCTCTTCGAGCGAGCTGTTCTTGGTGTCGAGGTCGCGGAACTGGACGCCGGCCGCCTCGAGGTCGCGGATCAGCGAGGCGACGCCCGGACGGTCGCTCTGGTTGTCATAGGTGTAGGTGAGCTGGTTGCCGTCGTCCGACAGCTCCAATGAATAGTGCGACAGGCCGTCCGGAACGGCGGCAAGCGGCGCGCGCAGCTCCAGATTCATCTGCTTGCGGCCGAGCTTGCGCATCAGCTCGGCCTTGCCCTCGACCAGGATGATCTCGCCCTTGTTGATGACGCCGACGCGGTCGGCCATCGCTTCGGCCTCTTCGATGTAATGCGTGGTGAGGATGATGGTGACGCCGTCCTCGCGCAGGCGCCGCACCATCGCCCACATGTCCTGGCGCAATTCGACATCGACACCGGCCGTCGGCTCGTCGAGGAACAGCACGCGCGGCTCGTGCGACAGCGCCTTGGCGATCATCAGCCGGCGCTTCATGCCGCCCGACAGGGTGATCGCTTTGGAATCCTTCTTGTCCCACAGCGAGAGGTCGCGCAGCACTTTCTCGACGAAGGCCGCGTTGGGCGCCTTG
The DNA here is from genome assembly GCF_020165215.1 of Mesorhizobium sp. CA15. NCBI lineage: Bacteria > Pseudomonadati > Pseudomonadota > Alphaproteobacteria > Hyphomicrobiales > Phyllobacteriaceae > Mesorhizobium > Mesorhizobium sp. CA15. The sequence goes on from NZ_JAIUHQ010000018.1 coordinate 93,431, forward strand.
CCGAACAGGCCGCGGCTGTAGTTCACCGTGGCCCAGACCGTCTCGAAGGCGTCGATGGTGAGCTCCTGCGGCACCAGCCCAATCAGGCTGCGCGCGGCGCGGTAGTCGCGGCCGATGTCGTGGCCGCCCACCGTGACAGTGCCCGACGAGCGGTTGACGATGCCGCAGACGATCGAGATCAGCGTCGTCTTGCCGGCGCCGTTGGGCCCGAGCAGCGCGAAGATTTCGCCGCGCTCGATGTCGAGATTGATTTCCTTCAGCGCCTTGAAGCCGGTGGCATAGGTTTTCGTGACACCGGAGATCGAGATGATGGATGACATGCTGAAATACGGCCGGCTGGAAAAGGTGATCTCATATAGGTCGGATGCCGCCGGGTGCAACTGTCAATCGCCGCTGCTGCTGACAGTTCTGGACAGGGAGCGCCCAACTGGCCGCCTTGCCAGACCAGGTATACCGGCCGCGGCGACTGGAGCGCCGCCGCCCACGACAGATTCTTTCCCGATTTACGCCACGGCATGCACACAAGCGGCTGGTCTTTGGCGATAGCGTGCATGGCAGCTTGGCGCATGTATTGGCTAATGTAGCGCTGGTCGACCCCCACTCCGTCTCGGCTTCGCCGAGCCACCTCTCCCCCGATCGACGGGGTAGAGGAAAG
>NZ_JAIUHQ010000019.1:0-92962 GCF_020165215.1 Mesorhizobium sp. CA15
GTGGCTTTGTGGCGTTCGGCAACGGCGTTGGCACGGCGACGGTCGACGGCGCTGGCTCGACCTGGACCAACACCGGCGACCTTGATGTCGGCGAATTCGGCACGGGCACGCTGACGATTTCGAACGATGGCACAGTCAGTAATGACTCTGGAACTATTGGCGCGCAAGCGGGCTCGATCGGTGCGGTGACCGTGGATGGCACGGGCTCGACCTGGACAAACAGCTTGAGTCTCGCTGTCGGGTCTGCTGGCGCTGGCACGCTGAACGTCTTGAACGGCGGTGGGGTGGGTGGCGACTCAGGCTATATTGGCTTTTCCTTAGGTTCTGCTGGCGCGGTAACGGTAAGCGGCGCCGGCTCGACCTGGACCGCCGGCTTGGAGCTTTTAATCGGCGGCTCCGGCACCGGAGCGCTAACGATTTCGAACGGCGGGGCGGTAAGCAGTGGCGGTGGCTTTGTGGCGTTCGGCAACGGCGTTGGCACGGCGACGGTCGACGGCGCTGGCTCGACCTGGACCAACACCGGCAACCTTGATGTCGGCGAATTCGGCACGGGCACGCTGACGATTTCGAACGGCGGTGCGGTTTCGGTCGGCGGCATCGTGACCATTGCCAGCCAGGCAGGCTCAATCGGCACGCTCAATTTCGGTGGCGTAGCCGGAGCGGCGGCATCGGCGACCGGCATACTCAATGCTGCGGCTGTCCAGTTCGGCGCAGGCACCGGTGCGATCAACTTCAACCACACCGACACGAACTACACCTTCGCGTCGGCGATCGGCGGTGCCGGCACGATCAACCAGATCGCCGGCAACACGAATCTCACCGCCGATTCTAGCGCCTTCACCGGCGCGACCAATGTGAGCGGCGGGCGGCTGGCCGTGAACGGTTCGCTGGCAGATTCGCTGGTGACGATCTCGGGCGGCATACTTGGCGGCAACGGCACGGTGGGCGGCATCGCGGCGCACTCGGGAGGCACCATCGCGCCGGGCAATTCGATCGGCACGCTCAGTGTCGCGGGCAATATCGACCAGGCGGCTGGTTCGATCTACCAGGTCGAACTGACTTCGACCGGCCAGTCCGATCTTATCCACGCGACCGGCGCAGCGACGATCGCCGCCGGATCGGTCCTCGACGTGGTCAAGACGGATGCCGCGCCTTACGTAGCGGGCACGCATTACACGCTGCTGCAAGCCGACGGTGGCGTCGCCGGAAACTACTCGCTCACCGGCGATATCGGCACGGCTTTCCTCGGCCTCGTCGACAGCTATGACGCCAATCACGTCTATCTCGATGTGGTCCAAAAGACCTTCGCTCAGGTTGGCCTGACGCCGAACCAGATCGCCACCGGCGGTGGCGCCGAAAGCCTGGGGGCTGGCAATCCGCTCTACGACGCAATCGCCGTACTGCCGACAGAGGCAACCGCCCAAGCGGCTTTCGACCAGCTCTCGGGAGAGATCCATGCCTCGGCCAAGGGGATGTTGCTGGAGGACAGCCGCTTCATCCGCGACGCCGCCACCAGGCGGATCAGCGCTGCGTTCGGCGATGCCGACGCAGCCGCATTGCCGGTCATGGCCTATGGTGAGGGCGGCCCCGAAATGGTCGCGGCCGACACCGATCGCTTCGCGGTCTGGGGCCAAGCCTTCGGCTCGTGGGGACATACCGGCAGCGACGGCAATGCCGCCGCCTTCGATCGTTCGACCGGCGGCCTCCTGGTCGGCGCCGATAGCCTAGTCGGGGACTGGCGCGTCGGTGCCATCGGCGGCTACAGCCATTCGACCTTCGACGCTGACGCTCGCCGTTCCAGCGGCGCCGGCGACAATTACCATCTCGGGCTCTACGGGGGCACTAACTGGGGCGCCATCGCCTTCCGCACCGGCGTCGCCTACAGTTGGAACAGCATCTCGACAAAGCGCGCGGTTGCCTTCAATGGCTTCGCCGATCAACTGTCGGCCGACTACCACGCCGGCACGGCACAGGTGTTCGGCGAACTCGCTTACAAGGCCGATGCCGGGCGCTTCAAGTTCGAGCCCTTCGCCAATCTCGCCTATGTCAGCGTGGACACCGACGGCTTCACCGAGAAAGGTGGCGGTGCAGCCCTGACCAGCGCAAGTTCAACCACCAACGCGACCTTCACCACGCTCGGGCTACGCACCTCGACCGGCCTGACGCTTGGCAACATCGAGGCGACCGCGCGTGGCACGCTCGGCTGGCGCCATGCATTCGGCGATGTCACGCCGACTTCGACTTTCGCCTTCGCCAGCGGCGATGCCTTTGCCATCGCCGGCGTACCTGTCGCCAGGGACAGCGTGGTGATCGATGCCGGTTTCGACCTGCCGATCTCGGCCAATGCCACGCTCGGCCTGTCCTACACCGGTCAGTTCGGCTCCCATACCGCCGACAACGGCGCCAAGGCCAACCTCCACCTCAAGTTCTGACGGCGAAAGGTGAGAAGGATCGGGTAGCATGAGAACGCTCGGTCGACCGAGCGCCCCTGCCGGCCGAATACGGCAAGGGCTCGGGCGGCGACGCGGATTGAAAACTCCCACATCTCCTGTCAGAGAAGTCGGCTTCAGGGAGATCGGCAGATTCATCGCTTTCGCCCACTCCAGCATCGGCTCTTCCTACCAATCCAAGCCGAACACCAGCTTGCCGAAATGCAGGCCGCCGGCGGCCATGTAGGTGTAGGCTTCGGTCGCCTCGTTTTGTGAAAACACCTTGTCGACGACCGGCTCGATCCGGGCGGCGCCGATGGCACGGGCGGCGTCGCGCAGGTCCGAGACCGATCCGGTGTTGTTGCCCACCACCTTCAGCGCCTTGATGATGATCGGCAGCAGATTGACCGTGGCCTCGGCGCCGGTGACAAAGCCGATGGTGAACAGCGTGCCGCCGGGCGCAGTGGCGTTGACGGCGCGCGCGAAGGTGGCGGTGCCGCCGGTCTCGACGACGAGGTCGGCGCCGAGGCCATCGGTCAGTTCCAGCACCTTGCCGTCCCAATCCGGTGTCGCGCGGTAATTGATCAGGTGATCGGCGCCGAGCGCCTTGGCCCGCTCGAGCTTCTCGTCCGAGGACGACGTGATGATGACGGTGGCCCCGGCCGCCTTGGCGAGCTGCAGGGTGAAGATCGAGACGCCGCCCGTGCCGAGCAGCACGACGACCGAGCCCGGCCCGACATCGGCGGCGCGGATGGCGTTCCACGCGGTGGTGCCGGCGATCGGCAAGGTCGAGGCCGCCCCGAAGGAGAGATGCGCCGGGACCGGCACGACCGAGTTGGCTGGCAGCGCGACATATTCGGCCAGCGACCCGGGCAATGAGATGCCGCGCATCTGCGTCATCTCGTGGGGACGCGGCCGGCCGCCGATCCAGCGCGGCTTGGCGTGGGCAACAACGCGGTCGCCAGTTTTGAATGTCGTCACGCCCTCGCCCAGCGCGACGATCTCGCCGGCGCCGTCGGCCACGGGAACGAGCGGAAAGACCGGGCCGGGATAATTGCCGCTCGCAACGGCGACATCGACGAAGTTCAGGCTCGCCGCACGCTGGCGGATCAGCACCTCGCCGCGTTGCGGTTCGGGCGTGGGGATGCTGGCGGCGCGGAAGGCGTCGAGCCGGGGTTGGCTGAGTTCGATGGCTTTCATGGGTTCACTCCGTGCGTGGTCGATGGACGATTGAGCGAACCTAGCTGCTGCGCTACTACTCGATAATCGTTGGACTTTGCATTTGAGTATTGCAAATCATGCAGCAATCAGTTGAGCCCTCCGCCCTTGCCGAAATGGCGGCCTTCGCGGCCGTCGCCGAGGCGCGCTCCTTCACCAGGGCGGCAGCGAGAGTCGGGCGCGACGCGACCATCCTGTCGCGCCGTCTCCAATCGCTGGAAGAGCGGCTGGGGGTGCGGCTGCTCCACCGCACCACGCGCAGCGTGTCGCTTACCGAGGCGGGCGCGGAATTCCTGTTGCGCGTGCGCGCCATCCTGGCCTCGGTCGACGAGGCCGAGGCGGCCGCATCGGCGCATGCCGCCGGCGGGCCGCGCGGCCTGCTCAAGCTGGCGCTGCCGGGGACCTTCGGGCGCATGTGGATCGGGCCGCTCTTGCCGCAATTCCTGGCGGAGTTCCCCGAGGTCCACATCGAGGCAGAGTTCTCCAACCGCTTCGCCGATCTCGTCGCCGAGAATTTCGACGTCGCCGTACGGCTGGGAAGCCTTGAGGACTCGCGTCTGGTGGCGCGCAAGGTGGCGACGCGGCGCCGGCTGCTCTGCGCCGCGCCCTCCTACCTCGCCAGAAGAGGCAGGCCGGAGACGCCGCAGGCGCTGCTGGAGCACAGCTGCCTGGGCTTCTCAGGCTTCCAGACCTTTCCCGCCTGGGAGATGACCGACCGCGAGGGCCGGCGCGTGCGCATCGAGGTTTCAGGGCCGTTGGTCAGCGACGACGCCGAGGTGCTGGTCGAGGCCGCCGTGCAGGGCGTCGGCCTGATGATGAGCACCGACTGGCTGGTCGGGCGCGAGCTCGCCGACGGCCGGCTGGTGCCGATCCTGGAGGACTGGACACTTGCCGACGAGGGCGCGGTCTATGTCGTCATGCCCTCGGCCAAGGGTCAGGCCGCCAAGACCCGCGCCTTCGCCGACTGGATCGGCAAGCGCTTCGCGCCTGAGCCGCCGTGGCGAAAGTAAGCGCGAGTTAGCCGGGCATTCGCGCCGGCGATCCCGAACGCCGCGTTCGCAGGACAAGGTTTCTCGCTCCAGAAGGGGATAGCCAGAAGGGGACAGGCAGTTCCGGCGGCCGCGCCCTACCCTTTTGCCGCCAGCAAATTCGCATCCCGCGCCAGCCGCCAGCGGCCGTCATTCTCCTTGCGCAGCAGCGTCAGCGTATAGCCGGACCGCCGCACCGGCTCGCCGCCGGGCGGTGTCGCCGTCATATCGATGCGGTTGCGGATATAGGCCCAGTCGCCGAGCAGATTGAGCTCGACGATCTCGCTATCACCGTCGATCTTGGTCTCGCCCATGCTCCTGGAGGCCGCGGCGAAGGCTTCCTTGCCGAAGGGCTCCTTGCCGGGAACCATGAAGACGACATCGTCCGTCATCAGACCAAGCACGGTCTCCAGATCGCCTTTCCGGCTCGCCGCCATCCAGGTCTCGACCACCTGGCGGATCGCGGTTGCGTCATCGGTCATCGCTTTACCTCCTTGCAATCGTCGGCGGTCGGATTTGTCGTCAATACCTGGTGCCATCGCCGTCGCCGGCAACGCCGCGGACGAACCCGAGCGCTATCGCCCGCGTCTTGCGACGAAGGAGGTCGCCCGGTTGCGCATGGCAGGCCTAAACTTCCGCAATGAAATCGTGACGAGGCCGGGCGGCTCGCAGATCTTGCTGGTCGACTCTTCCGGCAATCTGCTGGAATTGTTCGAGCCGGCCAAGAGCACTTAAGCGAGATCCATTCAGGAGAGATTGGCCGCTCGCCGACTTTCGCCAATCTCTATATGATGCCCGCCACGGTGGGGGGATCGACTATGAAAAGCGCACTGGCAATCGTCACACTTGCCCTTCTAGCCACCCCTTTCGCCCATGCCGCGCCTTGCGCCTGGTCCGCCCGGATGGAGGAGGACGAAGGCGGCAGGGTGATGACGGCTTCGGTGTGCGGCGGGCCGAAGGGCGATGCGCATCTGATGCTGGCCTGCTTCGATAAGCCGGTGCTGAGCTATGATCTCGGCGCCGCGGGCGGGCAGCTGGAGCCCGGCATCGGCGGATCCTTCACCTTCAAGGCCGGCGGCAAGAGCGTGACCAAAAAGCTCGAGCTCGAGGCGATGTACAATTACTTCACGGCAGACCTGTCCGGCCCTTCCGACCCGTTGCTGGCGCTGCTGCGGGGAAGGGCGAGGTGACGATCTCGGCCGACAAATACCGCACGGCGAGCTTTCCGCTGAAAGGCTCAGGTGCTGCGATCGGCAAGGTGCTGGCAGAATGCGGCAAGGGTTCGGGCGGCGAGGCTGATTGACTCTACCGACGAGGGAAGACCGGCAGCGTCAATGCCTCATTTGCCCTGGCCCTTCATGAACTGCCCGAGCAATTCCACCGGCAGCGGGAATACCACCGTGGACGAGCGCTCGCCGGCGATGTCGTGCAGGGCCTCGAAATAGCGCAGCTGCATGGCCTGCGGCTCGGCCGCAAGCATCCGGCCGGCCTCGACCAGCTTCGCCGCCGCCTGCTGCTCGCCGTCGGCGTTGATCACCTTGGCGCGGCGCAGCCGCTCGGCCTCGGCCTGCTTGGCGATGGCGCGGATCATGCTTTCATTCAGGTCGACATGCTTGATCTCGACATTGGAGACCTTGATGCCCCAGGCATCGGTGCGCTGGTCGAGTATCTCCTGGATGTCGCTGTTGAGCTTGTCGCGTTCGGCCAACATCTCATCGAGCTCGTGCTTGCCGAGCACCGAGCGCAGCGTGGTCTGCGCCAGCTGGTTGGTCGCGGCCATGAAATCCTCGACCTGGATGATTGCCCGCTCGGCGTCGACGATGCGGAAATAGAGCACGGCATTGACCTTTACCGAGACGTTGTCGCGCGAGATGACATCCTGCGGCGGCACGTCCTGCACCACCACGCGCAGATCGACCCGCACCATCTGCTGGACGAACGGGATGAGGATGATGAGGCCAGGGCCTTTGACCCCGGTGAAGCGGCCGAGCGTGAAGACCACGCCGCGTTCATATTCCCTCAGGATGCGGATGGCGGCCGCCAGGAAGATGATCACCAGCAGCGCAATGATGAGATAGGCCACGTAACCGACCATCATTTCACTCCGCTGTTGCTCGCATCGCGACGCCGCACGGTCAGCACGAGGTCGCTGACGTCGGTCACTTCAACGCTGTCGCCGGGTGCGACGGGTTCGTCGGCTCTCGCCCGCCAACGCTCGCCCAAAGCCAGCACATGGCCCTCGCCGCCCTGCCAGTCGATGATCTCGACGGGCAGGCCGCGCATCGCCTCGCCGCCGACGCGCGGCGGGTTCCTGCGCGCCGCCCAGACATAGGTTCCGGTGAGCAGCGCCAGCCCGAGCGTCAGCACGGCGGCGGGGCCGATGACCGCCCACGACATGGCAAAGCCCGGCCCTTCGATCCTGAGCAGCATGGCCGAGCCGAGCAGGAAAGCGGCGACGCCGCCCAACCCCAGCACCACGGTGGGGTTGAAGGCCTCGATGATCAGGAAGGCGATGCCGAGCAGCATTAGCGCCAGGCCGGTATAGTTGATCGGCAAGAGGTTGAGCGCATAGAGCCCGAGCACCAGGCAGATGGTGCCAATGACGCCGGGCGCCACGGCGCCCGGGCTGGTGAACTCGAAGACGAGGCCATAGACGCCGACCAGCATCAGGATGACGGCGGTGTTCGGGTCGGTGATGACGGAGAGCAGCCGTATGAACCAGCCAGGCTCCAGCGTCTCGACCGGCAGCCCTTTCGTCGCCAGCACTTTCTTGGCGCCGGCGACATCGACGGTGCGCCCGTCGGCAAGCTGCAGCAACTCGGTAGCGTCGCGGGCGACGAAGTCGATGACATGCTCCTGCAGGGCGGCGTTGGCCGACAAGCTCGCTGCCTCGCGCACCGCCTTCTCGCCCCAGTCGCCGTTGCGGCCGCGCATCTCGGCGAGCGAGCGGATGAGCGCGACCGCGTCATTGGTCACCTTGGCCATCATCTCGTCGCCGGGCGGCTCGGCGACGCCCTTCTGGTTCTTGTCCTTGTCGCCGCCCGGCAGCGACGGCAGCCCGCCTATCTCGACCGGCGTCGCCGCGCCCAGATTGGTGCCCGGCGCCATCGCCGCGACATGGGTTGCGTAAAGAATGTAGGTGCCGGCGCTCGCCGCATGGCCGCCGGCCGGCGCGACGTAGCCGATGACGGGCACGGGCGAGGCCAGAATGTCGGCGATCATCTCGCGCATCGAGGTGACCAGGCCGCCCGGCGTGTCGAGCTGAAGGATGAGCACTTCGGCGTTGCGTTGAGCAGCAGTATCGAGCGCCTCCTCGAGCTGCCTGGTGCTGGCCGGCCCGATAGCGCCGTCAATGGCAACGCTCAACGCGACCTTCCCGCTCCCGGTCGAGGAGAAGGAAGAAACGGCAGCCGCGGCCAGGAGGGCAACGGCGAAAAGGGCCACCCGCGCGAAGGTCACGCTCGAAGCTCCATGAGCACAAATATGGGTTGTGCCGTGGCGAAGTCCAATGGGCGTCGAAGGGCGCCTGCGCCAACCGTCGGCGGCTGCGGTTGGGCGCCTTGCTTCAGGCCAGCGAGCTGAAAGCGCTGCGCAGCGGAATCGGTTCTGAAGAGACAAATCGGAAAAAAACGCTCCCGGCCCGTGTCTGATCGCACGAGCCGGGGCGCGGGGCGTCAATAGTCGGAGCCGCCCTCGACGACGACCCGACGATGATGGTGCCGGTGGATCGAACTCGTGACGACCACGTCCTGACGACGGTGATGACGATAACGCCAGCTACGCTTGCCATTGTCATAGAAGGCGACCGTGCCGTGATGGCGGTGATGCAAGCGATGGCCCTCGTCATTGATGATGATGGCGGGGCGGTGATGATAATGATGCCTGTGATGCGTCCTGATGACGACATCGGCCTCGGCCGCCGAAGCGACCGCGGGTGCGGCGACGCAGAGCGCCAGGGCAGCAAGAAGCACTGTTTTCATTGCTTTATTCCTGATTCCTGAATCATCCCTTCGGCTGGGTAAACCGCTGCCTGTCGCTTTGGTTCCGGGGAGGACGACATGCGCCATCCGCTCCGGCGCGCGGTCGAGATCGGGTGGGAGGATGGGCCGGCGCCGCAGTGGGCAGGGGTTCGTTGGGGTAGCTGAGGCACCGGCCGAAGGCGGAATGGGCACCGCCGCGTGTCAGAATATGCTCCCCGTGCGGTGACGAAATTGCGCGATCGCGGAAGGGACGGCGTGGCGCCGAAGCTGCCGCTCTCCCCAGATTACGCGATCCGCCCTCTCCGCCCAGCCACCGCTATCGCGACCGCCAACGCCACCAACCCCGTGGCCGCCGCGAAGGTGAACACCATGCCGCCGGCGACCGCTACCGGCGCTGCCGTCGCGACATCCTTGGTGCCCACGGCGAAGGCGAACACCGCGCCCATCACCGCCGTGCCGGTAACAAGGCCGAGATTGCGCGACAGGCTCAGCATGCCCGACACCACGCCGCGCTCGGAGCTGTCGACGTCGGCCATGACGGCGGTGTTGTTGGCCGCCTGGAAGAGCTGGTAGCCGGGCGTCAGCAGGATGATCGCCGCCACGTAGCCGACGACACCGAAGACGCCCGGCAGCACGGCGAGCGCGACGCAGCCGGCGACCATCAGCACCAGCCCGGCCATGATCATCGCGGCAGCGCCGAGGCGGTCGACGACACGCCCGGCAATGATGCCGCAGAACGCCGAGACCACGGGCCCGATCGACATCACGGCTCCGGTCGCAGCGTCGCCGAGGCCCAGCGCACGCGACAGGAAAAACGGGCCGACGACCAGCGTGGCCATCATCACCGTCGAGACCAGCGCGTTCATGGCGAGGCTCGGCGCCAGCACCGGGTCGCGCAACAACAGCGCGAGCTTGACCAGCGGCGACGCTACCTTGGCCTCGGCGACGACGAACAGCGCCGCGCCAACAATTGCCCCGCCGAGCAGCGCCATGTTCAGACCACCGAAATGACCGCGCCCCATGGTCATGGCCAGCGCGTAGGCGGCAAGCGTGGCGGCAAGCAGCAGCGTCCCCAGCATATCGAAACGCGCGGCTCCCTTCGCCTCTGCGCGGTCGATGCCCGACCCTTTGTCGCCCGGTAAAAAGCGCCAGGCGGCCAGCAGCGCGACGGCGCCGAGCGCGGCATTGATGAGGAAGATCGAGCGCCAGCCGAGAGCTGCGATCAGCACGCCGCCGAGCGAGGGGCCAAGCGCCGTGCCGATCGCCGACATGGTGCCGAGCAGGCCCATGGCGCTGCCGGTGCGTTGCTTCGGCACCGTCTCGCCGACGAGGGCTATCGTCAGCGCCATCATCACCGCGGCGCCCAGGCCTTGCACGGCGCGGGCTGCGATCAGCATCGCCAGCGACGGCGCGAGCGCGGCGGCAAACGAAGCGGCGCTGAAAAGCGTCAGGCCGGCGATCAGCAGCAGCCGGCGGCCGACGACATCGCCGAGACGCCCGACGCTGACGATCAGCGCCGTGATGGCGAGCAGGTAGGCAAGCACCACCCACTGCACTGCCGGAAAGGACGCGGCGAAAGCCGCGCTCAGCGTCGGCAGCGCGACATTGGCGATGCTGGTGCCGAGCGACGAGACGAGCATGGCAAGCGACAGGCCGGCCAACGCGCCCGCCGTCGAATGGCGCAGGGGCGCAGCGCGGGTTTGGGCAATGTCGGCCATGATTTCTTCTCCGTCGGTTGAACTTGCGGGGAAGATAGGAGCGCGCATGACATGGCGGAACACGCAGCGTATGCACTTGAATAGTGCATCAGACGCCATGCCGCTTTGACGAATCCGTGCTATGGTCGCGCCATGTCGCGACCCGAGCTCAACCTGCTCGTCACGCTTGACGTGCTGCTTGCCGAAGGCAGCGTCGCCAAAGCCGCGCGGCGCATGAAGCTCAGCCCTTCGGCAATGAGCCGGGCCCTGGCGAGGCTGCGCGAGGCGACCGGTGACCCGCTTCTGGTGCGTGCCGGGCGCGGCCTGGTGCCGACGCCGCGCGCTGTCGAGCTCGGCGGGCAGGTCGGGCGGCTGGTGAAGGAGGCGGAAGCGGTGCTGCGGCCTGCCGAGCGGCTCGACCTCGCGCGACTTGGCCGCAGCTTCACGCTGCGAAACAGCGATGGTTTCGTCGAGAATTTCGGCCCGGCGCTGCTCGCCCGCGTGGCTGAGGAAGCGCCGGGCGTGCAACTGCGTTTCGTGCCCAAGCCCGACAAGGACAGCGGCCCGATGCGCGAGGGCGCGGTCGATCTGGAGACCGGCGTGGTGGGCGGTTCGACCGGGCCGGAGGTGCGCGCGCAGGCGCTGTTCCGCGACCGCTTTGTCGGCGTCACGCGGGCCGGCCATCCTTTGTGCGAAGGCCGGATCACCGCCGCGCGCTTCGCCGCCGGTCGGCACATATTGATCTCGCGCCGCGGCCTCGACCGCGGCCCGGTGGATGACGCCTTGCAACTCGCCGGGCTGACGCGGACAGTCGCGACCGTGGTCGGCGGCTTCGCCGAGGCGCTGGCGCTGGCGCGTGGCTCCGACCTCATCGCCACGGTGCCGGAACGCTATACCGGAACGCTGCGCGAGGGCCTGTTCACCTTCACGCTGCCGGTGAAGCTCGCCGCGCTGACGGTCTCGCTCTTGTGGCACCCGAGGCTCGACGCCGATCCGGCGCATCGCTGGCTGCGCGGGCTGGTGAAAGAGGTGTGCCGCCTTTCCTCTCCGCCGTTTCGCGAAGGCGAGGAACCCATGCCCTGATACGCGGCGGCACCGCGGAACCAACCGCGCGTTGCAGGCGAATGCCTTTATCATATTAGCCATTACTAACATGTACTATCGTACGCAGGACTAACCGTATCTGTCATGGAACCCGCGGCATAGTCAGCGCGTTGCCGGGCGCGTGAAATAGCCGGAGGCTCGCTTGAGCGAATTCAGGAAGTTCGCCTGCCCCCGGTGTCTGGGCGCCGGCAAGGTGTTCGAGTGCGAGAAACAGGTGGCGTCGAACGGCGCATGCTGTCCCTCTGGCGCGTTGCGCCACAATTGCCCTGGACAACGGGCTTCCTGCCAAGCCTGCAACGGAACCGGCCTGCGCGGCTACGGCGCGCCCTCTTCGATAGAGGACTAAACCCGGCCGGCTTCGCTTTCGCTACACCCGGGAGTCTTGCCTTTCATTCGTAACTTCTAATAAAATGTATAAGGGCGAGAGCGGAGCGACGGGCGCCCCGCATGACAATCTATCGTGTCGAGGAAATGGACGGCGAAGCCGTCGTCGCGGTCCATTCGGCCGCAGCAAAGACGCCTTTCGAGGCGGCTGAGAAGGCGCTTGGCCAGAAAGTCACTTTGCGCGCCGGCGCCGACAGATGGGTCCGCGTCGTCGATCTCACCGAGCGGCCGAAACCGGTCAGGCTCAGGCCCACGACATTCGAATTCAAGGCTATAGGCCAAAGGAAATAGCGCGCTCCGTTTTGCACTGGCGCCAGTGTGCACGAAGGGCGGCGAAGTCGCCGAGCAAACCGCCACGCACTTTTCCTGGCTTTAAGTGCTGGCGCCGCCCATCAGCGCGGCGACCAGGGTCGCCAGGAACACGAGCAGCCCCAAAGCGACCCGGTCCAGCCATGACCGCCGTCTGGCAAGAACCTCGAACAACCGTTTGGCCATCGCAACTTCCCCCATTCGGCGACACTGTATCACGTCTTTCATGAGCGGGTCATGAAGCGGCTCACAGATAGGTTCGATGCCGCTTTCAAGCGGAATCCCGTCGTCGCCGGGCATCAATGCTGTACTGCCGAATTGCACCCAAAAAAAGTCGGGGTCGAAGCGACATGCCGGTCGGCGAAAAATCAGCCTATTCAAGCGGATACGATATGCGCGGGGCTGCCTGGTGGATATCTGAAAAGCCCGGAATTCCGCCATTTCGTGGCTTTTCGCCGTGTCCCCGGCACGGCTGCAAAGCGTGCTTCGAGGACGAAAAGGCGGCTAAAAAGACGCTTCCGGGCCGCTGTCCGGCGGCGTTGACAGGGCACCGCGCCAATGGCACTCGGCAACCACTGGTCACGCCATGACCGTTGCTGTTGGGGACGGACGGGGTTTCAGCAGCTTGGCGGCGGCGCCGGACGGGCGGGCACCTTCGAGGTGTACCGCCCGCTCCTGGCCAGCCTCAATTTTCAAGCCGGATGTCGCGGGACCAAGCCGGAGCGTCACCGCCCCGATTCAACGCTTGACCGACAACGGCACCGCGGCCGCCAGTTCCCGGCGCCTGTCTGGCATCGGCCTCAAATATCGCCCAACCAGGCCTACCGACGGCATCGGCGCGTGATCGGATCGGATCTCAGAACGTAAAGTCCGAGGATGGCACTGCGGCCGTCACCGCCGAAAGCCTGTCACGCCCTCCCTTTATGTTGCACCGCGTTAGATTTGTTGCATTGCGATATGAGCCCGCAGGCGCAAGTCTTCCCCAAGGCGGGATACGAACGAGCTTGCGAGGTTCGTATTCGTGTCAGCATCAGCGCAGGATTTCCGGCCCGACATAGAAGGGTTGCGGGCGGTGGCCGTGGCGGGCGTCATCGCCTACCATTTCGGCCTGACCGCGCTGCCCGGCGGCTTTGCCGGGGTCGACATCTTCTTCGTCATCTCGGGCTATCTGATCACCCGCCATCTGGTCACCGAGATTTCCGGCACCGGCCGGCTCGACCTTCTGCGTTTCTACGCCCGGCGCGCGCGGCGTCTGCTGCCGGCGGCGCTTTTCGTCATCGTCGCCACACTTGCCGCCGGCGCGGTCATCCTGTCGCCGGAAGAACAGGCGCTCTATTCCAAGGGCGCCATGTTCGCCTCGGCCTATATGATCAATCTGTGGCTGATCCGCTGGTCGTTCGGCTATTTCGCCAATGACGCCGCGAGCAACCCGTTCATCCATTACTGGTCGCTGTCGGTCGAGGAACAATTCTACCTCGCCTGGCCGGCGCTGCTGATGCTGGCCGCCTGGCTGAAGCCGGGCAAACGCTCGATCATCATTGCAATCGCCGCGGCCGGCCTGGTCTCCTTTGTCCTCTGCGCCTGGCTGACGATCGTATCGCCACCCTGGGCGTTCTACTTTTCGCCGCTGCGCGCATGGGAATTTGCCGCCGGCGGCCTCGCATCGATGGTGCCGGCGCGGCTGTTGCAGGAGCGTCCGCGGCTGGGGCGGGCGTTGAGCCTGGCCGGACTGGCGATGATCGGGGTCGCTTATCTCACCTTCAGCGAGGACGCTCCCTTCCCCGGCTTTCTGGCGCTTCTGCCGGTGGCCGGCACTGTCCTTCTGCTCAAGGCGGGAGCGGCCGGCGTCAGGGACGGCACTCCTCGTTTGCGCAATTCCGAACGGAACTGCGTGAACGCCGCCCTGGCGCTGCCGCCTTTGCAATGGATCGGCAGGCTCTCCTATTCGCTCTATCTCTGGCATTGGCCGGTCATCGTCTATGCCGGCATGCTGGCGCCGGAGCTGACGCCTGCCGAGCGGCTCTATTGCCTTGCGCTGACACTCGCGCTGTCCATCCTCAGTTACCACCTCATCGAGAACCCGATCCGTCGCAGCGGCTGGCTGATGGCCAATGCGGCGCGGGCGCTGGTGCCGGCCCTCCTCCTGACCGGCACCGGCGTCGCAGCCGCTTATGGCAATGCCAGGCTCGCCGCGCATGATCTCGACCCGCGGCAGCGCATCATCGCCGCGAGCGCCGCCGAACCCTCCACGGCCCGCGCCAAAGCAGGCTGCGTGCTGGACTACGAGACGGTCACGCCGATCCCTTGTGTGTTCGGCGACGGCGGGCGCACCATAGCCCTGTTCGGCGACTCCCACGCCGACCACTGGTCGACGCCGCTGATCGAGGCGGGCCGGAAAAACGGCTACCGGGTGATGACCTGGCTGAAAAACTCCTGCCGCGCCTCGCGCATCAGCGTCTGGTCGTCCGAGCTGAAGCGCGCCTACGCAGAATGCGACCGCTGGCGCGAGCAGGCGATCAAGGAGATCATCCGCGCAAAGCCAGCGCTGGTGGTCATATCGGAACTGGCGCTGAGCAGCGGGCGCAAGATGGCGGGGCGCGACGGCGACACGGACGGTCAGGACGCCGACTGGCGGGCCGGCCTGCGCTCCACGCTCACCAGTCTGAGCCAGGCCGGCCTCAAGGTCGCCTTCATCCGCGACGTGCCATTCAACAACGCGAATGTCGACACCTGCGTGGCGCGGGCGCTTTGGCGGAACGAAACGCCCTCGCGCTGCGACCAGACGCGGGCCTATGCCGCCAACGACAAGATGGCGGCGGTGGAGCGCGATATTGTGGACAGCATCCCCAACGCTGCTTACGTCGACCTCACCGACCGCTTCTGCAGCGCCACCATTTGCCACGTCTTCATCGACGGCAAGCTCGCCTTCCGCGACCGGCACCATATGGCGACACCCTTCGCGAAATCGCTGGAGCCGGACGTGGAGAAGAGGGTGATTTCCAAAGTGGGAAGGTGATGCTGCCAATTTCCCCCTTGTGGGCTACGGCATGCACACATTTCGAAGCGGCTGGTCTTTGGCGATAGGATGCATGGCAGCTTGGCGCATGCATTGCCTTGTGTAGCGCTGGTCGACCCCCACTCCGTCTCGGCTTCGCCGAGCCACCTCTCCCCGATCGACGGGGTAGAGGAAAGGCGCCAAGCTTTTTGCCGTCAACGCCCGTCCAGCAACGCTCCCTTCATTTCCCTCCGGAGGGGGGAAAGGTGGCGCTGCGAAGCAGCGACGGATTGGGGGAACCACCTGGCAATCAAGCCTCGGCCTGAGCAGTCGCGCCAGTCACAGAGGTTGTGTGCGTAGCGTAGTCGTTGTGGGGAGAGATCAGCAGCTCATGCCCCCTCACCCCACCACAACGACAAAATGCTTCGTCACCGGCTCGAGGATCTTCCACGTCCCTTTGAAATCGGCCTCGACCACGAAAGCATCGCCAGGGCCGACCTCGACCGGCTCGCCGCCGTCGGGCGTGATGATGATGCGGCCGGCGATCATGTGGACGAATTCATAATCGGTGTAGGTGGCGTGATAGGTGCCGGGCGAAGCGCGCCAGGTGCCGGACATCACCTTGCCGTCCCCGGTGGTGTGCTGCACGGCCGTCTGCATGGTCGGCCTACCCTCCACGACGATCCAGCCCGGCAGGTCGCCGGCCTCGGCATGCTCGACGGCGCCGAATTTGAGAATGGTCTGCTTGGTCATGGGAGCTCCTGCGGTTGAGATTTACGTCAGGTGTGGCATAGCCGATGGCGCCAAGGTGCGCGAGTGATGCTGCGACATCGCGCGACGCGCTATTCCCGCTGGTCCGTGCGTCCTTGCGGGGGAGCGAGCGTTTTCCCGCATTTGCGAACGGGCTCGTCCCCGAGACAGGGGCCGCGCATTTTCCTCGGAACACCGGCCCCGTCGAAACCGTTTATCTCTCGAAGGGGCGTCCTGCAACTCAAGGAGGCAGCGATGAAAAAGCTTCTGCTTGCTTCGATGATCGCCATCGCCTCGGCGTTCGCGATCGCGCCGGCCAGCGCCGGCAGCGTGCAACTCGGTATCGGCGTCGGTCCAGGCTATGACGACGACTATTACGGCGGATACTACCCTCACCGCTATTACCGGCATGTCTACGATGATGACGACTACTATGTCCCGGATCGTGAACGTTATGTGGTCCGCTATCATAGCCGGTATTATGGCGATAATTGCCGGGTCAGGATCGTGAAGCACTGGCGCCATCACCACCGCGTCATCGAAAAAATCCGCATCTGCGAGCGCTGACCGAGCGGTGCCCATGATTGGCTGATCTCCTACTCGCGAGGGAGATGGCCGCCCGCCCATCCCCAGGGATGGGCGGGCGAATATTAGCGATTTGGAACATAACCTGCCTCCGGCGCGTTTATGGGGTGATCAACTCCAGGGAGGAGGTAGTCATGAAAACGCTCCTGCTCGCCTCCGTTATAGCCATTGCGTCGGCATTCGCCGTGATCGGCCCGGCCAATGCCGGACGCCTAGAATTCGGGATCGGCATCGGGGACGGTTATTACGACGACTATTACAACGATTACGGGCCATATTACGGTGACGACTATTACAGTGACCCCTACATGTACCGGCCGTATTACCACCAGTATTATAGCTACAGGCCGCATTACTATCGGAATTACTATCTCCGGCATCACAGGCGCTGCCAAGTCGAATATGTGAGACACTGGCGTCATCACCACCGGGTCTACGAGGCGATCCGCGTCTGCAGGTATTGAATCTCGCTGGCAACGAGGGGCTGGCTTGTTAGCCGTTTTTGCGACCTATCCTCGAAGGTGACCACGCGCTGCGAATATTAGCGATCGGGAACATACGCTTGCAGCGACCGTTTATTTGGTAATCGGCCTTCAGGAGGAGGTTGCCATGAGAAAACTCTTACTTGCTTCGGCGATTGCCATCGCCTCCGCCGCAGCCACGGTCGCGCCTGCGGATGCACAGTTCTTCGGGCCGTTCGGCGGCTTCAGCCCGTTCTTCGGTGTCCCGTTCTACGGCGGCGGCCCGTTCTACGATTACGGCGGCCGCTATTACGGGCCGCGCTACTACGATGACTACTATCCCGGCTACGTGGTCCGCTATCCGCACTACCGGTACCATCGGTATTACAGGCACTACTACATCTATCCCCATCGGTACCACCACAGGCATCATCACCGGCAACATCACAGGCATCACCACGGGTATTATTACCGGTATTAGCGGGCCGGCGGACTGATCTCCCTCCTTGTGGGGGGAGATCAGTCGGCGCCTTGCAAATTCCCGGCAAAATGCCATCTAATTCTCCGGCATCCACGGAGAACATCCTTGACGCAGCGAAGCGGCAGCGCCGACCTGCCGCTGCATGGCGGGCGGGTTCCGAAATGGCTGGGCGATCGGATGACGAAGCTCGGCGCAGTGCTGTGCGAGGCGATCGTCCATCATTACGGCCGCGATGAGCTTTTGCGGCGTCTGGCGCATCCCTTCTGGTTCCAGTCCTTCGGCGCCGTGATGGGCATGGACTGGCATTCGTCCGGCATTACCACCTCGGTCATCGGCGCGCTGAAACGCGGGCTTAACCCGCTCAGCAATGAGCTCGGCATCCATGTCTGCGGCGGGCGCGGCGCGCATTCGCGCAAGACGCCCGGCGAGTTGCTGGCGATCGGCGAGCGCGTCGGGCTGGACGGCGAGGCTCTGGCCACCGCCAGCCGGCTCGTCGCCAAGGTGGACAGCGCCGCCGTGCAGGACGGCTACGACCTCTACCTGCACGGCTTCATCGTCACCGATGACGGGCGCTGGGTGGTGGTGCAGCAAGGCATGAACGGCGATGCTCGCCAAGCACGCCGCTACCATTGGCTGTCGGAGGGGCTCAAAAGCTTCGACGACCAGCCGCATGCGGCGATCGAAGGCGAGCGCCAGGGCGAGATCGTCAACCTGACCGACCGTCGCGCCGAGAAAGCCCGCGGCGGCCAGATCGCGCTGCTCAAGACGATGAGCCCGGAAAAGATCCTGACCGAGCTGGCCGCGCTGGAACCGCGGTCGGAGCCTGAACCGACCGCGCAGCTGCTGCTGCCCAACCTCGTCATGCCGGCGCATCACGATGTGCGCGAAAGCGACGTCGTCATGCGCCGCTTGCATGGCAACATCGCCTCGGCCATCGAAAGCGGCCCGAAGGATTTTCCTGAATTGCTGCTGGTCCCCGGCGTCGGCCCGCGCACGGTGCGGGCTCTGGCCATGGTGTCGGAAGTGGTGCACGGCGCGCCCTATCGCTTCTCCGACCCGGCCCGCTTCTCCCTCGCCCATGGCGGCAAGGACCGCCACCCCTTCCCCGTGCCGCTGAAGGTCTATGACGAGACGATCACCGTGCTGAAATCGGCGGTGGGCAAGGCCAAGCTCGGAAGAACCGAAGAGTTGGAGGCGCTGAGGCGGCTGGACGGCGAGTCACGCCGGATGGAGTGGTATGTGACGGGGCCGAGCTTGAAGGAGATCGTCGCCGGCGAGATGGACCAGTCGCATTTGCTGGGAGGGCGGAGTGTGTTCGGGTGGGAGAGGGAGCCGGAGGGTGGCGAGGAGCCAACCTCCAAAACGCACACCGGACTCCGCAAATAACGTTGAAGGTCAGCACCTCTGCAAGTTCACGTCAGCAATCTCACATGGTGATTCACTTTGCTTTGCCAAGCTCTTGATTTGGCCGCGTCCATCTCGCCCCCTACCCAACCTTCCTCCCCATCATCCCGTAATGCACCCCCAGCAGGTCCAGCCCCACCTTCAGCAGCTTCACCACCACATCGCGGCCGTCGCCGCTGCGTTCGGCGATGGCTTTCACGGACTGGCCTTCGAGGCAGATCTTTCGCACCACTTCCGCCACATCCCAATGGGCCAGCGCAGCGGCAGCGTGGGCATACGCCCGGCCGGCTGACAGCACCCGGTCAGGGACGCCGCCGCCGATCCGGCCGCTATCGACTCGCTCGCTCCAGGATTGCGGCTGCAGGCCTTCGCGCTGGCTGCGCTCGAAATCGTCGCGAAAACGCCCTCCTGCCTCGCGCTGCTGGCGGCTGAGCGAGGTGATGCCGGTGAGCGGATCGACATTGCGCAGGCGCACGACGCCGCCGGTGGAGGTGTAGCCGCCGTTCGACACCTCGTAGACGCGGCGCGCCTCCGCCGTGCCCGGGGTGAGCCGTTGGCGGCCGAAGGCGTCCGTTTTAAGCGCGAAGTCGTGACCGACCTCGCGGCGGATGCGCACCTGCTCTGCCTCGCCCTTGGGGAGTTTTGGCGGCTGCGGTTTTTTGGCGGATTTGCGGGGCATGGTGCGGTCCTTGGGTTGGAATTCTAGAGATGTTGGCGCGAGGCACCCCTCATCCGACTCGGCGCAGAGCGCCGAGCCACCTTCTCCCACAAGGGGAGAAGGGAGAGCCTGCGCCCTCACATCACCTGCCGCGATGGCCGTGAAACCTTGCATGGTGATGGGCGCAGTAGGAGCGCGTGGCCGAGGTCGGCAGGCCGCAGCAGAGCATGTCCGATCCCAGGCGCGTGCCGACGGGATCGGCTTCCGCATCCTCGCGTAGCGCAAGATCGAGCGGCGCGCGGCAGCGGCCGAACAGGCAGTCGAGAAAGCGCATGGCCGCGACATGCGGCTGGCGGCCAGGGTTCACCGGAGGCGGCGGCGCCGGGAGCTTGTATAGATGCGCTTCGGATTTTTCGCGGGTGCCAGGAGCGAGCCAGGCAGGCGGAAGCGTGCGCGCGGGTTTGCGGGCGTTGGACTTTTTGGGCTGGGGCGGAATGCGGGCAGTGACGACATTCGCTTGCGTGACGGTTCCATCGACGGACAGGTCTGCGGGACAGCACTCCCCTCTGTCCTGCCCGTCCTCCGCAGCAGCTGCGCTGCAGCTGCGGAGGGTGGACCGGACATCTCCCCCGCGAGGGGGGAGATTGGCTGTGGCAGCGTCGGTGTCTTCCACTTGCCGCGCAAGCGCAGCCGGCTCGGAGAGCGTCACGCCTCCGGCCGCCGCCCTGCCCCGCCTGCCCGGACGATCCGGCCGGGCGTGCTTCCTCGGCCTGCCGCCGGCGCGGCCGCCTTTGGGATTGGCGAAGCCGATGGCGCTCAGACCGGCGTTGCGGTGGACGATGCCGATGATGGCGTTGCGCGAGACCGGGCTGCCGCGCAGCGCGCTGAAGCGGCCGGCGATGCGCGAGGCCGACAGCCCTTCCTTCAGCAAAGCGGCGATCTCGTCGATTTCCTTCTCGGTGTAGGCGGCTGCCATCTGCTCATTCCGTTGATTGCGAAGCGCTTGGGGCGAAGCGCCAGGCTTCAGGCCAGGCGCCAGGGTTCGGCCGCGAGGCCGTTTGGTGGTCAGGTCAGCGAAGGCGTTGAAGGTCAGGCGGCGCCGGCAGCGTTGTCTTGGCGCAATTCCGGACGGAAAACCGCTTCGCACTTTTCCTGGAATTGCTCTGGCGCCGCGCCGGTCAGTCGGAGAAGAGCGGCCTCGGCCGCAGCCCGCGTCAGGCCCGACACCGCGCGGCCCGTCTTCCGGTCGAACAGGATGACGGTGCCGTCCTCTGTGCGGATGCAGCTTATGCCCGAATTGGGGGCCGGAGCCGGGGGAGGAACGGCTCCGGCCGTTCCGGTGAACCGGGGTGCGGGCGGTTCAGCCGGATCCGGGGCGAGCGCCCCGGAATGCGCCCGGACCGGGGAGGAGGACGGTCCGGACGATTGGAATTCGACAGGCGATTCGAACGGGAAAGACGGTTCGAATTGGAAAGGCAACGCGTTCATGCCGCCTCCTTTTGCGTGGCGGCGAACGCGTCGATGCTCCGCCAGGAATCGATAAGCCCTGAGATGCTCGTCGGCGGCACCGGAATCATCGGCTGTGCGGAAATGCTTGCGGGATGTTCATTCATGCGCTAAGCGTACGTTATGTACGAAATACGCGCAAGCGAAATCGTACACTTTGGACGATAATTTTCAGGCATTTTGTACGATGATGGATTCTCGGCACAGATTGCAGCAGGCGCGGGCCCAGGCCGGCTATGCCTCGCCCAGCGATGCGGCGCGGGCCTTGCGCGACATCAACAAGAACACGCTGATCAGCCACGAGAACGGCAACCGGCCGCTGTCGCGCAAGGCGGCGGAGAAGTACGGCCGGCTGTTCGGCGTCGATCCCGGCTGGCTCTTGTTCAACGGGGATGGCGCAGAGGCGGCGCCGGTCAATTTCGCCCCCTCGCCCGTCACCATCGATGTGCCGATCGTGTCGTGGATCAGCGCCGGCGAGCTCGGCAGCCAGGACAGCGTCGTCAATCTCTCCGACTATCCGACCATCCCCACCGCCGACCTCGAGGAAGGCGAGTGGATCGCGCTGCGCGTCGACGGGCCGTCGATGAACAAGATCTCGCCGCCGGATTCGATCATCTTCGTCAACCTGCGCGACAAGCGGCTGGTGACCAATGGCTGCTACGTGATTTCAGACGAGACGGGACGCGCCACCTACAAGCGCTGGCGCCCGAACGACAACCCGCCCTTCCAGCCGGCATCCTACCTCGACATTCCGCCGCCGGAGCTGGAGGGGGCGATCACGATCATCGGACGGGTGAAGCGGTCGATGATCGATATGTGAGGGGATAGGCCGGTGTCGTCCGGCAAAGGTCACGATCCTCCGCCCCTTTTGTCCTTCTGTCCTTCTGTCCAACCAGGCCAAGCGCATAAATTCAGCCCTTGCAATTTTTGCTTGCATTGAGGAACAAAAAGAGAACTATATAAGCGTCCGTCGCAGCAGCCGTGGTAACTCCGGGGGGAGGATCAACAATGTCATGCCGCATCGCCGCGTTTTTGCGCGTGCTTGTTGGTGAGGTTTTGCGCGGGCCGCTGATAGTCCTGGCGGGGATGCTGGTGCTTGTCGGGCTGACCGAGCCAGCGCTCGCTGTTGTCAAGGACCCTGCCCTTTGTTTTGGCGACGAAAAAAGCGCCGGCGATGCCAAAGTCGCAGCCGACCGCCGCATAGCAG
Organism: Mesorhizobium sp. CA15; assembly: GCF_020165215.1. Lineage (NCBI taxonomy): Bacteria > Pseudomonadati > Pseudomonadota > Alphaproteobacteria > Hyphomicrobiales > Phyllobacteriaceae > Mesorhizobium > Mesorhizobium sp. CA15. Next base: position 22,197 of record NZ_JAIUHQ010000019.1, read on the forward strand.
CCTGCAGCGTGATTGCCGAGGACGTCACGGGGGCATCCCCTTTGCGCGCCAAGGCTTATTTCTTCAGGGCCATGGCCTTGGACGACGAGCAAGACTGGGATGGCGCGATCGCCGATTATGGCGAGGTGATCGCGCTCGATCCCAAGCAGACTTCGGCCTATTTCAATCGCGGCACCGACTGGTCCAACAAGGGGGACGACGACCGGGCGATCGCGGACTTCAACATGGCGATCAGCCTGGAGCCGTCCGACAGCCAAGCCTATTCCAGCCGGGGCTCGGCCTTCCTGCACAAGGGTAAGGTTGACGCGGCCATCCTCGACTTCCAGCAGGCGATCGAGGCTGATCCGGGAAACGGCAGGGCGCATGCCGAACTCGGCTCCGCCTTGGCCGCGACGGGCGAGCAGGAAAAGGCGATCGCCGCATATGACGAGGCGATCCGGATCGATCCGACGGACGTGACCGCCTTGGTCAACCGCGGCATCGCCCACGCTGCCAAGGGCGGATTCGACCGTGCTATTGCCGATTACGACACTGCGCTGGGCATCGACCCCAGGAGCGCCGACGCCTATGCCAAACGCGGCGCTGCTTGGGCCAACAAGAAGGAGTGGGTTCGCGCGATCGCCGACGCCAACAAGGCGATCGAGCTCGATGCTGGAAACGTCGACGGCTATTACTACCGAGCCGTCGCCTGGGCGGGCAAAGGCAACGACGAACGCGCCATTGCCGATTTCGGCCAGGTGATCGCACTTGATCCGAACGATGCCGGAGCCTGGTTCGCCCGTTCGCTGATACGAGCCCGGCGCGGCGACGCTGCCGGCGCGGCGGCCGATTGCAGGAAGGCCATCGCGCTCAAGCCGGAGAAGGCCGGTGATTGTGATGCGGGACCCGCCGACGCCGAGATGCCTGCGGTGGAAACGGCGTCCAAACCGGATCTTTCCGCTTTGACCAAGCAGTTGGAGGCCACTGGCAGGCAGATCCGTTCCAAAGATGCTGCCGCGCAAATCCAGGATGCATTGAAGCAGCAGGTCTCCGGCGACGTGCCGGGCGCGATCGCTTCCTTCGGCTATGCCATATCACTCGATCCCGACAACGCCGAGGCCTATTACGACCGGGCGGTCGCCGCGGCCTCGCAAGGAGACGATGCCCTTGCGGCGAGCGACTGCCGGCGCGCCGTCGAACTGGACCCGAAACGTGCCGACGCGTGCGCCGCGCTCATGGCCCAAACCGTTCCGGTCGCCACCACACAGGACCAGGCTGCCCAGGATCAGGCCGCCGCCAGGATATTGGTCGAACGCGCAGGAGCGCGTCTGGCAAAATATGGCGTCGACGGCGCACTGCTCGATTTCGACAAGGCGATCAGCTTCGATCCCAAAAATGCCGACGCTTATCTCGGCCGCAGCCGCGCCAGGACGCTCAAGGGCGACCAGGCCGGCGCGGCGGCGGATTGCCGGCGCGCCGTCGAACTGGATCGCGCACGGTCGGGAAGCTGCGACCAGCAGGCTGCCGGTGATGAGGGCAAAGCTGCGCCGGCGGCAGACCTGGAGCAGCCAAGACCGGCGATCGTCAGTCCGAAGTCTGCGACCGCGGCTTTTGGCATGCCACCGGTCGTGCTGAATTTCGCCGCCACGGACGACCTTGCCGAGAAGTCTATCGAGGCGAGAGACCCGCATGAAGTGGAACTGATCCTGGGCGGCGACGCCTGGCTGGACATGGGCCAATATGATGAAGCGATCGGCGCCTATAATGGGGCTATCGCGCTCGATCCCGACAACCGGTTCGCCTATTTCGGCCTGGGCAACGCGGCTGTGAACAAACGCGCCTACGCCCAAGCGATTGCCGATTACGACACGGCCATTAAACTCGCCCCTTCTTTTACCACGGCCTATCTTCGCCGGGGTCTTGTGAAGATAATGTTGGGTGACGTGGACGGCGGGCTCGCCGACTGCAACAGAGCCGCCAAACTGGACCCGAAGGCGCGCGAAGCTCACTACTGCAAAGGCTTGGCCTGGCAGGCAAAGGGCGACGCCGGGCGCGCCATCGCCGCCTATTCGGTCGCCATCGGGATCGATGCCAAGGATGACGCCAGTTACTATGGGCGCGGCATGGCGCGCGCCGGACGGCAAGACTATGACGGCGCCATCGCCGACTTCGACCAAGCGCTCCGGCTCGACCCCGGCAATTCGGATTATGCCGCCAGCCGCAGGGCGGCTTTGGAGGCCGGCGGAGAGGCGCCCGAGCCTGCCGGCGACGCCTCCAAAGCGTATGGCTCCGATGTCGCGGTGGTTATTGAACATGCCGACCAGCTAACCAAGCAGCACAAATTCGCTCGGGCGCTTGTCGAATACGGCAGGGCCATCGAGCTCGCCCCGGACGATGCCCTTGCTTATTATCACCGGGGGATGGCCAAGGCGCAGTCCGGCGACAACGACGGATGCAGGCAGGATTACGAAAGGGCCGCCCAGCTCGATCCCAACAATGCCGACATCGTCGCCACGTTGGCCGCTACGGTGGCGGCCAAAGGTGAAACGGAGCGCGCTATTGACGGCTACACGAAGGCCATAACGCTGAAGCCGGGCGATGCGTTCTTCTATTCATTACGCGGCGACACCTTCAAAGATATCGGCGACTATGATCGCGCCGTCGCGGACTATGAACAAGTGATCAAGCTTGACCCCGACCGCGACGATATCGGCGGCCGGCGCGCGGAAGCAGTCGCCGCGAAAGCCGAGCAACAGGCGATCCTGCAAGCCAATCGAAATATGTCGGACACAGAAATTGCGCTGGCCGCCTTCACTGCGGGAAGCGACTGGTTCGCGAAAGGTGACAACAACCGCGCCTCCGCCGACTACAATTTAGCCGTCAAGCTCGCTCCCGAAAACGTGGTCGGCTATTTCGGCCGCGGCAATTTGTGGTTCCGCCTGCAGAAATACGATCGGGCTATGGCCGACTACAACAAGGCCGTGCAGTTCGATCCGAGCTTGGCCAATGCCTATGTCCGCCGCGGCCTGACATGGATGAAGAAGGGCAATTTCGATCTGGCCATCGCCGATTGCGAACGGGCGATGGGCATCGACGCGAAGTCGCGCGATGCGTATTTTTGTAGAGCCCTCACCTTTGAGACCAAGGGCGATCCCGAGAAAGCCATTGCCGACTATGGCCGGGCGATCAATCTCAAGCCGCAGGACGCCCCATGTATGTGGCGCGCGGCAAGCTTTTGGCGGACAAGAAGGACTACGGTCGCGCCATCGCCGATTTCGACAAAGCACTCGGCCTGCAGCCAGGCAATGCCGACGCCCGCAAGGGCCGCAAGCTGGCACTGGCCGCGAAGGCAAAGACGTCAGGCAAGATCGAGAGCGGAGCGGCGACCTCGGCAGGCAGCATTCCATCCGCAGCCAGGGCGGCTTTCAACGAGGCTCAGGTGCTGGACAACAAAAACGACTATGACGGCGCCATCGCGCAGTACGGCAAAGCGATTGCGCTGTTTCCCGCCTTCCGGGACGCCTATGTAGCGCGCGCCATCCTTTGGGAGACGAAGGGCGATTATGCCCACGCCATCGCCGATTACAGCCAGGCTATAGCCATCGACCCAGACATCGGCGACACCTACAGCGATCGCGGCCGCGTCCTCAGCTACCAGGGAGACTATGACGGAGCATCGGCGGACTACGAAAACGCCGTCCGCCTCGATCCAACGAACGCAAGGATCTATGCCGGTCGGGGCGCGTTCCGCATGAAGCTCCATGAAGACACAGGAGCACTCAGCGATTTCGAGACGGTGCTTAGACTCGATCGCAACAATGTTTTCGGTTACTCGGGCCGCGGCACGATCCGCGCCCGCAAAGCGGACTATGACGGCGCGATCGCCGACCTCAACCAAGCGATCAAGTTAAGGCCAAATTTCGCTGCGGCGTACAAATCGCGAAGCGCGGTGTGGGAAGCCAAGGGCAATCGCAAGCGTGCGGAAGCCGACCGCAAGAAGGCGCTAAGTCTCGGGGCAGAGTGAGCAGGGTGTCGGAGCACAGGCGGATGTCACCTTGGAAATGGTTGCAAGTGGCGGCGGTCGTCCCCGTCAGCATCGTTGGGGCTGAAGTGATGCCAACGATGTTCGGCGGCGGCAGACATCATCACCATCAATCAGTGGAGATGCCGCCCCGGCCGGTAACCACCGCCGACATCGATGCCGAAATCCAGAAGCAGGATCTCCAGATCTTCGAGGCTATCGCCCGCGAATTTCCGGACGACTACGACGCGATGTTGCGCAAGATCACTGCCGCGGCCCAGACCGGAAACCAAACAGAAGTGCGCAATGCCAGCAGGCAGGCGGTCGCCGATCTGAGGCACAGATACGCACCGCTCCTACCTTCGGCGCCGGACAGCAACGTCTCGGAAGCGCTTTCGGCGCAACTCGACATGCTCAATCATGTCATGGCGCGCGAAACGCCGACCACCTGCAACAATTACCTGCGCAACGGGCCGGACGCGATCAGCGCGCCCGGCCACGATTTCCGGGCTGACCTGGACAGGATCGGCGCCACCCTGTTCCGCGCCTTCGGCGCCGCCAAAAGAAGCGGCCTACCGGCGGCAGTGCCCAGCGATCAGGACTGGTCGCTGGTCGCCGACGTTTTCACAAAGATCGGCGGCACGTCGGCCGAGATGGAGGCTATCTCGAACATCAACCAGGACTTCCCGGGTCTGTGCCCGGCCATGGCGAAAAATTCTATGAGGCCGCCCTGGTAATGCATGGCGAACCCGGGTGGCACATTAAGACCGCGCTGCTTCTTGCCATCGTCGAGAATTAGGCACCGCACCGGATTTTCCGAGCAGGTTCCAGCGCGACACTGCGTTCCAGCGTCCTCTCAGGCACCCAGAAACTCGTTGCTGAAAAATGCCCCGAGATCCGGCTTCTGCTTCAGCGCCTTGCCATCGCCATCCAGTAGGATCCCCGAGGCGAACAGATACCCGTCCATCGCCTCCATCTTGGCCTTGTCCATCGTGCCGATGGCGCCGTCCGCGCTTTTCAGGAAGTGCCCGTCGTTCAGCGCCTTGAGCGAGGCGTGCACCAGCGCCGGGTTGGTCAGCGTATCCTTGTTCGCGGCGATCAGCAGCTCGCCCGCCTGCTGCGCATGGTCGACGGCGAAGGCGTAGCCGCGCCGCGTCGCCTGGACGAAGGCCGCGGCCGCCTGTCGGTTGGCGGCGAGGAAGGCGTTGCTGGAGACGATCAACGTGGTGTGCTCGTCCGGCACGCCATAATCGGCATAGCGGAAGCTGCGCTGCTTGAGCCCCTTCAGTCCGGCCTCGACGCCTTCCCAGGTCGAGACCTCCAGCGTGAAATCGACCGCGCCGTTGGCCAAAGCCTCGTAAGCCGAGGTACCCAGCGTCACAGTGGAAAACTCACCTTTGCCGCCGTCATGGCGGATGATGGTCGAGATCAGCGCGTTCTCCCAGGCGCTGCCGAAGCCGCCATAGGTCAGGCCGTCGAGATTTTTCGGAGTCTTGATGGCGGCGCGGTCGGCGTTGAAGACGACGCGGCCGGTCTCAGACTGGACGACGGCGTAGACGGCCTTCAAATCCGCGCCCGCGCTCTTTTGCGTGAACAGGCCGAGCGAGCCGGAAATGCCGAAATCGGCGACCTGGCTGGCCACCAGCGTGCCCGAGCCGGTGTCGGCATAGGGCAGGATTTCGACCTCGATGCCCGCATCGCGGTAAAAGCCCTTGTCGCGGGCGACGAACAGGCCGATGTGATTGGTGTTGACGGTCCAGTCAAGCGCGACGGTGATTTTTTGCGCGGCGGCCCGGGCACGTGCAGCAGTCCCGGCAAATGGCAGGCTGGCGGCCAGAAACATCACTTGGCGGCGCGTGAAATCGGTCATCGGTTTTCTCCATCGGATGGTCGGGAAATCGGTTCGGCGGCGCCGAGCAAAATGTCGAGGATGCCGGCCTCGATCGCGGCCGCCTTGCGGGCAAACGCCGTGCTCTCGGTGCGCGGACGCGGCAGCGGCACAGCCATCTCACGCACCACGCGCGCGGGCCGCGCCGACAGCACATAGATACGGTCGGACAGAAGCACCGCCTCGCGCACGTCATGGGTGATGAGCAGCGCCGTCCAGCGATGGTTTCGCCACATCGTCTCCAGCCAGCGCTGCATGGCCGCGCGGGTGAGCGCGTCGAGCGCGCCGAACGGCTCGTCGAGGAGCAGCATGTCGCGCTGCTGCACGACGGTGCGCAGCAATGCCGCGCGCTGGCGCATGCCGCCGGACAGCTCGGCCGGCCAGGCGCGCTCGAACCCGGCAAGGCCGAACTCGGCGAACAACGGGGCCACGCGCTCGCGCGCCGCGCGGCGCTTCATGCCCTGCACCTCGAGCCCCAGCGTCGCATTGTCGATGACGCGCCGCCACGGCATCAGCGCATCGCGCTGCGGCATGAAGGCGAAGCGGGCGCCATCGAGCGGCGCGCCGTCGAAGCGCATCTCGCCCTCGCCCCGGATCGCGCCGGTGAGTAACTGGAACAGTGTCGACTTGCCCGCGCCGGAGGGGCCGAGGATCGAGACGAACTCGCCCTCTTCGACATGCAGCGAAATGTCCGCCAGAACCTCGAGCGCGCCGAAGTTTTTTCGCATGTTGCGGAGCTCGAGCCGGGTCATGGCCGGCCCTCTCGGGAAGGCTTGTCGCCATAGCGCCCCGCCCTTTCGCTCTTTGCATTTTCCCAGGGCATGGCGAGACGCTGGGCGAGCACGGCGAGGCCGAACAGCGTGAGCGTCAGCGCCGAGCTGACCGCGACGGCGGCGAGCACCAGGTCGGGGCGGAAATTGTTCTTGGCGCTGAGCATATAGATGCCGAGCCCTTTGGCGGCACCCGCATATTCGGCGAAGATGGCGCCGACCACGGCATAGGTGATGGAGATGCGCAGTCCGGCGAAGAAATAGGGCAGCGCCGACGGTAACCGAGCGAGCCAGAAGATGCGCCGGCGCCCTGCTCCCATGGCGGCGAGCATCTGGCTGATTTCCTTTGCCGTGGCGGCATAGCCCTGGACCAATGCCACCATCATCGGAAAGAAGGTGACCAGCGCCACGAGCAGGATCTTCGGCAACAGCCCGAAGCCGAACCAAAGCACCACCAGCGGCGCGATCGCCACCAGCGGCAAGGTCTGGCTGGCGATCAGGAGCGGGAACAGCGCGCGGCGCAAGGGGGCAAAGAAGTCAACCAGCGCCGAGAGGATGAAGGCGGCAACGAGCGAGCAAGCAAAGCCCGCCAGCATGGCACGGATGGTGGGAAGCGTGTTGTCGGCCAGCGCCGCCCGGTTCTCCCAGGCCTGCGCCAGCACGCGCGAGGGTGCAGGGAGCACGGTAGGGGCGATGCCGCCAAGGCGGGCGTAGAGCTCCCAAGCGACGAGAAGGAGAGCGAATGCGAGGGCAGCGGGGAAGATCTTGGCGATGGCGGACGCTACAGCTGATCTCCCCACTTGAGGGGGAGATGGCCGGCAGGCCAGAGGGGGGCGCGAAGGAACGCCAGCTTTCGAAAGTTGTGCGAAAGCAATTGGCGAACGCCGCGCGCGCAACCAGTTGAGAGGCCGGCGGGACAGCACCCCCGTCTGCCCTGCCGGGCATCTCCCCCGCAAGGGGGGAGATTCGCCGTCACCTCTGCCTTCGCCAATCGCCGAAGGTTCCCCTCTCTCCTGCGAGATGGGACTGGGGGCATCTCCCCCACGCGATGGATCAAGCCAAACAGCCACGACATCTACCTCGATAGATCGAGCTTGCGCTCAAGCCGCGGTCGGGCTGTTCGCCGAAATGGTGATGTCGAGCGTCACGTGACCGGCGCCCGGCCCGAAGCGGCAGAAGGCTTCGTTCAGCGTGGCGAACACCGCGCCGGCGTCGCCGCGCAGCTTGGTGCAAAAATGCTTGGAGCGTTCGAAGACGCCCGACTGTTTCAGGAAATCGATGCAGCCATAGATCTCGTCCATGTGGTCGCCGGTGCCCATCACATAGAGCGAGAATTGCGCCGCCACCGGCTGGTTGGTCGAAAGCGTGGCCCCGACGGCGCGCAGCGCGGCGCGCTTGCGGTCGTCGAGCGGGATCGCCGGGCCGCCGATCTCCTCGGAGCGGCAGATCGGGTCATCCGGCTCGCCGGGGCAGCCGCGCGAGACGGCTGCCGACAGAACACAGTGCCTGCCGCTTTTGGCGGCCGCCACGAACAGGTCGCGCATGGCTGGGAACAGCACCTCGGGCGGCCCGACCAGCAGCGTCGAGATATCGTCGGTTTCGATCCTCAGCCTGTCGCGGTAAGGATCGAGCGCGCCAAGCGCGCCAAGGATCACGCCGACGAAATCGTCGGCCATGGGATAAAGGGAAATCTGTGCGCCGGAAAACATGGCCCGCCTCGCTCCGCTGGTATTATCCAGATCAGCTTTAGGGTCCGGAGGCTTGCCGCCACCATCTCAGCCCCGACCGTACGGAGCACCCCTGTGGATGGCGGGGTTAAAGCACTGTTTACGGTGCTGGGAAAGCGGTTTTTTGCGGTGTCAGTTGGGCCAGGCGCCCATCTCCCTATGGGAGATGCCGATGGTTATAACCGTTTAATCTAACCTATTTTGTCGTTCAAATTGTACGAATCTCGCTTGATTGCTTTTCGTACGTAAAGTACGATACTTCCCTTCCTTTGAGGGGATTTGCTTGAACACCGCGAACCATGCCGCTTTTGCCGACCTCTCCCATCCGTTGTTGTCGCCTTTGCCGCTCGCCGAGCGCGAACGCCTTGCCGGCGCCTGGCGCGTGGCCAGCCAGGACATCGCCGACGACATCCGCTTCATCCGCCAATATCTGAAGGTGATCGCCGAAAAGGAGGAGCGGCTTTCGACCGGCGCGCTGGTGCATGGCCGCGCCTATGTCGAGGCCTGTGCCGCCTGGCTGCCGGAAACGGCGGCGCGGTATTTGCGCAACCTCAGGCTGATCAGCGAATGCGAAAGCGCGATGATCGCCGCGGGGGTCAGGTTTGCCCGATCGAGCGATGCGTGGTGAGCGTTCTGATCTCTTTCGTTAGAGAAGGGAAGGAACTCCAAGGCCGCCAGCGACGCGAACAATCATGTCGCTGCAACCCTTGGCTCTAAGCCTCGAAAAATGCATCGTTTCACACAATCGCCAATTGGTGGACGCGGGCGAGGGGCCGGGCGTTAATTCTGCGCAGGCGAAGGAGGGTAAAGCCGTATAACAGGGAGGAATTCGTTTTGATGGACCAACAAATCGACATCGGCATACAGTCTGACGATCAGCCCTACGAAGTCACTTCATTCGCCCGCAAGCATGGCCTGACGGTCCCGGTTGCCGACGCGGTCCTTTTCGCCAAAGGTCCGTCGCCGTCACGCGCAGCTTGCGACATGGCAGCGCTTGCCTTCCTCTGCGCGGTCGCGCGATACGCCGGAAAACAAGGGACGCGATAGCCTCCTCTTATAGCTTAATTGCAACCCGCATGCCGCCGGCCTGGCTGCTGGCGGCAGCGATGCCGAGCGTGCCGGTCAGCCGGCCGCCATGGTCGAAGCCTTCGCTCAGAGGTCGTGACGGTTCAGCGGGGAGCGTAGATGCGAAGCATGGTGCCGTTATCGTAAGCGGCCGTCACGAGGACGTTTAGCGCGTCCGTCAAACCGCTGAATAGCGGTTTGCCACCGCCATAGGCGATCGGCCGAGTCAGGATGACATACTCATCAATCAGACCTGCCTTCGACAGCGCCTGAGCGAACTCTGCGCCGCCCCGCAATAATTTCGCCGCCGGGTGGCTTTTTCAATTTAGCGATTCCTCGTGCAGGTCACCTTTCGCAATAGTGGACTCTGGCCAAGTTGCCTTTTTCAGCGTTTTCGAAAACACGACCTTGGGGATGACGTTCATCGGCGCGGCATAGGCATCCTCGGATTTTTGCCAGTACGGGCCCATTTCCTCGTAACTCACGCGGCCCATGATGTGTGTGCCAGCGCGACTGATGCGATCGAGTTTCCACCGCTTGAGCTCTGCCGTTCAGGAAAACCGCCCGTCGACATTCCTACCGGCCCTACGCCATATCCGTCGACCGACATGGTCATGATCAAGACGACTTTGCGCATGGTCGGTATATCCTCCGGGCACAGTTCTCTCACGGAGCGTCGCACCGTCACATGATCCGGTGGAAAGGGGTGCAGGCCTTGGCTGGCGGTCAGCCCTTGGTCTTCTTGGCGGGGGACTTTGCCTTGGCCGGGCCCTTGGCGGGCTTCTCCGCCTTGGCCGCTTTCGGCTTGTCGGCCTTGGCGGCGGCGGCCTTTTTCGGGCTCTTGGCTTTCGGCTTGCCGGCCGCATCGACTTCGGCCGTCGCCTGATCCCAATGCTCCTTATGAGCGCCTTCGGGCCGGCCGGCCTGCTCCCAGATCTCGTGCGCGCGCTGGCGAATGCGTTCGTGCCTGTCGTCCGTCACTGTCGCCTCCTGATGTTGGGACGGTTCCCCGGCGCGAACATTAGCCGAATTTTCGCGTGTCGTCTTCGGTATCACGAACAAGCGACCCGACCTGGACGGCAATTTCGCTCAGTGTCCGTCGGTAACGACCGCGATGCCCAGATGCGCTGCCTTTTTTGTAATCAATCCGGCTAAATCCGCGTCAGAGCGGTCGGTCCCCGTGCGCTGGCGCAGCAGGGTAATCGCCTCGTGCATCGACAGCAGGCCAGTCCTATGCTCGGCCAAAAGCTTGTCGACTTGGCGTGCGATGTCAGGTGATTCGACGTGTGGATGATGCATGGCAACGACTCCTTCCGCGCTTCGTTGCCTCCCAAACCACTGCCCTATCTTAGGCCTTATGCCCGGATGCGAAAAGAGCCCGATCCTTGCCCAGTGCTTCGGAGGATCGGGCTCTTCCAGGGCTGGATCTACTCGATCACCTGAACAACGCGGCGCGTGCCGGGATCGATCAGCACCGTATGGTCGTTGACGACCGCATACCGGTACTGGACGTCCGGAACCTGCTGCAACTCGACGGTGTCAGGCACGGTCGAGCCGACGCCAAGCTCAAGGCCGAGCACATTGACCGAGGCGATCGGATGCTTGTGGACATATTCCTTGACCACGGTCTGCTGCTCGGGGGTGACGATCACCTCGTCCGCGGCCGCGATGTCGATGCCGGCCATCAGAGCCAAGCCAGCGACAGCTGGAATGAGGGTGGTTTTCATCGTTTCTCTCCTGTTGCGTTGGTGAGCTCCGCCCTGCCTCCGCAGGGGCGGAAACACGAGCAGGTCGAACATGGGAGCTCGGGGGGCAAACGCTGCCGGCGGGGTGTTGTTCCGTCAGCGGCGACTAATTGATTTGGCGGAACCTTCGCATCGGCTCCGCATTGGAAGGCATTGAAACTGCCCAAGTCTTTGAAATCCTAAGGATGCCGCAGTCATGCAGGAAGGCTCCATCAGAAGCGACATCGAACTTCGCCCCCCCGTGGCCATCGCGGTGGGTGCCGGCTTCAAGCGCGAGATCGCCTCTCTTACCGCTATGCAGAACTTTCTCAAGGAATGGCCCCAGGCCATGCGGGGCGGCAGCTACGCCAACGCATTCCGCGCCTGTGAGGCGGCGCGGAGCGGAGAGATCGATCTCGACAAGGCGCGACAGGCGTTCCTGGTCTTCGCGCGGAAGGCCGGGATCGAATGGACGGGCGCCGATCCCGTCGCGGTGCTGCGCGAAGCAAAGATCAGGCGAATCCGGGCACGCGAAAGCCGGGCACCAAACCGGCACGTGCCTGGCTAGGCCCAGCCCTCGACGCGTTCGGCCCCCATGTGATCGGCGTTGTCATGCAAGGTGATCGGCGTTGTCATGCAAGTTTTGGGATTTGGCCGGCCGATCCTGGGAGGAAGCTCGGCGCCTCCTGGCGTCCATCGTGCCTGCCGACCGCCGCCTTCCCGGCTGACGGTCGGGCTGAAACGATCCGGGATCTCGACTGGTAGCCGCTGTCAGTTCGGTGCCGATTCGCCCAGCGCCTCGGCAACGAAGGAGGCAGCGATCAGATCGTCGGCCTCAATGCGTAGGGAGCCCTCGCCGCCCCCCATGATCGCCGCGACCTTCTGGAAAGCCTTCATTTCATGCTCGGTGATCCGGGCGTCTTGCATCCTGGCTTTGAGATGGGCAACACGCATCCCGAGCGAACGGGATGTTCCGATTTCTCGTTTCGACATGTTGGTAAACTCCTCCTCGCCCCGCCGTACTGTTCGCCACCGCCCGTATTTTCACGTTGCCACTGGTTTGTGTTGTCTATGAGACAACGTGAACCAGAGCCGGTAACTCAAGCGCTGAGGGAAGGTTCCGTTAGCACATGGTAACAAAATAATAATCGGTTAATGGCCCGTCGCCGTAACCAGGCGGCGGGCCATCCGATTTGATGCGCTATCGATCAATCGAGGACCTTGACGATCTTGCGGGTACCGGGGTCGACGATCACCGTCCGGTTATCGACGACGACGTAACGGTATTTGACGTTGGGCACTTCATGTAATTCGACCGTGTCGGGAAGCGTGCTGCCGATATTCAGCTCGACGCCCGGAACCTTGACCGAGGCCAGCGGCTGTTTATGCACGTATTCCTTGATGACGGTTTCCTGCTCCGGCGCGATCACGACATCCTGCGCGGCAGCCGCGCCGATACCAGCAAGCAGCAGGAAGCCAGCGGCGGCGGAGGTGAGGTGCATTTTCATTGGTCGTCTCTCCTATGTGGATCTGAATCGAATCGCCTGAATGCTGCGCCTGCGATTTTCCACAGCGGGTCGGCATTGCCGTAACGCCGTTCGCCTACCCTTGTTCCTGCAAAACTGGACCGGCGCCTGCAAAAACAACTGCCGCCGTGTTCCGCGACCATCGCCTCCGACCGTGGCAACAATTTCGGAACAATGCGTTTCGGGCTGGGTTACCCATCCGAAGGGACCGACTTTCCGAGGAGAAAATCCAATGAAACACCTGCTGATCACAAGCATGATCGCGCTCGGCGTCGGTTGCGGCGCCGCGATGGCGCAGACCGAATCCGCGCAGCCGAGCGGCGGCGACAATAATTGCACGGCCGGCACGGCCGATTGCCAAAAGGGCGGCAAGGCGGGCGGCCAGGCCCAGGGTGAGATGAAGTCGCAAACCCAGCAGAACGCCCAGGGCAAGGCCGGCGCAAACACCGAAGAGCAGGCTCAAGGCAAGACCAAGATGAAGACCGAAGAGCAGGCTCAGGGTCAGTCAGGCGCCAACACTGACCAGAACGCCCAGGACAACACACAGCTGAAGAAGAAGCAGCAGGCGCAGGGCAAGACTGGCACCAGCACCGAACAGAACGCCCAGGGCACCACCAAGATGCAGACTGAGCAGAACGCCCAGAGCAAGACCGGTACGACGACCCAGCAGAATGCCCAGAACAAGACGAAGAACCAAACCGATCAGCAGGCTCAGGGTAAGACCGGCACGACCACCGAGCAGAACGCTCAGGGCACCACCAAGATGCAGACTGAGCAGAACGCCCAGGGCAAGACCGGCACGACCACCCAGCAGAACGCCCAGGGCAACACCAACGTCGAGACCGACCAGAACAAGACGGCGTCGATCAATAACGTGACGGTGGAACAGAGAACGCAGATCACGCAGGTCATTCATGAGAGCCATGTGGAACCGGTTCGCGACGTCAGCTTCGATATCTCCGTCGGCGTCGAGGTGCCGCGCCACAAGGTGCGTCTGCACCGTCTGCCGGCCCGGATCGTCAAGATCGTTCCGGCTTATGAAAACTATGAGTATTTCGTCTTGGCCGATGGACGCATCGTCATCGTCGACCCGGACACCTACAAGATCGTAGTGATCCTGAGCTGATCCGGTCAGCATAGCGGATAAGGGCCCGCCCAGGCGGCGGGCCTTTCTGCGTGGAGAGGCATCTTAAACCCGGCAGGCAGTCGCCCGCATGCGCTGCGGTCCATTAGGCATGACTTGAATGTCGCCGGCTCGGGAACGATCCGGCGCAATTGCCAGTTGTCACAGCGGAAGTCCTGCGTCCGTGGTCCCTGTCGGGGCCGGACGAAAGGGCAATGGGGCCGCCGGCAAACCGTTCAAGCTTGCGGTCCACCCGGAAAAGGTGCATGGGTCAAAATGGGTAGAGATATGGGCGAGATCGCTGATGGCCGAATATGGTCGCGGCGCTCGGTTGGGCAAATGTATTTTCCGCAGTTTCTTGTGGGAATGGTTGGCACGCTTCTAGTGATCCTCGGCTGGACCTTCATGTCCACGGGATCTGTCTGGATGGCGATCGGTTGGACATTCCTGGCGGCCGTGGCTCTGCAGGCCGGCTATTTCGTGGCCGTGCTCTGGCTCGTGCACAGTGAGACCCGCGTAACCGACGAAGGCAAAGCGGACGTAAGCGCGGCACCCGCCAAGATGCCCGGACCGTTCGAGCGCGATGGCATCATCCACGCCCTCATCTTGCGGCTGTTCCCGAAACTGCTTCCCTGATCGTTTTGCGTCAGTTCCGGCCGCGGACCGATCATCTATTGCTTGTCGACAGGCATCCACGCCGCGATAGCCCGGCACGTTGCCTCTTCAATTCGACCGCAAAAGCCATGCTACACCTCGGCGCCAGGGCCCGAGGCGCCATCCGTTGCATCGGAGCCGATAGACCGCCACTAGCTTTGCATCGGCGATGGGCCGCCATCAACAAAATCGATGCGGCGCAATCAAACGCCGGCTGCAGCTCTCCTTGATCGGAGGCTGTAGCCGGCGCGCCTGAAATCCCTGCTCGGTTCGCTCAGCTAGCGCGCGGTGGCCGGTGAGGCCGAGCGCACCGTTTCCGTCGACGAGAAGACGACGAAGCCGAAGACCAGCACCGCGGCGGCCACGATCAGCGAGCCGATTGCCACGACCGGCTCGATCTCCGGGTGGCCTCCCGCCAGCATCCAGTAGAGCGCCGGCAGCATGATCACGATGCCGACCGTATAGAGGCCGTAATGGATCATGGCGATGCGGCGCTCGGCCTTGGCCGGGTTGAGCGCATAGTAGCCGCCGAAAATGGCGCTGGTGACCCAGCCAAGAAGGTTGATGTGAGCATGCGCCGGAAAGGCACCGTGATCGCCCGAAATCGCCATCTGTAGTCCGGCGGCGACGCCCAGGACGAGAAAGACGATGGCCGTCTTGAAGAAGAGTTCCGATACCCGTGGCATTTGTTGTCCTCCCAATGCCTCTGTAAACCCGACTCTGCGCAGTCTACATCGTGCGAGCGATATTAGCCATGACGCACCTAAGTCGGTGCGGCCTTCGGGCGAAAGCCGCGAGGTTTGGCGGCGGTTTTGCAAAAAAATGGCTCGCCTCTTTCGAAGCGAGCCGAAAAGGGAGCCGGGCTTGAGGTCGGCTCCATCCAGGTTGCCACCTGAATTCCAAGCAGAGCTAGCGTAACAAAGCCCGGAATTTATTCCACCGCAACGGGGCAAAGGTTTTTCCGACACGCGACCGCTAGCCTTTGCCGATCGGCCATCGCACAGAAGACGCCGCCGGCCAGCATATCTCCCCAATCAGCCGGCGGGCGAGAGCATGCGCTTCAGCGTCCCGTCCCTCAGCCAGAACTGATGGTAGAGCGCCGCCACGACGTGGACAGCGATCAGCACGATGAATGCCGGCTTGGCAAGCGAATGAATGTCACCCCAAGGGTCCCCCAGATAGAACGCCAGAAGCCCGATTGCCGGCGTCGCCAGCAACAGCACATAGAACAGGCCGTGCGATACATGCGCAGCGACCCGCATCCATCTCGATCCATGACCGGCGGGGGCCGGCGCGCCGGATACCAGCCTGAGGACCAGTCGAACAAGCACAAGCGCAAGAACGGACAGACCGACCCAGTAATGAGCTGAGCCCAGCGCCTGGTCGGTGGCCGATGCCGGCTGGCCGTCTTCGGCGGCGTCCACGACGACCGTCATGCTCTCACCGAAGAAGAGCTGAAATAAAACCAGCGCTGCAATCAGCCAATGCAGCGCGATCTGAAAAATTGAATATCCACGTCTGGTTTCCATCGCGACCGTTCCCTGAATACAAGGCGTCCCACGCCTTAACGTTGTTGAATAGTCGCGAGGACGATGGCCGAATTTGGCTCGAAAGCTCCCGCAATTGTGGCCACAATCTTACATTTTCGTATGGCGAACATTCGCGCCGGCCTTGGTGGTTCGAGACTGGGACCGGCACCTTGCAAGCGCGCAGCATTTGGGCAATGCTTGGGCTTGGGGGAATGGTTTCCGTAATTTCGGAAGCGCGATTACATGTTCATCGACTACTACGAAGTTCTGGAAATAAGCCCGAACGCCAATTCCGAGACCATCGAGCGGATCTTCCGCTACTTTGCCATGCGCTATCACCCCGACAATCGGGAAACCGGCAATGAATCGCGCTTCAGCGAGATCGTTGAAGCCAACAATACACTCCGCGACCCCGTCAAGCGGGCTCAATACGATATCCTTTACCGCGAGCATCTGGGTCTTCGTCATGAACTCACCGAGGGAGCGCGCGACGGCGGCGGCATGGAGCGGGATTCCGTCATCCAGGCCAATCTGCTGTCGCTTCTCTATGTGAGGCGCCGGCGGGACGTCAACAATCCGGGCATCGGCGACGACGAACTCGAGCGCCTGTCCGGTTGCCCCCGCGAGCACCTGGAGTTCCACCTGTGGTACCTCAAGTCGAAGGGCTTCATCGGCAGGACGGAGAACGGCACGTTCGCGATCACCGTGGAAGGCATAGATCACGCCGGGGTCAAGCAGGGCCGGAATCGCCCTGACGCCACCCGCCTGCTCGATCACGCCGAATGAGCCGGTTTGCGTCGCCCTGATCGTCAAAGGTCCGCCTGCTGGCCTGAACCAGCGGCGGGCACGACGAAGGAACAGCTACATCCCGCAGGAATCGACCGTCCTCTCCTCACCTCCCCGTATCTGGGCGGTTCCACCGGGCCGCGGAGCATGCCACGCGCCTTGGAGGGCAGAACAGCGTCGGTGACTTAGGCACTGTGCGCCCTCGAATACAAGGCGACTGAGGTCTGGCGCACTGCCGCAATTGGCACGGCTTGCGACGGCAAAGGCAGTCGCGAATGAAGGCACCGCTGGAGCTTGCTCTTGTGTGATGCAGTCCGTTCCTGGCCGGTGCGAGATCAAAGGGATTGCCTGCCCGCCGTGCCGGCAATAAACATGTCGCAGCACGACATATTATCCCGCGGCGCGCAGTAGAGCGTCCGCAAGCCGGCGTCTCGGTTTCGACCGCCGGCCACCCGGAAAACAGGTGGCAACCTGGTGCGGGATCAGCACCCGGCAATGGGGCTCCCGCTTTGGCTCGTCTCGACTGGGGCGAGCCATTTTTCTGCCGGAGACGGCGCGCCCGTCGCCCTGTCAACAAAAAACCGCCGGGCGAGGCCCGGCGGCTTTCGCTCGCCCTCCGGTCGGTTCGTCCGGCCTTATGGGGTTGTTGTGGTTGTCGCCGTGGCCGCGGCTTGCGCGTCGATCTTGCCCGCCAAAGTATCCTTGGCCCAGGCGGTGACGTCGGCGTCGACTGGCTTGTTGGCCATGTCGGCAAGGGCAGCGTCCAGCGACGCATCGGTGGGAGCCGGCGCGTTGTCAACCGCGGCCTGCGCATCGGCGATCGCCTGGGCATCAGTGGTGCTGATCGTGGCGTTCTGGGCGTCAATCTGTCCCTGAACGTCGGCGATCTGCGCATCGAGAGCCGCCTGCTGTTCGGGCGTGAAGCCGGTTGTGTCGGTCGCGTTGAGGTCGGCGAGTTGCTGAGTGAGGTCGGCCAGCTTGCTCTGGTCGGCGGCCAGTTGGGCGTTTGCCGCGTCGAGGTTGGCCTGGGCGTTCTTGGCTGCCGCGGCCTGCGTCACGTAAGCCTGGACGCCGGCGAACTTCTTGCTCTTGGAATTCATATAAGCGTTGATGTTGCGCTGCAGCGAGTTCAGCCGGCCGAGCTTGGCGTGAATGTTCTTGTCCTTGGGCGTGGCAGACGTGGTCGTATCGTCAGTCGTCGCGTCATCGGTCGAGTTGTCATCCGACGCGCTGGCATCGGCGCTCTTGTTGTGGCCCGGAGCCGAGGCCGAGTTGCCGTGCGAGGCGCCGCTCTTGCCGCTGCCCCCGCCATTTCCATGACCGCCACCATTACCGTTACCGCCGCCGTTTCCGTTGCCGCCGCCATGGCTGCCGCCATTGCCGTGGCCGCCGCCGTTACCGCCGGCGCCGGCAAGCGCGGGGGCGGTCGCAAGCGCGAGAATGGCCAGGGATGCCAGAAGTGTCTTTCGCAATGTCATTGTGCTTCTCCGCAGATGAATCGTCACTATGGCCCAACCGCTAGGCAGCCTCTTATGAGAATTTCCTAATGGCGTCGGATAAACTTTAAGCAACTGCGGTCGCGAAATGAGAGCATAGCCGCGGCCTCTCCGCAATTTTCCCAAAACACCAGGTTAACCCGTTGAAATTTAAGGTAAATACAAAGGGCTTAGCATCTGTGGGCCGTTTGGAACAAAGAAGGCCCTTGTCTCGCCAGACCATGGTCCCAAGAGGCAATTGCCGCCGCGACAATCCCCTGCAATCGGGATCACCTGCGCCTTTGGAACCCTGCCGAAAGGTCGGGGTTAAACAAGCGAAGGGACGTTGCCTAAAAGGACAGTCACCATGAAACGAATTCTTCTCGTTGCCGCCTTTGTTGCTTTGTCCGGTGGTCTGGCGACGGCGCAGTCGGGCACGACATCGGGCAGCTCATCGACATCGTCATCCACCACAACGACGATGCCCAGCAGCCAGGGCACAGACACGACCACGACGAACTCGACCAATTCGAATTCAGCGAAGGACTGCGCGCCTGGGCAACAGACCGGCAGTGCCAAGCAGGCGGCCCCTGGCCAACAGGATACGAGCGCCAAATCCAACGCTCCCGGCCAGATGAAAACCACAACGGAAGGCTGCTAGCCACCAGGCACAAGCGGGCCTGGCTTTTTGCCGGCCATCAAGCGGAAGGATTTGGATCTTCCGTGCCATCAGTCTCGGTCGGCGTGCCGGTTGCCGTCTCCGGCTCCTGACCCTCGCCCGAACCGGTCGGGGAAAGCACGGTCAGGTCCATTCGGGCGATCCGGGATGCGGATTTTCCTTGGGCATTCGGCTCGCCTATGTCCGTCTCAAAGACCGAGGCTTTCGCGAGGTGGCCGACGCTTTCGGCGCGCTTGCCCGGGAAAGTTTCCGACGCCTGGGGTCTGCTCGCTTGATGCACGGCGCCTGGGCCGTGCTGGCTTCCAACAAGAGAGGTCATGGCTGCGCTCCTGATAGTGGATGGCAGCAACCCCTAGCATTCCTGGCTGGCGCCAGCCTTGCAGCTTTTTAGAGAATCCTAAGGTACATCCGTTCGTCCCCCTAGCTGCTGACCAGGGGCACGGCTACCGAGGTAGTGTAGCTGATCGGGTAATTGCTGAAATAGGGAAAGCTGATGACAAAGGCATAGCTGGCGTTGACATGTGCCATGCGGAACCCGCCGCTCGCCGGATCGGTGGTGATGGTGACGTTCACATTCCGCAGGCCAAGCGCCTGAAGCTTCTGTGTGGCGATGGCCTGGATGTCGGCCTGCGTCAGCGTGTTGTTGAGCTGCAGGGAGCGCGCCGAGGCTTCGAGCGCGTAGCGCACGCTGGATACGCTGTTCATCGACCAGCCGAAGGCGAAGATGCCGAACAGGAGCATGATGAGAAAAGGCGCGACCAGGGCGAATTCGAGACCGGCGCCGCCCGCCTCATTAGCCGCAAATGCCGAAAGCCGGAGCCTTTGTTTAGCGCACACGGACCACCTGCACATGGCCGATCGCGGTATTGTCTGGGTATGGACCAAAGGTGAAGGGCGGGATCCAGGTGCCGGATGCCTGAATCTGGACGTAGACGGACGGCGCTTTCGGTCCACTGCATAAGGTCGACGCATCGACCACGGTGGTCCCACACTTATAGATGCGACTAATCGTAACCTGCGCGTCGGAAGGCTTGTTCTCCCAGCTCGCCAGCGCGACAGTCTGGGTCGCGCTGTCGTCAGCGGAGCCAGCCATCACGAGGTTGGCCGCCGTTTTCACACCGGCGCGCATCGACAGCGAACCCGCGACATAGGACCAGCCGTCCATGATTCCGAGCAAGGCCGCGCACAAGACGGGCAAAACAAACGCGAGTTCCACCGCGGCGATGCCCGATTCATCGCGAATGGCTGGCATCAATCGACGGGCAGCGGATTTCACTCGACCACCGCAACCGACTGAGCGGCCGGGATGTCCTTCATCCCGAGGCTCGAGCAGTCCTGGTTGATGGTCGAGTTGCCCGACCACTGGAAGGTGTCGGCAACGATCTGGGTGCAACCGTTCACCCCCGAGAAATTGCCGAGATAATTGACCTGTTGCCTGGGAAAATAGATTGCGCCGGTCAAAAGCGAGTTCGCGGTGCCGTTGAAAGTGCTTTGCGCCGCCGTCCCCGTCCGGTCGCCATAGAACAGCACGCCGGAATAGGTGCCCGTAGTCGGGGCGGCCAGCGTCACGGTGGCGTTGCCGTTCATGCTGACAGTGTTGCTGCCGGCCATGAAGATCGTAACGTCGCTGCCTTGGATGACGGCACCCGCATTGATCTTCAAGTCGCCCTGGACGACGTAGACACCGGGGGAAAGCGTGATGTTGCCGTTGAGGCTCATGCCGCTGCAGTAGGTCCCGGGCTGGATCGTTTGCGTCGTCTTGTTGCCGTTGATCTTCTGGCATGGGGTCGTGGTCGCGGGAGCCGGCAAGCTGGCGAACGGATCGGCCGCCGGCAGCGCCTGGGTGATCGGGGCCTTGCAGACCATCGGCACCGGATTGTTCAGCACGACGCCGCCGGCCGAAATCAGGCAATCGGCCTGAAGCCCCGCCGACCCCTGCACCTTGATGGCATCGTTGGCGATCGAATTCGCCATGATGACGCAGCCGGCCAGTTTGACGCTGGTGCTGCCGGAGAAAAGTGCTGCCTGGGAGGCCGACGGATTGAGCGCTTCGATGCAAGCTTTGGAGGCGTCGGTGATCAGCGCCACCGCCCTCGCCCGCTCCGGTACTTTTGTCTGAGTGAAGATGGACGTGAAGATCCGGTCGAGATCCTGGTTGAGGATAACCTCGACCGCCTTCTTGGCCGTGTTCGGTCCCGACGCCGGCGGGGTGTTGACGACGATGGTGCCCGCGCCAAGGCCATTCGAGGCTGCCGATGACGCGGCGGCGGCGGTGATGGCATCCGTGTTGGATCCGGCGATCTTTTCCAACGCGCCGGCATAGGCGGCCGCGTCGGCGATCGCCTGCAGCTTCAGGCTCGAATAGTACCAGTAGGAGGTCTCGACGCCGAGCCCGGCGCCGCCGACGACGACCGGCAGGGTGAGCGCGAAAATGGTGGCGACATTGCCGCTCTTGCCTTCGCAAAAGCGTCGAGAGCCGCGTCGAGAAAAAAGATTTCTGATGAACCGACCTGAAAAGGCCATGGCCGAGCGCACCCAAGCTATCCCAGCCGTTACGTCATCATTGCCGTATGAACGAATGCCTAATTATTTCGCTCGATTTTTGCCGGTGGGACCCTAGCGCTCCGCTGCCCCCGCCTTGCGCCGCACACACTAAGACTTAAGGCCTATAAAGCCTCGGACTTAAGGTTTAAGCGTCGGTAAAACCGTGCATTTTAGCTCTCTCTGCATTTTATCTATTTTGGAAATCGACCGTAGAGACGGCGCGCATATCACTCTCGGACATATGACGAGGGCGAGCTCCATGTTGGGACGTTTTTTGGCATCGAGGCGCGGCAACTTTGCGATCGCAGCCGCGGTCGCCATGGTGCCGCTTATGCTTGGCGTGGCGGCATCCATCGACCTGATAGGCACGAGCGACGACGCCGCGCAGTTGCAGAACTCGCTGGACGCGGCCGGCTTGGCGATCGGCACGAAATACCTGCCAGGCATGTCGGCAAGCGACGTGCAGCAACTCGGCCAGACCTTCTTCGCCGCCAATATGAGCGCAGCCGACGCGCAGGAACTATCGGGCAGCCTCGCCGCCTTCCAGGCCAGCGCGAGCGGCGATCCGGGCGCCTATTTCATTTCGCTGTCGTCGAGTATCAGCCGGCCGGCCTTCGTCGCCGGCATGCCGGCCTGGCAGGCGACGCGCACCGCCTCGGTCAAGCTCAAACCCGGCGCGCAAGCCTGCGTGCTCGCGCTCAATCAGCACGCCGACGGCGCGGTCAACCTGCAGGGCTCGACCAATGTGGCGATGAACGGCTGCGTGATCGCGGCCAATTCAGACGCGCCCGACGCCGTCAATCGCGGCGGCTCGGCGATCGTCAGCGCCGGCTGCGTCTCGACGGTCGGCGGCACGCAAGGGCTGACGCCGCCAAACGCCACGCTTTCCTGCGGCGCGCCGCATGAGAACCAGTATGCTTCGTTCGATCCGCTGGCCGACGTCGTTCCTCCCGCCTACACGCTCTGCCTGCCGGTGCCCAATGGCAAAACGGTGACGCTCTCGCCGGGCACCTATTGCGACAAGACCTTGTCGGGAAAGATCACCCTCAATCCCGGCACCTACATCATGCGCAACGTCACCATAAAGCCGGGCGGCAACGGCAGCCTGAGCGGCCAGGGCGTGACGATCTTCCTGATGGAGAACTCACAACTCTATATCAACGCCAACGAGCAGGTGAACCTGTCGCCGCCCACCAGCGGCGCCTACGCCGGAATCACCATCTACCAGGGTCACGGCAACACACAGGCGCTGACGCTGAACGGCGGATCGGGCTCCGTGGTCAGCGGCTTTATCTACGCCCCGGACGCCGTCATCACCTATGCCGGAAATTCGGACATGAACGCCCAGGGCAGTTGCCTGCGGCTGGTCGGCGATACGATCTCGATGACGGGGAACTCGGCCGTGAAGTCGGATTGCACGGCGGAACTCGGAGGCCGGGCGGCGTATGCGGGCCGGATGATCACCCTGGCGAAATGAGCACCAACCTCCTCCGCCAGGAGGAGGACGAGATTGCGCCTAGCCGACAATATCCGCGCCCGCTCGCTCGTCGAAGAGCACGGCGCAGCCGCGCTTGAGCGCGACCTGTGTCAAGGCGTTGGCCGCGTCCTCATCCGACGAGACGAAATCGCCGGTCAGGACGCGCAACTCCTCGACGGCCCTCGACATCGGCACGATACGGCCGGCCGAACGGTCGCTCACGCAGGCGTCGATGACGCACAGAAGATCGATGAGTTCGAAATTGTCCATGGCGGCCTCCGCCAGCGCCATCCCTTCGCTCCGTCAACGGCCCGGGGCGCGGACTGGTTCCCGCGCCCGGCTTCATCCGCGCGGCCTGGCGGGCGCGAGCTTGAGATCGAAGCGGGCCGGCAGGCATGGCTCGAGGCAGGCTCGGCGCAGCGATCCGGTCGCAATCGTATCGACCGGGAGAAGGATCACCATACGGGCCTGGCGCTCGGGCCAGAGCGGCCTGCCGAAGACGAAGAAGACGCCGCCGACCAGGCCGGCCAGAAGCAGTGCGGCAAACAGATTGGCGATCATCTTACCGGGTTGCACGGCTGGCAACTCCAGGAGCGGTTTCAGGGGAAAGGCGTGCCCGCCATATCGCAGGAATAGCGGGCACGCCGTGGTCAACCGCCGATGAAGGGACTTTGTCCGGCGGCTTGCTAGCCAATGATTTTGGTGCCGTCGTTGTTTCCTGAAAATAGGCGTGTCGGGCCTCTGCGTTCGTGCAATGGGACTTCGGTCCGAAGATGGCCGGGGACCGTCGCCCGAGGGTCTGGAATATCCGCCTTCCACGACAATGCGCCAAGCGTTCGGCTGAGCTAGCGGTCACCTCAATTAATTAGCAATCGCTCATAATAAGGCTTATGAATACACTCGCGGTCGCCGACGATCGCAACGTCAGGCGCCGCTTCACACATGGGAGGGATACCATGGCCGAAGTTGCAATGAAGGTGACGAAACTCGAATCCAAATCGCACAACAATCCCGATGAGGTCCGCGCGCCCGCCAAGACGCGTGTCGAGATCGTCCGGCTCCCGGGCTATACGCTCGGGCGGATGAACATGCAGCCGGGCTGGAAATGGTCCGAATGCGTGAAGCCGGTGGTCAAGACCGACAGCTGCCAGGTCTCGCATGTCGGCTATGCCGTGTCCGGCTCGATCACCGTACGGATGACCGACGGCACGCAAAAGACCATCGAGGCGGGCACTTCCTACACCATCCCGCCCGGCCACGACGCCTGGGTGGAAGGCAACCAGCCGTTCCAATGCATCGAGGTGCTGAGCGCCGAAGAATACGCCAAGCCGGCATAGCGCAGACAGTCGCAATTTACGTTCAGAAGCGAAGGAGGGATCGCCTCGCGAGGCGATCCCTCCTCATGCTGCGGCGGCGTGTCCCGCGCAAAGGTCATGCGCACAACCGGCGCTCTATCTGTGGCTGCGCCCCCAGTTGTGGAAACCTGCACGGCCAAGCGTGGTGGCTTGACAGAGAGCTTCTTTTGTTCTCTTTATGTTCCGTTAATTCCCCTTACAAAAGACGCAGCTAATGCTGCAATGCCACACAAATGGCCATGGGAGCGCGCGATGGCCGCCACGAACACCGCCGCGGCCGCCACCATCCTGCACGCCGACCTCGACGCCTTCTACGCCTCGGTCGAGCAGCTGCTCGATCCGTCCCTGCGTGGCAAGCCGATCGCCGTCGGCGGAGGCGTGGTGCTGGCGGCCTCCTATGAGGCGAAAATCTTTGGCGTGCGCGGCGGCATGCCGGGCCGCAAAGCGCGCGAGCTCTGCCCTCAGCTCATCTTCGTCGGCGGTCATTTTTCCGAATACCAGCGCCTCGGCGACGCCGCGATCAAGGTGCTCGACGACTTCACGCCGGCGGTCGAGCGCATCTCGATCGACGAGGCTTTTGCCGACGTCGCAGGCTGCACGCATCTGTTCGGATCGCCGCAAGAGATCGCGCGAAAAATCCGCGAGCGGGTGAAGGCCGAGCTCGGCCTGCCGATCTCGATCGGTGTGGCGCGGACCAAGCATCTGGCCAAGATCGCCTCGCAGGTAGCCAAGCCCGAGGGGCTGGTAGTGGTCGAGCCCGGCATCGAGCTCGCCTTCCTGCACGACCTGCCTGTCACGCTGATGTGGGGTGTCGGCCCGGCGACCAAGGCCAGGCTGGCCGAGATCGGCGTCGAGACGATCGGGCAATTGGCGCGCACCCATAGCGGCGCGCTGGAGCGGCTGATCGGCCATGCCGCCGGCCAGAAGCTTGCCGCGCTCGCCTGGAACCGCGACCCGCGAAAACTCGAGGCACACCGCCGCGCGCATTCTGCCGGCGCGCAATCGGCGCTCGGCAGGAAGCCGGCAGTGCCGCGCGTCTTCGTGCCGACGCTCCTGCATCTGGCCGACCGCGTGGCCAGCCGGTTGCGCGCCAAGGACCGGCCCGGGCGCACAGTGACGGTGCGGGTTCGCTTCGCCGATCTGCGCGCTGTGAGCCGCTCGATCACGCTCGACCAGCCGATCCAGGCGACCGCGATGCTGGCGGAGATCGCCGAGGAACTGGTGCGCGGCGTGCTTGCCGCCCATCCGGGCGAGAGGGACATCTCGCTGCTCGCCATCTCTGTCTCGCATCTGGAGGAGCATGCCGAGCTGCAGCTCGAACTGCCGCTCGGGCTGGCGGACGAGAAGCTGAGGCCCGGCAGCCGCAAAGGCCTGGCGCGCTTCGGCGCCGACCGGGCGGTGGACAAGATCCGCCAGCGCTTCGGCAAGGAGGCGGTCGGCTACGGCACGGTAGCGCTGGAAGGTCCGCGCTCGGTGCCGGACGGGTTTAGGGAATTGGCCGAGAAGGAGCTGTGAGTGGCTGAGGCATCTCCTCTGGCGCCATTGGAGATTGACGAAAGCCTACGCGCCGTCCGTGCGCTGCGTACCAACCGCTTCGGGTAATCTCCCCGTCCGTCGGCGCGGGCCGATTTCCAATCTGTGAAGTTACGCGTTCCCCCACTTGCAAGAATGTCGGTGCTGGGCTCGATTGCGCATAGCCAGGCTTAAGGACGCCGGACGGACAGGCAAAGGGGGCCGCGATGGAGCCGATTGCGGCTGGATCACCACCGGACGCGGATGGCGGCGCGCCCGAGCGCTATGATCTCGGCCTCTGCCTGTCGGGCGGCGGCTACCGCGCCATGCTGTTTCATGCTGGCGCGATATGCCGCCTCAACGAGGCCGGGCTGCTCCAGAAACTCGACATGGTAAGCTCGGTCTCGGGCGGCTCGATAGCCGCCGGGCTGCTGGCGGTACTTTGGCCGCGTTTCGCCTTCGTCAACGGTGTCGCCGCCAATTTCGATATCTATCTGAACAGGATACTGGAGTTCTCGCAAGTCTTCCTCGACGCGCCGGCGATCTTCAAAGGCCTGCTCAACCCGCTTTCGAGCGCGGCGCGCGAAGTCGCCGCCTGCTACGAGAGACATTTGTTCGACGGCTCAAGGCCGATGCTGAAGAGCCTGCCGGAAAAACCCTGGTTCGTGTTCTGCTCCAGCAATCTCGGCACCGGCTCGCTGTTCCGGCTGTCGCGGCGCTATATCGCCGACTATCGCATCGGCGTCGCCTACCAGGCCGACCTGCCGGTGGCTCTCGCGGTTGCCGCCTCCTCGGCCTTCCCGCCTTTCCTGTCGCCGCTGCGGCTCGACCTCACGCCCTTCGCGTGGAAGAACGACAAGCTCGACCCCTCTGTCGGCCCGCCGGTGCCGCCTTCGCGCGCCGTGCTCACCGATGGCGGCGTCTACGACAATCACGGCATCGAGCCGGCGCTGAAACGCTGCCGCTGGCTGCTGGTCAGCGACGCCGGCGCGCCGTGGCAGGCTTCGAGCGCCGGCTATCGGAACTGGTTCTCGCAGTTGAAACGCGTGCTCGACACCACCGACAACCAGGTGCGCTCGCTCAGGCGCCGGGATCTGGTGGCGCGCTTCCAGGCGGCCAAGGACGCCGACGATCGTGGCCTGGCCAATGACGCGACCCGGCCCGGCTATGCGGCGACGCGCGGCGTCTTCTGGTCGATCGCAAGCAAGCCCGACACGGCCGAGCCGACCTTCGTGCAGACCGCCGCCACCGCACCTGCCGATATCGGCACCTCGCTGCATTTCCTGGGCAGCGAAGAGACGGTCGATTTGGTGAACTGGGGCTATTGCGCCGCCGACCAGGCGCTGCGGGGCTGGTACGAGCCGGCAGTGGCTGCGGGCAAGGGCGTGCCGCTGAAAGCGGGCGACGTGAAGCCCGGCCGCTGCGCTGTGGTGTCGAAGACGCTGATGAGTATGTTCAAGGTTTGAGGGTGCTCGAACTGCCAATTTCCCCCTTGTGGGGGAGATTGGCAGTTCCGCCGCCTTCGCCAATTATCAATCGCCTTGGCGCAATCCAATCCGGTTCATCCCCTGCCCTGCGCATGCTAACAGGGTCGCTTTCAACCCAAACACCCGGGATGGACAGCGACATGGCGATAGACAAAGTAGCTTTGGTGACGGCGGGCGGCAGCGGCATGGGCGCAGCGGCGGCCAGGCGCCTGGCGGCGGACGGATTCAAGGTCGGCGTGCTGTCCTCCTCCGGCAAAGGCGAAGCGCTGGGCAACGAGCTCGGCGGCTTCGGCGTCACCGGCTCCAACCAGTCGAATGAGGATCTGAAGCGCCTTACCGATGGCGCGGTGGAACGCTGGGGCCGCATCGACGTGCTGGTCAACAGCGCCGGCCACGGGCCGCGTGCGCAGATCATCGAGATCAGCGACGAGGACTGGCACAAGGGCATCGACACGTATTTCCTCAACGCCGTGCGCCCGACCCGGCTGGTGACGCCGGTGATGCAGAAGCAGAAGGGTGGCGTTATCATCAATATCTCGACCGCGTGGACGTTTGAGCCGAGCGCGATGTTCCCAACGTCGGCCGTGGCGCGCGCCGGGCTTGCCGCCTACACCAAGATCTTCGCCGACACTTATGCCCCCGACAACATCCGCATGAACAATGTGCTACCGGGCTGGATCGACAGCTTGCCGGCGACGAACGAGCGCCGCGACAGCGTGCCGATGAAGCGCTACGGCACTTCGGATGAGATCGCAGCGACGATCTCGTTCCTGGCTTCGGACGGAGCCGCCTACATCACCGGACAGAACATCCGCGTCGATGGCGGCATCACAAGAGCAGTGTGAAAGGAGCGGTGTGAGGCAAAGAGGACGCCGCCCCTAGATCATCCGGGCCTGCGGGAATTGAGAACCCACAGAAAGACTATCGAGGCGACCAGGACGATCGAATTGCCGACCACGATGTTCCAAAAACGTGTCGGATCGTCCGCCAGAGCGACCCAATGCAACTTGCCGCGGACTTCGCCTGTCTTGATGCCGCAGGCAATGTTGTAGATCGCGATGGCGGCGAGCGCCGCCATCAGGACAAACAGGTCGTTGTTCTTGTTGCGATCCATGGAAGCGGCTTTTAACAGCACTTGGTGAAATTTTGCTTACCTTGGGTAAGGCGGCGGCCGGAAGACCGACCGCCGCCCGCTCTCATCTTGACGCAATTCCAGAAGGTTACGGCGAAGGCGCCGGAACCTACGCACTTTTCCTGGAATTGCTCCGACCTTACTGGTTGATCTCGGGCTCGACGAGCTTGGCCAGGTTGCGCAGCGATTCCTGCCAGCCGAGATAGCAGGCCTCGGCGGGAATGGCGTCCGGGATGCCGGCCTGGGTGATGTTGATCTCGGTGCCTACCGAAACCTTCTTCAGGATCACGGTCACCTCGATCTGGCCCGGCAGGTTGGGATCGTCGAAGCGGTCAGTGTAGCGCAGTCGCTCGCTCGGAACCAACTCGACAAATTCGCCGCCGAAGGAATGGCTGTCGCCGGTGGTGAAGTTGCGGAAGGACATCTTGTAGGAGCCGCCGACCTTGCCCTCGAACTCGTGGACCGTGCAAGTAAAACCGTTTGGCGGCAGCCATTTCGCCAGCGCATCGGCCTCGACGAACGCGCGGTAAACCTTCTCCGGCTTGGTCGCCAGGACGCGGTGCAGTTGAATGGTGCTCGGCATGTCTCGATATCCTCTCTTCGTTGATCGATGCCCCAAGGACGGGCAGCCCTCAGCCGATCCGACAGAGGCTGTCAAATTTTGTGGCCCGCGGCTACCCTGCACCCTTGCAGCGAGGCGGCGGACATGAGCGCTTCGATCAGGCTGGGCATCGTCGGTGGCGCAGGCTGGCTGGGCGCAATGTGACGCGATGTGCGACGTCGTTGGCCATCGCTGTTCGTTCGGTCGATCGCTTTTGTCGAGCAAACCGAAATCGGATTCCGGCTCGAATATCCAACGTCGAACATATGGCGACTCAGCCCTTGCTCACCGCGCGCAGCCGCGCTGGTCGATGGCGGTCACGCGCGGCATCTTGCCCATATTTCAGCATGAGCCTCGCAATATTGAGTAAAATTGAGTAATTCGGGGTGTAATTATCGCGCATAAATTGTATTAGAAACCCCTTGTTATGTCTATTTCTAATCATTATCGATCAGCGGTAATTTTTTATCTGTACTGTGACGCGAATCCTTGGAACCATAGGCCGGCTTGCAGGTTGGCCTGAAAATCAGCCGCCACCAAGAAAGGAGTGTCCGATGAGTTTCGTCGTCAACGCGGTAGGCGTTCCTCTTTATTATAGCGGCGCTTCCAACCATTGGTTTTCGGCAACGTCCGGACCGACATTCAACGGCAGCAGCGGCAACGACTCAATCTGGGCCTCCAGCGGCGTCAACGTCACCATGTATGGCGGCCAAGGCGACGACATCTATTACCTCTATTCGGCGGGCAACAAGGTGGTCGAGTACGCCGGACAGGGCATCGACACGATCAACACATGGATGAGCTACACGCTGCCGGACAATGTCGAGAACCTCGTCGTCACCAACGCCCACAACTATGCCTTCGGCAATGCACTGGACAACATCATCACCGCCAAGGCGGGCGGCCAGACGATCGACGGCGGGGCGGGCAACGATGTGCTGATCGATGGCGGCGGCGGCGCGGATGTTTTCATCATCGCGAAGGGCAACGGCAGCGACTCGATCGTCAATTTCGCCTCGAACGATGCTGTGCGGCTCGATGGTTACGGATTCACTTCGTTCGCCGCCGTCCACAATGCCATGATCCAGGCGGGGCCCAATGTGGTGCTGAACCTCGGATCGGGCGAAATCCTCGAA
This sequence comes from Mesorhizobium sp. CA15, assembly GCF_020165215.1. Lineage (NCBI taxonomy): Bacteria > Pseudomonadati > Pseudomonadota > Alphaproteobacteria > Hyphomicrobiales > Phyllobacteriaceae > Mesorhizobium > Mesorhizobium sp. CA15. The sequence goes on from NZ_JAIUHQ010000019.1 coordinate 52,387, forward strand.
TTCAAGAACACCACGATCGACAAATTCCAGCCCAACCAGTTCCAGCTGCCGATCGACAAATCCGGCATGACGCTGTCCTTCAGCGACGAGTTCAACACGCTGAACCTGCACAACAGCCAGGGCGGCACCTGGGATACCAACTTCTGGTGGGGGGCGCCGAACGGCAGCACGTTAACGCGCAATGGCGAGCTGCAGTGGTATATCGACGCCAATTACGCCCCGACCAGCTCGGTGCATCCGTTCAGCGTGCAGGACGGCATCCTCACCATTACCGCGGCGCAGGCGCCGGCCGACATCAAGCCGCTGATCAACAATTACGAATACACCTCCGGCATCCTGACCACGCATGACTCCTTCTCGCAGACCTATGGCTATTTCGAAATGAGGGCCGACTTGCCGGAACACGCCGGCGCCTGGCCGGCCTTCTGGCTGCTGCCGGAAGACGGCTCCTGGCCGCCGGAGCTGGACGTGATGGAGATGTACGGGCAGAAACCGAATTCGCTGCTGATGACCGCGCACACCAATCAGACGGGCCAGCACACCACGGTCGGATCCACCGTGAACGTCATGGACACCGCCGGCTTCCATACCTATGGCCTCCTTTGGACCCCGGACAAGCTGGTGTGGACCTATGACGGCGTGCAGGTCGCGCAAGCGGCGACGCCGTCCGACATGAACAAGCCGATGTACATGCTGGTCGATCTCGCGATCGGCGGACAAGCCGGCGCGCCGCCCGACCATCTCGCCACGCCGGCCCAGATGAAGATCGACTATATCCACGCCTATACGCTGGATGAGCTGCAGCAGAGCCATTTGAACGTCACGGGCGAACACACAGCCTAGGCGGTCGAGCCAATGTCACAGGAGAGCGCTCCGGGTGCGATCAGGCAGGCCGGCGTGCGGCCGATGTTCCTGCGCGCCGTAACCGATGTCGGGCTGTTCTCGCTGCTCATCAACCTTCTGCTCCTGGTCATCCCGCTCTACCTGCTCCAGGTCTATGACCGGGTGCTGCCCTCCTCCAGCGTCGAGACGCTCGTGTATCTGTCGGTCATCGCGGTCGCGGCGCTCGGTTTCCTCGGCTTTCTCGACGCCGTCCGAGCCGTCTACACGCAGCGCGTCGCGGCGACGGTCAATGACAGGCTTGGCGCAAGAGCGTTCGCCGCTTCGCTCGGTTCCGGCAATGCGCCGTCGCCCCTCACCGACCTTGCCTCGGTCTGCGCCTTCATCCGCTCGCGCGGTGTCTCGGTGCTGTTCGACCTGCCCTTTGCGCCGGTCTTCCTCGCCCTGCTCTACCTGATCCATCCGCTGTTGTTCTGGGTCACGCTCGGCGGCGAGGCGCTGCTCGTCGTGCTGGTCTTCGCCAACCAGCTTGCCATCGGCAGGAACGATGCGCTCTCGGCGGAGCGTTCGGCCTTGGCCAGCCGGGCCGAGCAGGTCTTTGCCCGCAACGCCGACACGCTGCGCGCCATGGGCATGGTGGAAAACGCCGCGCGCGCCTGGGGCCGGCATGTGGCGGAAGCGCTTGTCCTGCATGACCGCTCGGCCGGCGCCAACGCCGTCTTCAGCGGCGCTTCGAGAGCGCTGCGCATGATGCTCCAGCTGGCGATCCTCGGCACCGGCGCCTGGCTGGTGCTCAAGGGCGAGATGACGGCCGGCATGATCTTCGCCTCCTCGCTCGTGTCGTCGCGCGCGCTGCAGCCGCTCGACCAATTGATCGGCTCCTGGCGGCAGCTCGGTGAGGCGAGGCGTGCCTGTGCGCGGCTGGGGACCGCGCTCGCGGCGCAACCGGCAGAGACGCGCAAGCTCGTCTTGCCCGACCCGACCGGTGCGATTTCGGCGCAGGATCTTTTCTTCATTGCGCCAAATGCCGCCTTTGGCGTCGAACCGATTCTCAAGCGATTGAGTTTCGCGATTCAGGCCGGCGAAGCGGTGGCGATCGTCGGCCCGAGCGGTGCCGGAAAGTCGACGCTGGCGCGCCTGCTCGTCGGGGCCGCCCAGCCGAGCGGCGGTACGATCAGGATCGACGGCGCGGAGCTCAGGACGTGGGACGAAAACCAGCTCGGCCGGCATATCGGCTATCTGGCGCAGGAGGTCGAGCTTTTCCCCGGCTCGATCGCCGACAACATCGCCCGCTTCGACGCGCAGGCCGATGACGCCGCGATCGTGGAGGCGGCAAAGCGCGCTGAGGCGCATGAGCTGATCCTGTCGCTGCGTGACGGCTATCAGACGACGATCGCCGGGACGCTGTCGGGCGGCGAACGGCAGCGGATCGGACTGGCGCGCGCTTTCTACGGCAATCCGCGCATCCTGGTGCTGGATGAGCCGAGCACGCATCTCGACGGCGCCGGAGAGACGGCACTGGAAGCGGTGCTCGCGACGGCCCGCGCTGCGGGCGTCACCACGATCGTGATCACGCATCGCCCCTCGATCGCCACGGCTTGCGACCGTGTGATGGTCTTGCGCGGCGGCGCGATCGAGGCGTTCGGACCGAGCGCCGAGGTGCTGCGCCAGCCGGGCAAGCAGCGGAACACGGTGGTCACAGGATCGTTCGCGCCGACCATCCGCGCCTCGCACGGCATCGCCACGGGTCCTGGACGATGACGCTGAGCCTCATCATCGAAAGCCGTCCGCGCACCGACTTCCGGCGCACGGCCTTCGCCGGCTATGCGGCGATCGCGCTGATGGTCGGCGGCTTTGGTTATTGGGCGGCGAGTGCGCCGCTGGCAGGCGCGGTGATCACGCAAGGCACGATCGCGGCGACCAGCGGCAACATCCTCATCCAGCATCGCGAGGGCGGTATCATCAAGCAGTTGCTGGTGCATGAAGGCGACCGCGTGCGGGGGGGCCAGGACCTCATCCTGCTCGACCGGACCGCCGCGGAAGCCGATCTCAACCGGCTGACAAGACAATGGATCGCGCTCAAGGCAAGCGCGGCGCGGCTGGAGGCCGAGCGCGACGGCCTAGCCACGCTGGCGCCGATCGCCGACCCCGCGCCGGCGCCGTTCCAGCAGGAATTCGAAAACCTCATCCGCGAGCAGCAGAAGGAATTCGACGCCAGGCTTGCGCGATTCCGGTCGGAGCAGTCGATCCTGGCGCAGCGCGTCGCCATGCATCGCGAGTCGGTCAAAGGGCTGAACGCGCAGAAGGCCGCAATCGAGCAGCAGGCCGAGGTGGTGAAGAAGGAGCTCGGCATCAAGACCGACCTTCTGAACCGGGGCCTTACCGACCGCAGGGAATATTCGCAGCTTTTGCGCTCGGAGGCCGACCTCGTCGGCCAAGCCGGCGCGCTCGAGGCGGACCTCGCCTCGGCCAGCACGCAGATCGTGGAAGCGGAGGCGCAGACCGAACGCGCGACCACGCAGCGCGTCGAGGAGGCGCTGACGAAGCTCGACGATGTGCGCATCAACCTCGCCGACATCGAGGAGCGGATGCGCGCCGCGCAATCGGTGCTGAAGCGCACGACAATCACCGCGCCGGCGGCCGGCATCGTCGTCTCCTCGACCTACAATTCGCAAGGCAGCGTGGTCGCGCCCGGCGAAAAGATCATGGAGATCCTGCCCACGACCTCGGGCCTGGTGGTCGACGCCAGGCTGCGGCCGAAGGACATCGACCAGGTGCATGTCGGCCAGCAGGCAAAGCTCCGGCTGTCGGCGCTCAACGCGCGCCTGACGCCGGAAGTCCCGGCCACGGTGAGCGAGATCTCTGCCGACCGGTTGATCGACGAGGCCACCCACGAACCCTATTTCCGTGCCAGGCTGAAAATCGCTGATGCCCTGCCCCCCGGCGTGAAGGCGGACCAGCTCTATCCCGGCACCCCGGTCGACACCTTCATCAGCACCGGCAACCGGACCTTCTTCGAATATCTGGTACGCCCGATGATGGACTCGTTCGCACGGGCGTTCAGGGAAAGGTAGGGCAGCCCTTCCGGCCGCCTCGGAACGCCGCTTTGCGCCAGAACCGTCCTCGCTTCGGCACATAGGAGGAGGAAGTGATGACGAAGAAGATGCGGGCGAGCCCCTGCTCGGGCTCCTCACTCCGGCCGATACAACTCATCCATACTAAGCTTCGCCATCTCAGTGAACGGCGCCTGTTTCTTCACTCTACCATGCTCCAGGATCACCAGGTCGTCGCAGAACGAGATGGTGCTGCGGTGGTGGCTGATGACGATCGTGGTGCGGCGGCCGGCGCGCGACTTCAGCGTCTCGACGATCGCCGCTTCCGAAAGCCCATCCACCGCGTTGGTGGCCTCGTCGAGGATCAATATGTCGGGGTCGCGTACAAGAGCGCGGGCGAGCGCGATGCGCTGCCTTTGCCCGGCCGAAAGGTTCACCCCGCGATAGCCGACCACCGTCTGGTAGCCTTGCGGTAGCGTTTCGATGAAGCCGTGCGCCTCGGCAAGCTCGGCGGCGCGGCGGGCCTCCTCGAACGTCGCCGTGTCCTTGCCATAGGTGATGTTGTCGAGGATCGTACCGTCGACCAGCTCCAGCTCCTGGCTGGCCAGAGCGATGTGGCGGCGCCAGTCGGCCGGATCGATCTCGCCGAGCGGCGCGCCGTCGACGAGGATCTTGCCTGCATCCGGCTCGACGAAGCGACAGAGCAGGTTGACGATCGTCGTTTTGCCGGCGCCGGAGCGGCCGATCAACGCGGTCGAGTGCCCGCTCACGATGTCGAAGCTCGCCGCGTGCAGCACCGCCGCGCGCTGCTCCTCATTGGCATAGCTGAAGCTCACGCCCTCGAAGGCGATTTTTTTCGTTAAGGTGGCGAACTGCCGGCTGCCCCCGGGCGGCGCGGGCTTGCCATCGGGATCGAGCAGCCAGGTCACCTCTTCCAGCGAGCCGGAAAGACCCTGCAACTGGCTCCAGGTCATCTGCAAGGCTCTGATATGCGGCTGCAGGCGGTAGAGCAGGATGAGGAAGGCGGCGACCAGCGGGAAACTCAAGCCCGCAAGCCAGGCGCCGATCACCACCGCCAGGAACAGCATGGCGTGCAGAACTTCGGTCAGCGGCCCCAGCGCGCCCTGGCGGTTTGAGAGCAGGAAGGCCGCGCGCCGCACGCCGTCGGATGCCTTTTCGAACGCCGCCTTCTCACGCGCCTCCTGGCCGAAGATGCGGATCAGCCGGCCAGCATGGACGAGATGCAGCATTTGCGAGGCCAAGGCGCTGTTGCGCGCCGAAACATTGCGGCTGGGTGCCCTGAGATGCGCCGACAGCGCCATATGCGCCGCTTGCACCAGCGCCAGCCCCAGCATCACCAGGAGCGTCATCGGCCACGAGAGCAGCAACAGAAAGGCGAGCAGGATGAGCGCCGCCGAAGCGCTGACGATCGCGCTGAGCATACCTTGGATGGCATCCGACGCCCGCCAGGATTCGCTGGAGATGATGTTGAGCAAGCGGCCCGGGCTTTGCCTGAGAAAGAAGGTGTAGCCGACATTGAGCAGCCGCTCGGCCAGGGCGCCGCGTATCGCTTGGCTCGCCTTGCCGTAGATATGAGCGGTCAGCACCGAATTGGCGAAAGCGAGGAGGTTCTTGAGCAGGATCGAGCCGAGGATCGCGGCCGAAATCGTAATCAGCCGCTCACGCTCGCCTAGCCCGGCGCCGACCTTCTGCAGGAGGGCGGAGAGGCCGGCCATGCCGGTCGTCTCGCCATGGCCCATGATGATGCCAAGCAGCGGGATGATCAGCCCGATGCCGAGCCCTTCGAGCGCGGCACTTGCAAGTCCGAGCACGACGACGATGGGCATCAGGCCGAGCTGACGCCGTCCGAGCGCGCGCTGCAATATCGACAAGATAGGGGCTTTGGGTTCGATCATCGCGCGCCGGCCTCGGCCCTGGCCTCGGTGGTTTCTTGGGCGGGCCGCTCCTGCCGGTCAGGCCGCCCGGCCAGCACCAGGGCCATGAACTTCGCCGCGCCCGCCAGGTTCATCAGCACGATCGGCCAGTGCGACAGGCTGAGCTCCTGGTCGAAGCGCGGACCGCCGAAGAGCTCGCGCGTGGCCGCCCGCGTTGCCCAGTAAAAGTGACGAAGCAGCCACGGGGCGCGGCGCATATGTTTCAGGCAGAGCGCACCGTTGCCGAAATGATAGTCGCGGTGCAGCCGTTCGATCGCCCCGCGGTCGCGCCTTCCATGATGGTGGAAGATCGTCATATCCGGCACATACTCCACCGCCATGTCGGCCAGCATGGCGCGCACCAGGTAATCCGTATCCTCGGCCGAGCGCAGCGCTCCGCCGGCGCCGAAGCGTTCGTCGAAGGGACCGATCAAGGCGGCAACATCGCGATGCATGGTCATGTTGCAGCCGAGCACGAAGCCGCCCGGATGGACGGCGCGCGTCAGCCGCTTGCGCTTTTCGCAGCGATTGATGGTGAAGGGCAGGTCCCCGGCGTCGCCGATCTCGACGCGGCCGCCGCGGATCAGCCATTTCTCGCCACTCGCATAATGCCGCTCGAGATCGACGAGATAGTCGCGGTCGAGCCGGCAATCGTCGTCGACGAAGACCAGCACGCGCCCGCGCGCCCGCGCCATCCCGGCATTGCGCGCCGCCGCCAGTCCGGGCCGTGGCTCACAGATAGCCGTCAGCGCTATATCGGACGCCGTGGCGATCCGCGAGAGATAGTCGGCCGTACCGTCGCGCGAGCCATTGTCGACCACCACCAGCTCGGCGGCGAAGGCAGGATGCGTCCGGCAGGCGGCGCGGATCGAATCGATGCAGGACTTCAGCACCGCCGCGCGATCACGCGTGCAGACGATGAAGGAGACCTCAAGCCGCTGGTTCGGGCCGGGGGGCGAGCGTAGATGCTGCAGCAGCGGATGGCGATCGGCGTTCATGCCGCCCCCATCTGATAAGGCGCAAGCACGGACGCCGCCGGCGCGGATTTGAGGCGATAGGCGACCCAGTCCGCGCGTTTGCCAGCCCATATCGAAGCCTGGCTCAGCCAGGGCGCCCAGGCGCCGGCGCGCAGCGCGTATTTCTCGCGGCGGCGGATGACGTCCCACTTCGCCGTCAGCGTCAGCAACTCATGCGCCAACGCCGGCCGCTGCTGGTCGTTGACGAGCTGGTAGAGGAAATAGAACAGGTTCAGCGCGCCGGCCTCGAAGCTCGGCCGCGATGCGGCCGGCAACTCGGCGACCCGCTCCTCCAGGCTGCGGATGAACGCGGCCGCGCGGCGCACAGTATCGAACGAAACACTGTCGCCAATGGCGCGCAGATCCTGCGTTTCGTCCGCCAGCCCCTCGCGCTCGAGATTTTCGCCGACAATCCGGAGGTGCGTGCGCCGCATCTCGCTTGTATGCAAGCTGGTCACGCTGCCGGGATGCAGGCGGTAGACGAGAAGACTTTCCGGCATCAGCGCCGCCGGATAGCGGTCGGCCAGCCGCCGGAAGAGATCGAAATCCTCGGCATGCCGGTAGCGGCCATCGTAATACAGGTCTGCCTCGCCGATGACCCGGCGGTTGTAGACCACCGTCGGGTGCATGAAGATCGTGAAGAACTTCGACAGCACCGGGAGGAGACCGAGGCGGAACACCGGATCCATCCTGCCCCGTGCGACGCGGCCGTGCAGCAGCGTGTCGACAAGCGAGCCGCAGAAGCCGAGTTCGGGCCGCGCGGCAAACAGCGCCGCCTGGCGCGACAGGCGCCAAGGATAGGCAAAATCGTCGGCATCCATCCGCGCCACCAACTCGCCCCGGGCGATTGACAGCCCCTCGTTGAGGCTGGCGACGAGGCCGCGATTCTCGCGCGAGATTATGGCTACGCGGCCGTCCGCCTTGCGGAAGCGCTCCAGGATTTCCAGCGACCTGTCGGTCGATCCGTCATTGATGGCGATGATTTCGAGCCGATCGTAGTCCTGCCGCAGGATCGATTGGATTGCAGCGCCGACATAGAGCTCGGCATTGTAGATCGGCAGCACGACGGAGATGAGCGGGCGTGTCATTGTCAGCTCCGGTCCGTCGGCTGCAGATCGAGCGCCGCTTCTGCGCCGGGATATGTGGCGCCGAACCGCCGGGTCTCGCTCGGCGCACGAGCGCGTGGCCGCGCGATGTAGGGGAAATAGCGCTTGAAGCTGTTGAGCGGCTTTTCGAACAGCACCCAGGACAGCGAAGCGACAATCAGCGTGGCGGCGCCCGCGACCAGGAACCGGCCCGGCCCCTCCTCCGAGACGTTGAGCGGGATCCACGGCTGCGCCTTTACGGTGTAAGCGAGGAGGATCGCGTGATAGAGATAGACGCCGTAGCTGATGCGGCCGAGGAAAAGCAGCGGAGGCAGTTCGGCCAGCCAGCCGAGCGTGCCCGGAAGGCCGTTCGAGCACATCGAGACGATCGCCACCAACGGCACCAGCGGCAGCACCTGCACCAGGAGCCAGCGCGGCCATTCCCATGTCGAGTTCGCCGGCCCCGGATCGGACAAGACGACGAGTAGGAAGAGCGCCACGAAGGCCGGCCAGCCGAACCGCATCCAACGCGGCAGGCCGGCGCCCCTGGCGCGACGTACGGCAAGCAGCGCGCCGCAGGCAAGGGCATCCATCGAGGCCGGCGGCAACAGGTCTCGGGCCAGCGCCGGGCTGGCGGCGATCGGCCAGTAGAAGCGGTAGGCGAGCGAGAAGCAGATGAGGCCAATGGTGATCGCCTCGATGCGCCTGCGCGGCGCCAGGAGCACGATCAGCGGCCAGGCGATGTAGAACTGCTCCTCTATGCTGAGGCTCCAGAAATGGCAAAGCAGCCAGGGCGTCCAGTCGTTGCGATGCGCGTACCAGAAGTTCGACAGATAGAGCGCGTGCCAGACGAGCGACGATCCAGCCTGCTCAAGATCGGTAAACCAGACGAAGGCCAGTACCGCGAAATAGGGCGGGAATATTCGGATCGCGCGTCTGGCATAGAAGGAGCGCAGCGCCGATCCAGCCGCGAATTGGTCGGCGTCGCGTGCCTCCAGCAAAAGCCTGGTGATCAGGAAGCCGGAAAGCACGAAGAACAGCCGCACTCCGAGATGACCAAGGAAGGACGTGCCGCCGGGCGCGAAGAAATGCGAATAAAGCACAAGCGTGACGGCAGCAGCCCGGAGCGCGTCAAGCTGGAGGTCGCGACCGCCGGGCATCATTCGCAGCCGCTGGTGCTGACGACATGGCCCGGGCCGGCGGCCGCAACATCCGTGCCGGTCAACGGAAAACGCAAGCGTGCCGACTCCCTAAACCGTATATTCGCCTACGCTAAAGGACTGCGGCACAAAATGGTGCGGTGCAACACAGAATAGTTATCAGCCTGAATGAAAACGTGACCGTTCGTTCCAGGAAATGACACGTCTATGCCGCTATTCTGCCTTTTTTGGCGAAGCGGCAGGCTCCAACCAATGCGGATGCATCAAGCTCTTCGAAGCTTTTGGAGAACCGCTCAGACAACGCCACAATGTAGCCCGGCGACATACCAAAAGGGGTTACCCTCCTCGGTTCCATCTCTCTGGCTCAATCACCGCCTGTAGACATCGCGGCGGCAATGAAACAATCTTCACTGCGGGAACAAAAGCGCTTCGAAGAAAGCGCGGACCTTCGGGTGCGCATGAAAAATCGATGGACCTTGTACGATCCACGCCTGGCCTGGATGCTCGTTGCACCGGTGCTTCTGCTGCTGATCTTCTTCCTGGTGCTGCCGATCGCGGTGATGGCGGCCTATACGTTCTTCACCTTCGTCACTGCCGGCGTCGAAACCAGCGCGCTGACCACCGTCAACTGGCAGGAATTCTTCAGCGACAGTTATTATTCCGGCTTCCTGCTGAAGACGTTGAGGGTCGGCGCGATCACCGCGCTGCTGTGCGGCGTGCTCGGCTACTTCCCGGCCTATTTCATCTGGGCCACGAGCTTCAGGCACAAATGGCTGCTCTTGCTCCTGCTCATCGTGCCGTTCTGGATCAGCTTCACCATCCGCACCTTTTCCTGGATCAACATCCTAGGCGAACAGGGCGTCGTCAACGTCGCGCTGCTCAAAATGGGCATCATCAACGCGCCGCTGCCGATGCTCTACAACGAAGGCGCGGTGATCCTGGGGCTGCTGCATTTCCTCCTGCCCTACATGATCCTCAACGTCTATGTCAGCCTCGAGGGCATTGACCGCACGCTGATCTCGGCGGCCCGCTCGATGGGCTGCACCAGTGCGCAGGCGTTCCGCGAGGTGACGTTGCCCCTTTCCCTGCCGGGTCTCGCGGCGGGCCTGCTGCTCTGCTTCGTGCTGGCGGCCGGCAGCTATGTGACGCCGCAGCTCTTGGGTTCGGGCCGCGACGCGCTGTTCGGCAATTTGATCTATGACACCATCATGAGCGAATTGAACTGGCCGCTGGGCGCAACGCTGTCGATCGTGCTGTTCCTCGTGCTCGGCTTCTTCGCCGCGATCTACACCCGCTACATGGGTATGTCGCAGATCGTGAAGGGGTTGGGCGGATGAAGGCTGCGCGGCCGAACAAGGACGGCAAATGGGCATGGCGGCTGACCGGCTTCGTCACGCTCTGCGTCTACGTCTTTATGTTCGCGCCGATCGCGGCGACCGTCATCTTGTCGTTCAACGCCTCGATGTTCGGCGGCTTCCCGATGACCGGCTTTTCGCTGCAATGGTACGCCAAGCTGATGAACAATGACGCGGTGCTGACGGCTTTCCGCACCTCGCTGTGGATCGCGCTGGTGACGGCGGCCGTCACCACGGCCATCGGCGTCGTCACGGCATTCGCGCTGGCGCGCTTCGACTTCCGCGGCAAGCAGGCGCTGAGCACGCTTGTGATCCTGCCGGCGCTGGTGCCGGAAACCATTCTCGGCGTCGGTCTTCTGGTGCTGATCAAAGCGATCGACCAGCCGCGCACCATGCTGCTCCTGGTGCTCGGCCATATCCTGCTTGCGGTGCCCTATGTGGTGCTGATCGCGCAGGCGCGCATGGTCGGCATAAGGCGCGCCTATGAGGAGGCGGCGCTCTCGCTCGGCGCCTCGCGCTTCTCGTCCTTCCGCGAGATCACGCTGCCGCTGCTCATCCCGGCGGTCGTCGGTGGCGCGCTGCTCGCCTTCACCATTTCGTTCGACAACACGTCGGCCAGCCTGTTCTGGCGGCCGGCAGGCGTCGAGACGATGCCTACCCAAATCCTTTCGATGCTGAAAATCTCGATCAGCCCGGAGATCAACGCGCTCGGCACCGTGATGATTGTGGTGACCGTCGGCATCCCGCTGATCGGCGGCCTGCTGATGCAAGGCCTGACAAAACTGAGAAGACGCGGCGAACCCAAGGAGGAAGCACGATGAAACTGACCACCACCAAGCGGCTGGAGCGGCTGCACGACCGCTATGTCAACGGCGATCTCAGCCGACGGACGTTCCTGAGTCTGACCGCGGCTGCCGCGGCCTCGGCCGGCCTCTCCATGCCGTGGATGAGCCGGGCGCTTGCCGCGGTCGAGCAGGTGCGCTTCGACGGCTGGGGCGGAACGGTGCAGGACGCGATCGACAAATATGCCTTCCAGCCCTACACGACCAAGACCAAGATCAAGGTGGTGCAAGGCACGTTCGGCGACGAGAACGAGATCATCACCAAGATCAAGACGGCCAAGCCCGGCGACTTCCAGATCGTCCACTCGTCCGGCGTCAACTACTACATCAAATATATCAATGCCGGGATGAACTCGGAGATCAACGAGGCCAACATTCCCAACATGGCGAATGTGCTGCAGCCGATGATCGAGCCGTTCCGCAAGCTGACGCCGAAGCTATCGGCCGTGCCTTACGATTACGGCACCACCGGCATCGCCTACAACACCAAGGTGATCTCGCCGGAGGAAGCCAAGGAAAAGGGCGCCGGACTTCTGCTCGACAAGAAATATGCCGGCAAGGTCGGCGGCTATTCCGACATGACCACGCGCGTCTGGTACGCGGCTCTCGCCACCGGACAAGACCCCAACAACCTCAAGGACATGGACGCGATCTGGGCCAAGGTGCGCGAGACGCGCGACCTCGCCAAGAAATTCTGGAGCTCCGGCGCGGAGCTTATGGACCTGCTTTCCAAGGGCGAGATCGTGGTGACCGACGCCTGGTCGGGCCGCGTCGCGGCGCTGCAGGATCAGGGCCACCCGATCGGCTATCTCGATCCGGCCGGCTCCTACGCCTGGATGGAGGATATGCTGATCCTGAAAGGCTCGCCGATGGCCGAGTGCGAGGAGCTGATCAACTTCATGCTCGATCCGGCGACTTCGATCGCGGTTGCCGAAGGCCAGAGCTATCCGCCGTCGCTCGACCCGAACAAGGTCAAGCTGACCGACAAGATCGCGAAGCTGCCGGCCTTCGATCCGACCGGCACGATGAAGGCGTTGACCTTCGCCGATCCGGTCTATTGGGCGAACAACGAAGACGCCTGGACCAAGCAGTGGAACAGGATCTCGAAAGGTGCCTGACAGCCAGGGCACGACACTCAATCCCCGGCCGGCCTCGGCCGGGGCGGAGGGCGCGAGCGCGGCCGCCGGGGCGAACAACCCGGCGGTCGAGTTCCGCAACATCGAGATAGCCTACGGCAAGTTCGTCGCGGTGCGCGATTTCTCGCTGTCGATCGGCAAGGGCAGCTTCGTCACGCTGCTCGGCCCTTCGGGCTGCGGCAAGACGACGATCCTGCGCTCCATCGCGGGGCTGGTCGATATTTCTGCCGGCCAGATCATGATCGGCGGCCGGCGGGTCGACGGCGTGCCGATCTACAAGCGCAATATCGGGCTGGTGTTCCAGAGCTATGCGCTGTTTCCGCACAAGAGCGTATTCGACAATGTCGCCTTCGGGCTGAAATACCGCAACGTCGCCAAACCCGAGATCAAGCGCAAGGTCGGCCAGGCGCTCGATATGGTGCGGCTGCCGGGCAGCGAGAAGAAACTGCCCTCGCAATTGTCGGGCGGCCAGCAGCAGCGCATTGCGCTGGCGCGCGCCATCGTCTTCGAGCCGCAGGTGCTTCTGCTCGACGAGCCGCTCTCGGCCCTCGACGCCAATATGCGCGAGGAGATGCGCGTCGAGATCAAAAAGATCCAGAAGGAAACCGGCATCACCGCCATCTTCGTCACGCACGACCAGGAAGAAGCGCTGTCGATGTCGGACCGCATCGTGGTGATGAATGCCGGCTCGGCCGAGCAGATCGGCACGCCGGAAGAGGTCTATGAGCGGCCAGCCACCGCCTTCGTCGCCGACTTCCTCGGCAAGGCCAACATGCTGTCAGGCACGGTGAGCAGGTCCGACGGGCCGACCATTGTCACGCTCGCCGGCGGCCAGACGGTCAATGTGCTTTCACCCAAGGCGCTGCCGCAGGGAAGCGCAGTCACCGTCGTGGTGCGGCCACAGAAACTGTCGGTCGCTCGAGCGAGCGCCAACCGGTTGCCCGGCCGGGTCGTGTCGGCCTCCTATCTCGGCGGAAGCGCCATCTACGAGGTCGACATAGGCGGCAAGGCGAACATCCGCGCCAACGCCCCGATCGACGGCCGGGTGCTGCGCGAAGGCGAAGCGATCGAGCTCGGCTTCGACGCCGACGACTGCGTCTTGCTGGACGAGACCGGGCTGCGGATTTCCTGAAGGCCGCGACTGCTGCTGCCCCGCAAGGTGCCTCAGTTTGAATTTTCAGGGAACAACACAATAGATCGGTCGCCATGACCAACATGGAGGCGACCGGTCGCGTGGTTCAGCCTCAAGTGATACAAATAAGGCACCGACATCCCCTCGGGAAGCGCGCCGGCTTGTTCCATTCGTCCGAGTTCGGCCATGGATTTTCGCAAAATCTTCTCGATCTCGGACGTGCGGCGGCTGCGCTCGGCGAATAGAGACCGTTCGAGCAACTCGGGGCGGCGGTTGGCCACGGCTGCAAACAGTACTCTGAGATCGTCATAAGATCGGCCATCAAGTTGCTCCAACGCGGCAACAAACGGCTCAAGCAGGCGATGCCGCCTCATTCCTCGCGCTCTCTTCTATACGACCCGCGCGTCCCCAGCCGCGCCTAACTCGATGTTCCTGCAAGCCTACAAAATCTCTATTTCCACGGCAATTTCGACGCCCGCTCCAACGCTCGTTCCCCGGTCGTAAGCCACAAGTCCGGCCATCGACGACGCGAACGGTCGCGCCGCAAAAGATGGAGACGACGATGACGACTTTGGAACACACCCCCCATGAAACCAGCCGATCGGGTCTCGGCCCGATCAATTTTGCCGGCCGTGCGCTGCGCCTTGTCTACCGTGCAATGAGGATGCGCAGCGACCGCGCCGCCATGCAGGCCATGCCCGACTATCTGCTGAAGGACATGGGTATCGCCCGTTCTGAAATCGATCATTACACCTCGATGCGCTACGCCTCCGACGCCGGCGGGATGGACATCCGCAACGCCCATTGATCGCCGATGGCGATCGTCGCCACGCCGTCGACAGGCCCCGGGCTTCCGCACGCCCGGGGCTTTTGCGTTCCGGCGCATTCGGGTCAAGACACTTCGTTACAAACGATACGTCCAACGCAATTTCCACGGTAGGCGTATGAAAAATTCCACGGTCGCATCCACTCTCGTTCAAACGCTCCATCGGCAAACAGAGGCCGTCACGGCAACCAAGCCGCAAACGAACCTTTGGAGATGAAGATGCAACCCAACACCAAACCTGCACGGCTTCCGCTCAATGGCGTCGACACGCCGAACCTTTTGGCGACGATCAATTTCGTCGCCGGGCAGCCGGAGCTCGCCAAGTTCCAGTTCCGCGCTCACAACGAGTGGATCGAGGGCACGCACAGCAAGACCGTCATGAACGGCTTCTTCGGCGCCGGACAGGAGCAGAAGCACGAGAAGCCGCATTATGCCGATGCCGATCATCCGGCGATCTTGTGCGGCGCCGACAATGCGCCGACCCCGGTCGAGTGGCTGCTGCACGGGCTGGCGGGCTGCCTGATGGCGGGCGTCGCCAACATCGCCGCCGCGCGCGGCATCAAGCTCACCAAGGTGAAATGCTCGGTCGACGGCGACATCGACCTGCGCGGCATTCTCGGCATCTCCGACGAGGTCCGCAAC
Source organism: Mesorhizobium sp. CA15 (assembly GCF_020165215.1). Classification (NCBI taxonomy): domain Bacteria; kingdom Pseudomonadati; phylum Pseudomonadota; class Alphaproteobacteria; order Hyphomicrobiales; family Phyllobacteriaceae; genus Mesorhizobium; species Mesorhizobium sp. CA15. The sequence continues at coordinate 67,408 of NZ_JAIUHQ010000019.1, forward strand.
GGTTTCCAGAACATCCAGGTGTCGTTCGAGATCGAAGGCGATGCGCCGGCCGAGAAGCTCCAGCAGCTGGTCGAGCAGTCGCGCGCCCGTTCGGCCGTGTTCGACGTGCTGACCAAAGGCGTGCCGGTCACCGTCGGCATCAAGACCATCCAGTAAGCAGGCCGGCGGTCCGGAACCGATCCGGGCCGCCGCCTCCCGAGACGGAAATGAACCATGAGACGCTCGGACGTCGTCATCATCGGCGCGGGCCAGGCCGGGCTTGCGCTCAGCCATTGCCTCGGCCAGGCCGGCATCGACCATGCCGTGCTGGAGCGCGGCCGCATCGGCGAGCGCTGGCGTTCGCAGAGCTGGCGCTCGCTCAGGCTGCTCACGCCGAACTGGCTGAACGCCTTGCCCGGCTCGCCCTATGAGGGCGGCGATCCGGACGGCTTCATGACCAAGGAGGCTTTCGTGGAAAGCCTGGAACGCTACGCCTGGGAATGGCATGCACCCGTCGAGAGCAATGTCGAGGTCATCGCTGCCAGGCGGACCGTCGAAGGCTTTGCCTTGCGCACCAGCGCCGGCGAGCTGTTGGCGCGAGCGGTCGTCGTCGCGACGGGACATTGCGACCGGGCGGTCATCCCTTTTTCGGCTGAGATGCTTCGCGGACCGCTCAGCATCCACACTTCGCAATATCGCTCGCCTGCCGAGCTGCCGGGCGGCGGTGTGCTGGTTGTCGGCGCCTCGTCCTCCGGCGTGCAGATCGCCGACGAGCTCGTCCGCGCCGGGCGGCGCGTGGTGCTTTCGGTCGGCAAGCATACACGCCTGCCCAGAACATGGCGCGGCCAGGATATCTTCTTCTGGCTTTGCGAAATGGGCTTGATGGCACAGCGCCAGGAAGACCTCGCCGATCCGGAAGGCGCCCGGCGCCAACCATCGCTGCAGCTCGCCGGCCGACCGGACAGGGCAGATGTCGACCTCGCCACGCTGCAGGCGCTCGGCGTGGAACTCACCGGGCGGGTGCATGGCGTCGGCGACCGCGAGATCGGCTTCGCCGGCGATCTTGGCCAGCACATCGCGGCAGCCGAAGCGAAGCAGGCGCGCCTACTCGACCAGATCGATCGCTTCGCGGGTATGACGACACCGTACCGGCCCGAGCCGGTGGCGACGCCGGCGACGTGCGCGGCGCGGCTTTCGCTGACGGACGGATCGATCCGCAGCATCGTATGGGCAACCGGCTATGCGCGCTCGTTCGGCTGGCTGGAGCCGCTGGCGCTCGGCGCCGATGGCGAGCTGGCGCATCAGGGCGGCGTCACCAGCGTGCCGGGTCTCTACGCGCTCGGCTTCCGCTTTCTGCGCAAACGCGATTCCAACTTCATCGGCGGCGTCGGCGCGGATGCCGAGGCGATCGCCGCTGAAATCTCCCGTTATCTCGATTGCAACGCCCGCAAGGCGGCCTGAGGACATTGAACATGGCAAACAACCTCATCTCCCTGATGGCCGCTCCGAAGCATGGCCATTACGACGCTATCGTCGTCGGCGCGCGCTGCGCGGGCGCGGCGACGGCGATGCTGCTTGCGCGCGCCGGCCTCAAGGTGCTTGCGATCGACCGCAAGCCTTATGGATCCGACATGCTGTCGACGCATGCGCTGATGCGACCGGCCGTGTTGCAGCTTTGGCGCTGGGGTCTGCTCAAGCCGCTGCTCAAGGCCGGCACGCCGCTCATCGAGACGACGACCTTCCATTATGGCGACGAGGAGATCACCATCCCCCTTGCCGCTAGCTCGGACCTCCCCGGCCTCATCGCGCCGCGGCGCACCGTGCTCGACCGCATCCTGGTCGATGCGGCGCGCAAGGCCGGCGCGGAGATCCTGCACGAGGTCGCGGTCGGCGGTCTCTTTGCCGACACGCGTGGCCGCGTGCGCGGCATCGAGATCCGCGCCGCCGGCCGTACTGCCGTGCGGGTCAGCGCCGATATCGTCGTCGGCGCCGATGGCATCGGCTCGCTGGTGGCAAAATGCGTCGACGCCCAGCCCTTGCGGCGCGGCGCGGTGTCGGCTGCCCATGTCTATGGCTATGCGCCAGTCGAGCCGGGCGCCGGCTATCACTGGTACTTCCGCGACGGGATCGCCGGCTCGTTAATCCCGACCAATGACAGCCTCGCCTGCATCGTCGCTTCGGTGCCGACAGGCCTGTTCGACCAGCGCTTCCGCCTCGGCCACGCCCGCGCCCGGATGGATGTGCTTGAGACGCTTTCCCCGACACTGGCAGCACAGGCGGCCCGGGCACCCAAGGATGCGCGCCTGCAGGCGTTCCGCGGCGTGCCGGGCTATATCCGCCAGCCGCACGGCCCGGGCTGGGCGCTGGTGGGCGACGCCGGCTTCTTCCGCGATCCGATCACCTCGCACGGCATTTCCGACGCGCTGCGCGACGCCGAGAGCCTCGCGCGGGCAATCCTCAGTGGGTCCGAGGCAGCATTCGCGGTCTGGCAGCAGCAGCGCGACATGATCGCCAACCAGATCCTCGACACCACGGACGCCATCGCCGGCTTCGATTGGACGCTTGACGATCTCGGCGAGCGGCATCGCCGATTCAGCGCCGTCCTGAAGGCCGAGGTGCAGGCGCTGGCCGGGCAACCCATGCCGGCCCGCCGCGCTACCGCATCGAAGCCCTCGACCTATCGAGCGCCGGCCAACCAGGACGGGCCGCCGGCCGATTTTTCCCGCAACCGAACTGGAGCAAGACCATGACTGTGCATGTGATGAAGGACGGGTGGATCGGTGTCATCAAGGGCCGGCCAAAGGTGGGCGCCTTTGCCGAACGCTCGCGGCGCACGCAGCCGCAGGATATCGACGCCTTTGCCGAGATGACCGGCGATCGTAATCCGCTGCATTACGACAAGGCGCTGGCCGAGGCTTCGGTCTTCGGCAAGCTCATCGTGCAGGGCGGCGTCACGTCCGGCATCCTGAACGCGGTGGTCGCGGAAGACCTCCCCGGCCCCGGCTCGGTGTTCCTCGAAGTCTCGTGGAAATTCGTCAAGGCGGTCGGCGTCGGCGAAATGATCACCGGCCGCGTCGAGGTCAAGGACGTGCGCGCCGACAAGCCGATCACGAAGCTGGAGACATCGGTGCGCAACGAAGCGGGCGAGCTTTGCCTCACCGGCACGGCGACGGTGTTCACCGTGCCGCTCATCGGCGGCTGAGGGCTTCGCGAGTGCCCGGTTACCCGCCCGCCGTCTCGGCGATGAAGGCGCGGACGTGGTCTATGAACTCCTCGAAGGCGGGCTCGCCTTCGAGGAGGATGTGGTTCTGGCTATCGAGCTCGATGAAGCGCGCGCCGGGAATGCCGGCGGCCATGGTGCGGCCCGACTCCACCGGCGCCACGTTGTCGTCGCGCGCGTGCAGCACCAAAGTTGGCACACGCACCTTTTCCAGCAAGTCGCTGACATCGATCACCGAAAAGGCGTTCTGAAGACGCCAGGCATCGTCGGGCGAGACGGTGCGCAGCATCAAATCGTCCATCCAGGCGAAATGCTCGTGCGTGGCGCCGGGAATGAACATGGAGCAGAAGGCCTGGCGAAACATCGGGTTCGGCTTGCCCCAGCTCTCGCGCATCAGTGTCGCCACGGCCTCGCGCGTCGCGATCTCGCCCGCGTCGCCGCGCGCCCGCCAGCCTTTCACGTAGCCGCCGTAGAGGATCATGCCCGACACTCTCTCGGGGTGGCGGATGGCATAGGCGATCGAAACCGCGCAGCTCTGCGACAGGCCGAGCAAGGTGAAGCGGTCGAGCCCGGTTGCGTCGACTACGCATTCGAGATCCGACACCATGGTTTCGAACGAGATGTCGACGACGTGCCTTTGCGACAGGCCATTGCAGCGCTCGTCATAGCGCACAAGGCGGTTCTGGCGCGACAGTTCCCGCATCCAATGCCGCCAGATCGGGCTGTCCCAGTCGAAGGTGAGATGCGACATCCAGTGCGCGGCGCGCAGGATCGCCGGGCCACTGCCGGTGCTGGCATGGGCGAGCCTGGTGCCGTCGAGAGCCCGGCAGAACTGCACGGCGCGGCCGGGATCCTGCGGCGACGCAGTAAGCCTCGACGGCGCCTGCCGCGGCTTGGACGAAGCAGGTTGCTGCGCGCGGCCGGTGGCTTGAGCGGCGATCGACCGGACCTTTTCCTCCAGCGCCTCGATCTCGGCGGCTATACTGGCGTCGTCGGGCGCCAGGCGGCGCAGGCGCTGGGCGAACGGCAGCGCGCGGCGCGGCTCATTCCCCAGGCGCTCGACCAGCTCGCGCAGGATGCCAAGCTCGACGATCTCGACCTCGCTGGCGATGGCCTGCCGCCAGGCTTCATAGTCGAAGCAGCGTTCGAGCGAGAGGTCGACGAGAAAGCCGCCTCGGATCGAGGCCAGGACCGCTTCGAGCTCCTCGGTCGAGCGTGATGAAAGATCGGCCTTCACCAGCGGCGCCAGCCGCGCATAGTCCGTCTCGACATTGAGCGCGACAGCATTGCGATCGGCGGCAAGAACGGATTCGTCGGCGCCCAGCACCTGGCGGATCTTGGACAGGCTCCAGCGCAAGGCGCCGCGCGGATCGTCCGGGATGTCCCAGAACATCTCGCACAGCCGCTCGCGCTGGTGCTGCCTGGCGGTGACGGCGAGGTAGGCGAGCAGCGCCCGCGTCTTGCGGGATGGCGGCAGGTGAAGCGGCTCGCCGTCGCGCGTGACCTGAAAATCGCCAAGCACGCGCAGTTCCAGCATGTGCTGACCGCCGTTCATGCGTCCACGCGCTTGTCGATCGCCATGATCCCCTTCGGCCTTGGCCGACGCTGCGAAGGGGCAGCCAATAGCAAAATTGGCTAATTTAGGAAAGCTTGGTCCGGACGGCTCACCGCCCGAGGAACCAGACCGACTTGGCGGCTCGGGCAGCCGCAGATATCGATCAAGGCGACGTGGCCGCTCGTTCACGCCTTTGCCGGAACCGGCCTCGACTTGATCGCCGTCGCCAGCACGACCCCGACCACAATGAAGGCCGCGCCGAGCAGATCGTAATCGTGCAGGCTCTCGCCGAGCAGCAGGTAGGCGAGCACGGCGACGAACAGGGTCTGCAGATAGAGCAACATGCTTGCCCGGCTAGCGCCGAGCGTCTCCACGCTTTGGTTATAGAGATAGTACATCAGCGCGCCGCCGGGACCCGCCAGATAGGCAAGCGCGAGCAGGCCGTCGGCATTCAAGGCGGAGCGCTCGTCGTTGAAGATTTCCCAAAGGTGGAACGGCAGCGCCACCAGCGCGCCGGCGCCAAGCAGAAGGACCACCAGCGGCAGGAGCTCGAGGCCGAATTTCGAGCGGCGCAGCAGCACCGTATAGAGCGCCCAGCAGAAGGCGCTGCCGACGATCCACAATTCGCCGATGTTGAAGCGCAGTTGCACCAGCGCGTCCAGCTTGCCATGCGCGACGATCACCAGCATGCCGGCAAGTGCTGCAACCGCGCCGAGCGACTTCCAGAGCCCGAGCGGCTCGCCCAGCACGAGACGCGCCAGCACCATGGTCATGATCGGCGACATCGCCATGATGATGCCGGCCGTGGTGGCGTCGGTGTCGTTCAGACCATGGTAGATCATCCCTTGGCAGAGCGTCAGGCCGATGGCGCCGACGGCGACGATCTCCAGCGGCCGCGATTTGAGCAGCGCCAACATCGCGCCGTGATGGCGGTGCACGATCGGCAAAAGAATGAGGCAGGCGAGCGCCAGCCGCCAGAAGCATAGCCCCCAGGGCGGCATTTCCGGCGCCACCCACTTTGCCGCGATATAGACGCCGGCCGAAAGCAGCCAGCACAACACGGCGGCGGGATAACCAGCCAGCGACGGTATCGCTCGAGCGACCGGCGCTTCCGCCGGATGCGCTATCGGTATCGCCTGCATCGCATGTCCCCCACTCCATGAAGGTCAGTCCAGTCGCGGCCGACAGTCTATCTCATGACGGGAGTGTTACATAGCCGGCCCGGCAAAAGCGCACGCGGCAGGGATCAATGCGACGTGTCGCCGGCAAAATGCAAACGATCCCAGGCCGAGCCGACGCGACCGTGGAACTGCGATGCGAAGCGTTTGGCCTCGATGTCCTCGAGGCCGTCCTCGACAAGGGCCTCGATGCTCCGCCGCAGCAAGGCGAGCTGCATCTGCCGCGCATGTCTTGCGTCGGTTTCGCGCATGATGGCCGTGACGTGATATGCCACGACCGGCTGGCCAAGACAGGACAGGAGCGCGCCTGACCCTGCCGTCGCTGCAGTGACTGCTTCCTCGATATTCATTCCGGCGCTCCTCATCAAAAGATGCTGGGCGCCTCCCCGGCAGAATGGCGACGGTATCAGTCGCTTCTTTTCTCATTTCGGCCGGTCGTGAACTCTTCGCTCGCGGCCGAAATCAGTATCCTCCAGAAACCTATTAAAGGCGACCGGATAGTTAATTCATGGTTAACGGGGACGCTCGCATCTTACGCGTCAGGGGCCAGCTTGATGCATCGGTCAGTGACCGAGGACGTTGCGCTCGGCCGACGGCGCCAGGCTCTGCGAACCGGGCACCGAAACCGGCGCACCCTGAAGCACCCAGTCGGCCGCGATCTGGCCGATCACAGGGGCGAGCTGGATGCCATAGCCGCCGGCGCCGGCAGCGGTGATCAGCGTCGGCTCCGAGGCATCGAATGGTCCGACGAAGGGGCGATGGTCGGCAGTGACGGGATAAAGGCCCGCCCACCCCCGGCCGAGTCGCGCGCCCGGCAGGTCGGGCACGCGTTCCAAAAGCAGCTCGGCCAGATCGACCTTCGACTGCTCCTCGCACTGGTCGTTGTAATTGTCGGGGTCCTCCGGCGCGATCGAATTCACTTTGTGGATTTCGGCGATCAGCTCGCCTGGTTTTTCGTGGCGGAAGTTGAGCCCGCTGCCTTCGCCGTTCACGAGGTCCATCACCATCGGCATCGTGTAGCCGAGCGGCTCGTCAAGATGGATGACGACGGCCTCGTGGCGCTCGGGCCAGATGTGGAGGCGCTGGCCGAAAAGCGCGGCGACCTGCGGCGCCCAGGCGCCGCCCGCATTGACCACGACATCGCAATCGATCAGTCGTCGCTCGCGATCGATCAGTCGTCGCTCGCGATCGACCGGGCCGCCATCCGTTTCCAGCGTGTAGCCGCCCGGGCGCCGTTGCACCCCGACCAGCTTGCGGTACTGACGGATTTCGCCGCCCTTGGCGCGGACGATGCCCGCAAGGAAATTGCACATCTCATGTGGATCGAGAAAACCGTTGTCGGGCCCGAACAATCCGCCTTCGAGCCCGTCAGGATTGATGTGCGGAACAAGATCCCTGAGCTCGTTCGCGCGGACGAGACGCGACCTCAGCCCCGCCTCGGCCTGGATCTCGACCGATCTCGCGAAGAGCTCCATCTGACTGGTCGTACGCGCCAGCCGCAGATAGCCGATATGGTTGAAGCGAAGCCCTTCGCCCTCCCATTGGCGGAACCGGCGCAGCGAATGGACGCGCAGCATGATCTCGAACGGGTCGGTCAGTTGCGATCCGACGACGCCGACGGACCGGCCGCTCGACCCCGAGGCAATCGAGTGCGCTTCAAGCACGGTCACGCGCGCACCCTGCTCGACGAGGTTGAGCGCCGTGCACATGCCCAGCGTGCCCGCGCCGATCACCACGACATGAGGAGAAGCTGTCATCTGTGGTCCGCCTGCTTTCACAACTGCGCGGCGAGGTCGCCCAAGGTATCGTCGATCGCTTGAAGCATGGCGCCGGCATCTTCCTCGGTCATCGGCGTCGACAACGCGAACAGGCCGTAGCTGGCGGACAGGACGCCGCGGCCAAGCAAACCCTTGTGGAAGGTGTCGAACTTCCTGTGCTCGACCGGCCCTGGGTAGATCGAGCGGTAATCCGTGACGGGATGCGACGTGAAATGAACCTTGAACAGCGAGCCGAGGCCGACGCATTGGCCGGTGAGCCCATGCTTTTCGAATGAGGCCGTGACGCCGTCGCGCAGGAACGCGCCCAGACGATCGAGATGAGCAAAGCTCTCTATTGTCAGCGCCCGCATCGAGGCAAGGCCGGCGCGCATGGTCACCGGATTGGCGGTGAAGGTGCCGCCATGCGGAAGCGCCGGCTTGCCCCCGGTCGGGTCGAACACCGCCATGACATCGGCGCGCCCGCCCACGGCGCCCACCGGGAAACCGCCGCCGATGATTTTTCCGAGCGCCGTCAGGTCCGGCTCGATGCCCCACAAGCCTTGCGCGCCGGACCATCCAAGCCGAAACGAGATGACCTCGTCGAAGATCACCAGCGCGCCCGCCGCATGGGCGGTCTCGACCATGGCCTGAAGATAGTCACGACGCGCCGGGATGAGGCCGGCACGGTTGGGCATCGGGTCGATCAGCACCGCCGCGATGTTGTCGCCCTCGGCGGCGAAGACGGCGCGCAGCGCCTCGCTGTCGTTGAAGGGCACGGCGATCACGTCCTCCAGCACGCCGCGCGGCGTGCCCTTGGCATAGGGCGTGGATCTGGGCAGATCGCCCCAATTGGCGGGCGATGAGTCCAGGCTGACTTCAGCGAAATCGTAGGATCCGTGATAGGCGCCTTCGATCTTGACGATCTTCGGCCGCGCGGTGAAGGCGCGCGCGGCCTTGATCGCCATCATCACGCCCTCGGTGCCGGAGTTGGTGAAGCGGATCTGGTCGACGGAGGGCAGCCGCTCGACCAGCAGCTCGGCAAGCTCGATCTCGCTCAGCGTCGGGGCGCCGAAAGCGGTGCCGAAGGGCAGCTGCTCGACGACGGCCGCGGTGACATCGGGATGCGCGTAGCCATGGATCATCGCGGTGAAATTGTTGATGCAGTCGTAATAGGCATTGCCGTCGACGTCCCAGACCCTGCACCCCTCGCCGCGCGCGGCGTAGATCGGAAACGGATCGACGAAAACCGTAGTGCGCGTATTGCCGCCCGGCATCACCTTCCTGGCGCGCTCGAACAGGGTTTTCGATCCAGGCATGGCGTCGGGATAATGCGGCATGGCGTTCCGAAGGCGAATTCGACTGTTAAAACAGCGGCGCGCTGCTCGTCACGAAGCTACGGCTCGTTTGCGCGCCGGCGCAATCGGCCAGACCGGTCATGCGACCCGACCAGGGTCATCGCGGACCCTCATCATTTTGCGCAGCAGCAACCGCGCGCTTAGACTGCCCGACATTGATCAGCTCGCCATCGAGAAGTTCTGCTCCGAGACGATCAATCATGACATCTAGTCCATTTGGATGATGCATCCTGCCCCTAAAGGCGTACCTGGTATAAGCAGCCCGTCAACTGCGCAAAATACAAGTTGTCCAAACTGTAGATGGAGTTCAACACGGAGCGAACCGCCAAGACCGAAAATCTTAATTTTGCGCACGCACAGCCGCTATGACGTGTTTGTTTCTTGAGCATCGCGAAGAATACCGGCAGACAGAGGACCGTGGCCAGTGACGTCCATACATGGATCCTACGAGGAGTTCGAAGATGACCCGCGCCCGGCGTGGGTTCGCTTCAGCATGCGCCACTGGAGGTGGAGCGCCATTCCCGGATGCATCCTCCTCTTGGCGGCGGTATCTCCCCCAGACAACGGCGCCGAAATCCAGCAACAGATCGCGGCAGCGCGAGGCGAACTGGCGTCGACAAAAGCGCAACTGGGCCTGAGTCAGGATGCCGAGCGCACAGCAAGCGCCCAGGCAAGGCTGTTGGCCAGCACCTCCGCAGAGCAGACAAAGGCCCTGAAAGAGGCGAACCAAAGCAACGGAACCCTCAAACTCGATCTGGAAGCGGCGCAGCGCGTCATCAAAGACTTGAAGGCACAGTTGATTTCTGCAAACGAAGCACGCAACGCTGTGGAAGCGTCCCTGGCCGAGGCAAATCAATCGGTTGCCGAAGAGCGCCATAAGGTCGAACAATTCGAGCACGAACTCGCCATGGCTCGCCAGGCCGGCGAGGCCGATCAGAAACGCGCAAATCTGGCTGCGGCCGAGCGGGCCACCGCCCTAAAGGACCTCCAGCTGGCGGTTACTGCCGCAAAGCATGTCAACGAGGCATTGGATCTGGAACACACGCGCGCGGTTTCGGCCGCAAGCGATGCCGATGACGCCCGTCGGGAAAGAGACGCTGCAAAACAGGCATCTGCCGACTTGAACGCAGCGCTGGAGCAGGAGCGTCAAAAGCTGACCGACATGTCCGTCGCTCTCACCGCTGCGCGAAAGGCGATCGACCTGGTCAAGGCGCAAAGTGCGCGCCGCACAGCGCAGATGGAGCGCGCGCCCGGGTTGCGTTCCGCCGCGGTTCCACTTGCCAGCCAAAATGGCCAAGCTGTCCGCCGAACAGGCTTGCAGGATAAGAACAGAGCGAAGATCCCAAGATCCCCGAAACGGGTTCTGGTGGCGACGACAATCACTCTCCCCGACGCGTTGCTTCCGACCCCGCCTCCATGATGATGGTCGGCAGTACATTTGGATTGGCACGAACGCATGCCCAGGAGGGGTCCTGAAATGGGCAAATACGTGGCGGTCGCCTTGATGATCGCAGCCGCTACCGGACCGGCGGCCGCCCTTGATGTCGGCGGTGGCGGCAAGGTCGGCGGCATTGGCGTCGGCGCTGGCGTGAGCGCCGGATCACAAGGTGTCTCCGCTGGCTTGGGGGCAAATGTCGGCGGCTTGGGCGGCGCAAGCGTTGGCGCGTCGGTGAGCTCAGGCGGCGTCAGCGTTGGCGCGTCGGCAGGCGCAGGAGGGGCGAGCCTTGGCGCGTCCGCGAATGCTGGTACCGGGTCCATCGGCGCCAGCGTTTCGACGGGTGACGCTGCAGGCAACGCAAGCGCCGGCGTGTCGACGGATGCCGGCACCGCAACATCAGGCACCGGGGACACCGCGCCCCCCGACAACCCCACCGTTTTCTCCCCCAGAAGCGCGACAACCGCGATCAGCCTGCCATCCATCCTCAAACCCTCCAGCACGGGTGGCGGGGAGTTCGGGCGGTTTAGAGCGGGCTATCCTTTTGCGCCCCTTGTATCGTTGAAAGCAAAGCCAGGCACGCCGCCCAAAATCGTGAGCGCTTGCCGCGCGGCGATCATGTCGGCCACGACGCCGCTTGGTGCTGTGCGCGTATACGCGGTTAGTGCCGGTCCGATGCGCCAACACAAAGCCGGTCTGGCGGCGCCGATCGAGGTGCGAATAAACTATGCGCTTCCAGGCGGCATCCAAGTGCGACAAGCGAAGGTCCTGTGTCGCCTTAGTGCGACGGGGAAGGTCATCGCTGTGACATAGAAACCAGCTTGCCGAAGTCGTGCACAGGGACCGCTATCTGGCGATGTCACTCGCCGCTGCCCGGTTCGGGTGCCTGAGATTGGTCGGCGTGATGCCGGCCTGCTGGCGGAAGACACGGCTGAAATGGCCGGCATTGGCAAAGCCGCAGCGATAGGCGATCTCGCCGATCGCGAGGTCGCTGCCTTCCAGCAGCGACCTGGCGTAGTGCACCCTGAGCGCCAGATAGGCGGCCATCGGGCCGATGCCGAGCTCGGCGCCGAACAACCGCTCGAGCTGGCGGCGCGAGCAGTTCTGCCTGGCGGCGATCTCGGCGATCGGGATCGGCTCCTGAAGATTGCTTTCCATCAGGAGCAGCGCCCGCTTCACCGCGCGGCTCGCGGCCGCTGGAAAAAGATCGCCGACCGGCTGCACGTCGCGGCTGGAGCGGATGCGGTCGAGCACCAGGATCTTGGCCGCCTTCTCCGCCGCCTTCCGGCCGATGAATTGCGAGACGAAATAGCCGGCAAGGTCGGCCGCGCCCGTGCCGCCGGCGCAAGTGGCGCGGCCGCGGTCGACGGAATAGAGGCTGTCGGCATGCGCGTTCACATCGGGGAACTCGGCGCGAAAATCCTTGATGTGGAACCAGCTGACCGCGGCGCTGTAGCCGTCGAGCAGGCCGTAGCGCGCCAGCACGAAGCTGCCGGTGCAGAGCGCGGTGAGCGGCACGCCCTTCTGCGCGGCGCGCAACAGGAACGCCTCCTTTTCCGAACTCAGCTTGCGGCTGGTGTCGAGCAGGCCGCCGACCACCACGACATTGTCGAAATCCTCCGGATTGCCCATCGCTCTCGTCGGCAGCAATTCGACGCCGCAGCTGGCGCGGATCGGCAGGCCGCGCTCGCCGACGATCTCCCAGTCGAACTCGATCCTGCGGCTGCGGTCGCCCTCGTCGCCGGCGAGTCTCAGCGTGTCGATGAACAGCGACAGCGGCGACAAGGTGAAATCGCGCACCAAAAGAAATGCGAACTTCCTGGCCATGTTTTTGCGAGCCGACGCCCCTGCCTTGTCTCAAAGCCATTTTCGACCATTCCGCACGGTCGGCGCTGCTTCGCCAACGCCGCCACGCAAGCGATAGGCGACGCGCGTGGCGTTAATCGCATGAATGGCTCCGCCTGGGCGATTGCCGCATCCGGCTCTGTCGCGCTGCCTGCCCCTGGCCCGCCCTCTGGGCGCATCTGGAATAGGGCTCTGGCCCAACCCGGACATGCACGAACGGGATGGCCATTATAACCAGACGCTTTATAACGGGCGATCCGATTATGACCACCAAGGGGAGACGATGCGTTACATACGTCCGCTTTCAATCGAAGATGCCGTTGGCGAGCTCGCCAAGGCAGTAGGCCCGGCCGCGATCCTGGCCGGGGGCAGCGACCTTTTGGTGAGGATGAAGGGCGGCTTCATCGAGCCCGAGCTGATCGTCGACATCAAGGCAATCGGCGGCCTAGCCGACATCGCCGAGACGGCCGACGGCTTCCGGATCGGCGCCGCCGTGCCCTGCGCGGTGCTGGGCGAGAACAAGGCGCTCAAGCAGGCATGGCCGGGCGTGGTCGAGGCGGCCAACCTGATCGGCTCCAAGCAGGTGCAGGGCCGCTGCACCATCACCGGCAATCTTTGCAACGCCTCGCCCGCCGCCGACAGCGTGCCGGCGCTGGTCGCGGCCGCGGCACAAGCAGTCGTCGCCGGGCCTTCGGGCAAGCGCACGATTGCCGTGGAAGCCGTGCCGACCGGACCCGGCCGCACGTCTCTCGCCAAGGGCGAGATGATCGAGGCGATCCTGCTCGACAAGCGGCCTGAGCATGCGGGCGACGCCTATCTGCGCTTCATTCCGCGCACCGAGATGGACATCGCGGTGGTGAGCGCCGGCGTGAACCTGACGCTCGACGAGAAGGGCGCGATCAAGACCGCCCGCGTGGCGCTCGGCGCCGCAGCGCCGACGGTGCTTCTGGTCGAGGAAGCCGGGCAAGTGCTGGTCGGCTCGAAGCTCGACGAAGAGACGCTGGAGCGGCTGGCGAAGATCTGCTCCGGCGCCTGCCGCCCGATCGACGACAAGCGCGGCACCATCGAATTCAGACGGAAAGTCGCGGGCGTGCTGGCACAGAGAGCCGCAACGACCGCCTACAAGCGTGCGGGAGGCAAATAATGGCCGGTATAGCTGTATCAACCACGATCAACGGCGACGCCGTCGAGTATCTGTGCCAGCCCGACGAGACGCTGCTCGACGTGCTGCGCGACCGGCTGGGGCTCACCGGCGCCAAAGAAGGCTGCGGCACCGGCGACTGCGGCGCCTGCAGCGTCATCGTCGACGGCAGGCTGGTCTGCTCCTGCCTGGTGCTGGGCGCGGAAGCCGAGGGCCGCAAGGTCGAGACCATCGAAGGCATGGCGCATGGCGACCAGCTGCATCCGCTGCAGCAGAAGTTTCTGGAGCATGCGGCCTTGCAATGCGGCATCTGCACGCCGGGCTTCCTGATCGCGGCCAAGGACCTGCTGGAGAAGAACCCCTCGCCCACCGAGGAGGAAATCCGCTTCGGGCTGGCCGGCAATCTCTGCCGCTGCACCGGCTATGACAAGATCGTGCGCGCCGTCCAGGATGCGGCAAACGTGATGAAGGGAGCGTAATCCATGAACTTCGATCCGCGCTACTCCGGACGCAATTTCTCCTCGGTCGGCACGCGACCGGTCCGCCCCGATGGCGTCGACAAGGTGACGGGACGCGCCCGCTACGGTGCCGACTTCAACATGGCTGGCCAGTTGGTTGGCCGCGTGCTGCGCAGCCCGCACGCGCATGCGGTGATCAAAAGCATCGATACGTCGAAGGCGGAAAAGCTCGCCGGCGTGAAGGCGGTGATCACGGCCAAGGACCTGCCCGACCTCACCGATGGCGATGCCGCCATGTACGACATCCTCGACAACTGCATGGCGCGCAAGAAGGCGCTCTATGACGGCCATGCGGTGGCCGCGGTGGCGGCGATCGACGCCCGCACCGCCCGCCAGGCGCTAAAGCTGATCGAGGTCGACTATGAGGTGCTGCCGCATGTCACCGATGTCGACGAGGCAGCCCAGCACCATGCGCCGCTGATCAACGATCAGGTCTATACCGAGGGCCTGGAGGAAAAGCCGGCCAAGCCCTCCAACGTCACCAAGCGCACCCAGTTCGGCCATGGCGATGTCCACAAGGGTTTCGCCGAGGCCGATTTCATCGTCGAGCGCTCGTTCAAGACCGAGCAGACGCATCAGGGCTATATCGAGCCGCATGCCTGCGTTGCAAGCGTCAACCCGGACGGCACGGCGGATCTGTGGGTCTGCACGCAGGGCCATTTCGTCTATCGCCAGCATTGCGCCCAGTTGCTTGGGCTCGAAGCCTCGAAGCTGCGCGTCACCTCGTCGGAGATCGGCGGCGGTTTCGGCGGCAAGACCCATGTCTGGGCCGAGCCGGTGGCGCTGGCGCTGTCGCGCAAGGCCGGCCCTCCTGTAAAACTGGTGATGACCCGCGACGAGGTTTTTCGCGCCTCGGGCCCGACCAGCGCCACCTCGATCGACGTCAAGATCGGCGCCAGGAAGGACGGCACGATCACCGCGGCGGAAGCGACGCTGCGCTATAGCTGCGGCCCCTATGCCGGCTCCTGGGCCGAGATCGGCGCGATGACGGCCTTCGCCTGCTACAAGCTCGAGAACGTCAAGACGGTCGGCTACGAAGTGCTGGTCAACCGGCCGAAGACCGCGGCCTATCGCGCGCCCTCCGCGCCGATGGCGGCCTTTGCCGTGGAAAGCGCGGTGGACGAGCTCGCCAAGGAGCTCGGCATGGATGCGGTGGACTTCCGCATCAAGAACGCCGCGCAGGAAGGCACGCGCTCGTCCTACGGCCCGGTCTACGGACCGATCGGCATCGGGCCGACGCTGGAGGCGGTGAAGAGCCATCCGCACATGAAGGCGCCGCTGAAAGCCAACCAGGGGCGCGGCATGGCCTGCGGCTTCTGGTTCAACTTCGGCGGCCAGACCTGCACGGATCTGAACATCGGCATGGACGGCACGGTGTCGCTGGCCGTCGGCACCGTCGATGTCGGCGGGTCCCGCGCCTCGCTGTCGCTGGTGGCGGCGGAGGAGCTCGGCATCGACTATTCCAACGTCAAGGCGATCGTCGCCGACACGTCCTCGCTGGGCTACAACGACATGACCGACGGCAGCCGCGGCACCTTCTCCTCCTCGATGGCGACGATCTCGGCCGCCCGCAACGCGATCAAGATTCTCAAGGATCGCGCCGCGCAGATGTGGGACATCCCGGTGGAGGACGTGACCTGGGAAAAGGGCCATGCGATCGCCAAGGGCGAGAAATACGGCAACCTGTCGCCGCTGTCGCTGAAGGACATCGCGGCCAAGTCGGGCACGACCGGCGGGCCGATCGCCGGCCATAGCGAGCTCGTCGCCGACGGCGCCGGCGTCTCCTTCGCCACCCATATCTGCGACATCGAGGTCGACCCCGAGACCGGCGCGACCCGGGTGATCCGCTATACGGTGGTGCAGGACGCCGGCAAGGCGGTGCACCCGACCTATGTCGAGGGCCAATACCAGGGCGGTGCCGCGCAAGGCATCGGCTGGGCGCTCAACGAGGAGTATATCTACGGCAAGGACGGGCGGCTGCAGAATGCCGGCTTTCTCGACTACCGCATCCCGGTCTGCTCCGACCTGCCGATGATCGACACGCAGATCCTGGAAATTCCCAACCCCAACCACCCCTATGGCGTGCGCGGCGTGGGCGAGACCTCGATCGTGCCGCCGCTGGCGGCGATCGCCAACGCGGTGTCGAACGCGGTCGGCGTGCGCATGACCCACATCCCGATGTCGCCGCCGCGCATCCTGGCGGCGCTGGAGGCGGAGCGGGAGGGCTGAATCCAAGCTAGGGCAAGGTGTGTTGAGATTCAGGTCAAGCCGAGCCGAGAATGATGGCTTCCGAGAACCGGAGCGGAGCGTACTTGACGTACGTGAGCACCGGAAGCGCAGGAAGCCTTCATTCGCAGGCCGGCCTCACCTGAATATCGACGCACCTTGAGGCGGTGATGGTTGAGGTCACCCTCTGGGGCTCGCTCAGCGCCGTCGCCGGCGGCAAGGCCAAGCACGAGATCGAGGCCAAGGACATAAGGGAGCTGTTCCGCAAGCTGGCGGAACAGTATCCCGGGATCGAGCCGTGGATCGATCGGGGAATTGCCGTGGCGATCGACGGGACGATTTACCGGGATACGTGGAGCAAGGAACTGCCGGAGGGGGCGGAGATTTTCTTGCTGCCGCGGCTGGCCGGGGGGTGAGTGAACCGGCGGCTGGCCGTCACGACGCCTACCATTGGCTGTCGAGCCGCTCACGCAGTTCCCGCTGCTGTTTGATTTCGGGCGGCGACGAATCGACAGAACCGCTGCAGCACGCAGGCGCCCCAGACACCGGCGAAGATATCCGCAGCCACCTCCAGCCGCGGGTTTCCTTGGCTGGCGCCATGATATCGGCACTGTCGAATTGAAACCGGCATGTCCGGCGACCGTGCCGGCCGCTTGGGGTGGCGCTTACCGTCTAAGCCCGAAAAAGCTCAAGATGGCGAGAATGACGACGACGAGGCCGATGAGATAGATAATGCTGTGCATGGCACATCCTCCTATGGAGGATTAATAATTAGCATGCGCTAATGTTCCCGGCGGGCGGCTGCTCCAAGCGTCCTTCGTTCGGCAGGCGCCCTGTCTCCAGTCCGTGCCCCCCTCGGTCAGGCTCGCGGGCACCACCCGCTTTCGAGCCGCTCATGATTATCGGGCTGGTTATCGGTTTGGCCGGTCTTCCCGCACAACGTTGTAGAGAAGAAGCCCCGCGGTCAAAGACACGACCGCACCCAGCATGTCGGGTCCGGTCAGCCCCGAATAGTACACAAAAGCGAATGCCAACTCGGCCATGGTTCCACCTGGGTGTGCGATCCTTGCTGAGAGAACCCTTAGCGCGCGCTAATGTTCCTATGGTTCGGAATGGATCTGAGAAGTCCAGACCCCGCCTGCCCATGATAGGCGCCGAAGAACGTTGGGTTCCACAGATGGGCCCTCTCTCCGACTGAGGTCCCATTCGCCAGCGCATTGGTCCATCGCGCGAAACATAATCCCTGCAATCTCATTAGGGCTGCGCTGACGAGCAATCAGTCCCTTCATCGTCAGTTGGCTGGATCGCCCGCCACCTGCTCCCAGGTGGTGGGCATCCGAAGAAAGAACAGGGGCTGGGGACAGAGGTGGACAATGTCGATTTCCGAGGAGTTGCGGGACGTGAGTCTTCGCTATGAATGCCCGAATTGCCGCCGGCCGATCATCAGGAACGGTTCATGGTTCAAGTCGGTGAGCACCTTCCGGTGCGATGCCTGCAAGACGAAGCTCAGGCTTGGCTATTCGGCCAAGCTGGCGCTCTTCGAACGCCACGGCAAGGCGGCGTTTTCGGGGGTGTGACCTATGCGGATGAGTGCCCGCGAACCTTTTGCCGAGCAGCAGCTTCCTTTCCGAGAGCGGTGGGAGATGCCCCCGACGGCCGTAAACGACAACAGCGCGTTCCAACACGGCGATCTTTCCAATCTCGTCCCGGCCGATGACGGCCTTGCAAGGATCACCGCGAAAGCGGAGCGGATGGGCATTGCGGCGGCCGTGGCGATCGGCCTTTTCATCGGGCCGGTCGTGTTCACGTGCCTGATGCTGAGCGTGTGGAACGCGGCGTTGGACAGCAACGGAGGCAAGTATGATCGAGACTTCCAGGATCCTGGAAACCAAAGTGGCGGGCTTGCAAGACAGGCTGAGAGAAGCCAAGCTCAGCATGGATGACATGCTGGCCTTTCAAAAGGTCGCGGACGTGCTGGACAATGGCCATGGCGGCATCGACGTCGACGACCTGATCGCGCTTTCGTTTGTGGTGGAGGATGAGGGTTGAGGGCGTAGGCGAGGCCCCAAGCTGGGGGAAGCCATCGCCCGGCGCCATCGCCGGAGGCTAAGGCCACCAGATCGAGGCCAAGGACATCAGGGAGCTGTTCCGCAAGCTGGCGGATCCCGGGATGGAGCCGTGGATCGACCGCGGGATCGCGGTGGCTATCGACGGGAACGATTTATAGGGATACGTGGGGGAAGGAGCTGCCGGAGGGGGCGGAGATATTTCTGCTGCCGCGGCTGGTGAGGAGATAAGCTGGGGACGCAGACCCCTTCGCACTTGGCAATCTCGCATAGGTAGTATTGCATCCGACGCTTATCCACGAAATTTCCCCTATTAGGCGCGCGCCGGATGGCAGGGTATAAATCGACCCAGATAAGTAAGCCGGCGAACGAAGTCGAATTCGAGGAAAATTGCGTCGTACTTTTCAAAGCGATACTTAAAGACCCAAACGTTGAACGCCTTGGTACGCGAGGGCAAATCCAGGACGGGGTTGATATTGTCGGGCATCGAGATTGCGACCCTAAAAAAATTGTTGGAATCCAATGTAAGTTAAAATCGGGAAACGCAAAACTAACCAAAAAAGAAGTTACCGACGAGATAAAAGTTGCGTTAGAATACGACCCGCCTTTGAGCGAATACTTTATTGTCTCTACGTCAAAAAACGATACACGGTTAACTCAATTAGCTCAACACATAATGCAGGAACAAGCAGCCTCCGGCCGGGTTGTTCAAATCGAGATTTGGGGTTGGGATACTCTACAGGAGAATATTAGACAGCACGAAGCGGCGCAGTCTGCTTTCGACCCCGGATTTAGCCCCAGCATTGAATCGCAAAATCGCAAACTAGATATTCTGATAGCGGGCCAAGAAAACCAAGCTTCGCATGAGCAGGTGGCAGCGCTCGCCAAGAGCATCGATAGGCTAGGCGCGGACACCCAAGCGCGGCTCCCAGCCAAATATGCCGATCGCGAATTGAAAGAAGGCCTGTCTAAGATACTTCAGCTACGGGGTTTCCAGATAGCGAACGTAGCAGGCGCGCTCGCTGACCTCGCAGACAGGGTTATAAGTGGAGACCTGTCGCTCGGCGCAAACACGATTCGGGCGGAGGTCTGCGATCGTGCTGCGCGTGCCAATGCTACGGCGGACAGGCTTGTTGATGCGAAACGGTACCGGACCTTTGCAGCGGAGCTTGATCCTACCCGCGACTTGTTCATCACCGACGCATTATTGAAGGGTGCCGAAGGCGATCCATCAGCGACGTTGCGCGAATTGAAGCTGCGAAGCGATCCTGAAACGCGCTCGACTTTGTTGACGGCTATCGTTCAGCAGCTCGGAGCTGCGTCGGCCCTTCAATGGGTGCGTTTAGAGCGTATTGGGCCAGCAGATTTGACCGCCGCCGGCGCCGTAAGCTTAGTAGTCACAGAAATAGATGAAAGCGATTTCGAGGCTGCGTTCGACCACGTTGCTGAAGTGCCCGAGGCATATTTTCACGAGTGCCCGGTGCTTCACTTGTTACGTGCCCAACTCACACTTGCATCCATCCTGCCGGCTGATCAGAAGGGAGCTCTCTTCCAGGGGCTGCCCTTAGACCCCAAAAGCCTCCGACTCGCGAGCGGACCCAAAGGTGAGGACAGGATAAAGGAGGCAGACGCCGACATTCGAAGCCTGCTCGCCCAAACGGACGAACTTGGCCTTGAGGAACTGGGAAACCTTCTTCGAGAATTCGATCTCTGGCTTCGACTCGAAGGAAGCCAAACACGGGATGAGGCCCTGAAACAACTCTCGGCTGAAATCTCTGATCCCAACAAAACTTTGCACCGGGTACGCCTGGCGCTCGCCTATGATGTTTCCTTTAATCAAGATGCCCTCAGTCGCCACTTACTAGCGCGTAAAGAGCTTGGCGGCTGGACCGCAGACGAACGGTTTGCGGCCTTCCTGATGGCCTACCACAGCCATGACCCCCGTAAGATTCGTGAGTTTTTTGAGAAACATCACGACGATCTTTTTGCACAGACCGATTTGGTAAGGAGCGCGCTCGCCGCAATCGAGATCGAGATTTTTGCCCGCACAGGCTCTCTGGACGATGCACGCCGCCTAATCGCATTGCATCGAGGACCACATCTAAACGGCGATCAGGCACGCGATCTTGAGGAACTTGTTGATCACATAGAGAAGGGGGACGAGGTTGAGAGCTTGCGACATCGCTATGCTGAATCGAAATCTCTGCCCAACTTGCGATTTTTGCTAGCAGCTATCCGAGTCCGGGGCGAGGCCAAGCTATTGGCTGAATACGCGCCGATTCTAGCGAAAGAAACTAAGTCGCAGGAGGATTTCGACCTCGCAATCAAATCTCTTTTCAGGAGCGAACGATATGCTGAAGTGGTCGCGATTGCCGAAGAGTTGCCAGACCTTTTTGCTCTGGACGACGAGTACGCTGCAATCAAGGGCTGGTCGCTCTTCCAGCTAGGGTCGATTGTCGAGGCTCGGACGATTGCACGCGAGCTTCTGACAAGACGGAAGGTCGCAGGCGATCGAGAACTCGCGATCAACACCGCTATCGAGACCGGCGATTGGGGCAACTTACAGGCTATCCTAGCACAGGAAGCTTCTCGCGCGGATGCGCTTCCGACACATGACCTTCTCCGCCTTGCTCGCTTAGCTTTGGAGGCTGGCAGCCCTTACGTCGACCATTTTCGTGATGAAGCGCTTCGCAAGGCTCCCGATGATCCCCAGGTCAACCTCGCAGCGTACCTGCTGGCAACGGGACGCGGCGAAGAATACAAAGGATCGAAACCCCGAGAATGGTTTCAGAAGGCCGTTGATCATTCCGGTAGCGAAGGTCCGGTGCAGCGTATGTCGATCAAGGAGGTGATCGATAGAGCGCCGGGTTGGGAGGAGCACACCGAAAAAATCGATCAATTGGTGCGGCATGCAGAAATACCACTGTTTATTGCCGCAAAGGGTGTTCGCCGCCAGTTACTCGACCTGACCCTAGGGCAGGCTCTTCGTAACTCTGATCCATACGATTTGCGTATCAACTATCCGGTCTTTGCCTTCTCAGGCTCGCGCCCTCGCTACGATCTCACACTGGCAAAGACTGTGGCCTTTGACATCACCGCATTGATAACACTCGACTATCTCGGGTTGGCAGAGGAGGCGCTGGCATTCGTACACCGGCCTATCATAGCGCCCAAAACGCTGAGCATGCTGTTCATAGATAGGCAGTTTCTCAAAGTCCAACAGCCGTCGGAAATGGCGAAAGCGCGGCGGATTCAAGCTCTTATCGCATCGGGACGCGTGACGGTTGTTGCCGATAGCAACGGGGATCGTGCGGCCGCAAAGGAGATCGGTCGCGACCTTGCCGCGCTGCTCTCTGTGGCGCAACGTGATGGGGGTTTGGTCGTCAGAAGTGCACCCGTCGCGAAACTTGGCACGTTTCTTGAGGATACGGCTGACATGACTTCCCACCGCAGCGTCCTGACAGATACGTTATCGGTTCTTTCCTTCTTGTCTGGCTCCGGCAACCTAGACGCGGAAACGAAGAGAGCTGCGGAGGCCTACCTCACCCACGTAGATGTTGGTTGGGAGACTCCACAAACAATCACTCCCCAATCGACGCTTTATCTAGATGACTTGGCCGTTGTGTACCTCGATTATGTAGGGTTGCTAGATGTTTTGACCCGATCAGTTAAGGCGGTGTTTGTTCATGTCGACTTGGACACGAGAACAAGGGAAACTCTACAGCATGGCAAGCACGTAGATGACTTGCTTAGCGCTATCGAAAGGATTCGGGCAAATGTCAGCACAGGCGTGGAAGCAGGGCGGCTCACCTTCTCGGCTCGGCACAGAATCGACAACGGGAATGATGAAGAGCACGAAAGGGACGAGACCTTCGACTCCTCACCAACTTTGGACCTCGTGGCCGACCTTTCACAAATCGAGGTTGTGCTTTCTGATGATCGGTGTCTCAACAAACGTCCGGCTTGGGTAGACAGTTCCAAACGCAGTGCATACTCGGCCTCAACGCTCGACATTCTCGCAGCTTTGAAGGACAGCGGCCGAATTGACGCTCAAGTTTACTGGCGCAGCCGCCATAGACTGAGGGAAGCTGGGTACTATGCCGTTCCATTTGAAGCGGACGAACTGCTGCATCACCTTGCCGCCGCTCCTGCAGTCGTTGATGGGAAGATAGCTGAAACGCCCGAGCTAAAGGCGCTGTCGAAAAGTCTGACGCTGCCCCAAATAAACAGTGCTTTTGTCCCTGAGGAGGTCCTGTGGCTTATCAGTGCCCGGTTCGCAGCCTGCTCCGCCATCAGGGAGATTTGGAGTAAAGCGGATGACATTGACCGGGCGGAAGCGTGTGCCAACTGGCTCATCTCATTCTTGCCCGATCCTTTGGAATGGTGCGTGGAACCTGGGAATGAGCTGGCCTGGGCCGCTTCCCGGCAACAGCTCGCAGTCCAATCCGGGCTCATGATGATTTTCGTCTCTGGGACACGCCAGAGACGGCGCCGATATTTCGAATGGCTCGACAAAGCACTCATTGAGCCGTTGCGACACAATCATCCTGAAATCTGGGATGAAGTCCTCGATTTCCTGAAGGCGCACCTTGTTAGGTTAGCAGAGGTCGATGAAGATGAGCCGTGACGCGATTGACCTGCGGTTTGCGCTTCTGGTCAACCCTCTCCCATCAGAAGTGCGCAGCAAGCTTCTGTTGGATGAAGGTTTTTGCGCGAATTTTGGAATCGAGCCCCAATTCTGGTTCCCACTTAACGATGTTAGCTCGGTAACTTCCGACAGCTTGCACCAAGCACTGCGAGGGGCCATTGCGGGCAAAAAATCGGCTTTCCTGAAAACTCAGAGCGGCCCGGATATCCGCGCGGAGTTGGGTATGGGCGACGAAGGACAAGCCACACTTGTGATAGATCAGAAAGGATTCGCTTTTTCCGACGCCGATCTTCTGAGCGACGAACGCGACACCCGCATCAAAGCGCTGACGCGTGTCTTCGCAGCAAAGCCTCTTCGGGGCGACGAAGAGGAGAAGTGGCTGGCGATTGCGGGCGAAAGAGCGCTCACCGACCGCGAATACGTGACACTTAAGACGGCATTAGCCGCTACCCCTGAGGCGATCAAGACGCAGTTGCGGGCCGCGCAGGAGTTGGATGTCGATTCCCTCATGCCAGATGAACCGGACTACTTCGGGCGACTTATCGCGCCGCTTAGCGACTCAAGGGACCTGGAAACATTCAACAGGTCCGAACTCGCCACAGCGCGTAAGAGCCTAGTAGAACGGCAGCCTAAACGAGCATTGCGGCGAATAGCATTTGCCGCGCTATGGCAACCACTAATTCCTTTTGAGATCTTGGCCTCGATTGGCTCCTCAGATATCTCGTCACTGCTTGAGGCGAATGATCCGTTCAGCCTCTTGTGCGGCTTCGAGTTGTGTAGGCAGCTGCTCCAGTCGGACCCAGCATTCGTCGAGCTTGGCACCTCATTCTTAAACAAGCTGCTGGTCGATCCCATTGCAACCACCGACCGTTGCAACATCTTCTGCGCAATGACACTAGTTAGCACCATCAATTTACGACGGGTTGCGAGGGCGTCGAATGCTCCCGTTTTTTGGGTTCGATTGGCAGCGCTTGCCCACGCGGGAGTATTGACGAATGCGCTGTACGATTTACCCAGCTCCGAAGATTTCTTGAACTGGGCAACGGAGAAATTCTCTTCGACCTATTTGTGGCACGGAGTGATTGATCGACGAGATGCACCGCGATGGAGGCCAGAATGGATCAGTCCCGACCACCTCTTTGCGGAGCTTGTTGGCCGTGCGCTAGGAGCACTTGCAACGATCCCCGCTACCGAACGCCCACCTACGTGGGTTGCTGCGATTGAGGCTGCAGTGGCGCGCCTTGAGGAGTCAAAAAAAGTCATTGCAGCGTACTTCCCTGGACCTTTTGACGATTTCAGAGAGTATCCGTTGGTTTCATCCCAGATGGATGTCTTCAATGACGTTGAGTCCAATCTGGAGGCAGCATGGGCGTTGGATGAAGTCCCTGGAGTAGTCGCGCTCGCGAATACGGCTCAGCCATCACAGCGCTTCATTGCGAATGTCCTGCGCATTCTCAACCAGCCTGTTGACGAACCGATCGCTAAGGTGGATGAGCTTTCCTTCCTGGGACTTGGCGCGCATGTCTCTGCTATTTCGCGCAGCGAGCCGATTGCGGAGGCTGTCATCAACCGGTGTATCTTCTTGGCGAGAAATAGCGAGCCAGCAACAGCGCCATCGGACCTGTTCATGATAATGGCAGAGGCTTGCGCGGCCCACGCTGACCCGCAAAAGCACCGTGAGCTACTCGGCGCGACGGCCACAAAACTGTGCTTTGCGATCAATGATAGCCAAGCCCTATCCGGCATCGGTAGCATACTTGACGTACTCGGACGCCGAGACGAACGGCTAATTCCAGCTCTTTCTAGGGCACGGGCAATCATTCGTGCCAAGCTGGCTGTTGACCCTCGGAAATTGAGTTGAGGCTGCAGTGCCGGGACTGCCCATCGCACGGTAGGGCTGATCGCACCGCGCTGATGCTTGGCGCGCCGGGCAGCATTATGTCTACCGCAGCCATTCCTGCACTCATGCCCCGGGCATGGCTTTGCTGGGCGACGCGTGCTGATCCGGGGCGCTGTAGCTTTTCGGCGTCGCTGCCAAGTTCGGCGCGAGCACAAATCGTTTACCAGGTAACGAGAGCCCCGCCCCCTCACACCCCCAGCGTCGGGTGCGTATTCACCTCCAGCGCCTCCTCCGCCTCGTCCTCCTCGCCCAGCACCTCGCCATGCACGCCGAGCGCGCGGCCGATCCAGATCGGGTCGATCAGGTGGTCGCGCTTGGGGTTGGTGGTGTTGGGGTGGATGAGGATGCTCAGGCCGCCGTGGTTCAGCATCAGCCAGGGGACCAGCGTGGCGAAGATTTCGGTGGCGAAGGAGACCTGGTACATGGCCTGCTCGTGCGGGCCGACCGGCTCGTCGCGCCAGTTGCCGAGGCGCACGCGAAAACGCTCGCCGATGCGCTGGCGCAGCCATTCGGCGTGCCGGCGCTGCGCCTCATCTCCGTAATAGATGTGAGCGTGATAGCTGGCGATTTCCGAAAGCGGTCTCGGATCGTGCGGCCTGGCTTGATTCATCGCGATTCTCCCCTCCCCGATGGTTCCAGTCTGTCGTGAGGAACTCTAGAGCGTTTCATAGCTTGATTGAATCAGAAGGGATTCCCGGTCGGTCGGATTTGTGATTCAAGATGCTGGCTGGA